>NZ_JBFAPK010000007.1:143070-223128 GCF_040676675.1 Micromonospora sp. NPDC049559 | reverse complement strand
CTGCCGGGGCCGCGCCCCCCCCCGGGCGCCCCCCCCCCGGGGGCCCCGCCCGTCGGCGTCGCCGCTACCGGTCAGCCCGGCGGCCGACCCGGCCCGGCCGGACCGCCCGGACGGCCCTGGTTGCCGCCGTTGTTGTTACCGCCGTTGTTGTTACCGCCCCGTCCGTTGCTGATCTGCAACAGAACCGTGTCGCCCTTGGTGGTGCGGCCCGAGGGGTCGGTGCCGGCCACGGTACCGGCGGGGCAGCTCGAATTCACGGTGCCGTCCTCGATCTCGACCTCGAAGCCGGCGTCCTTGAGCCGGGCCCGCGCCGAGTCCTTGGACTGGCACTTGACGTCGGGGATCGACCGCTGGTCGCCGTCGACGGACTTGCCGCCCGGCGGCGTGAAGTTGATCGACGGCTTGCCCTTCATCGCGTCGCGCAGCGTGTTGTAGACCGGCGGGTTCACACCGCCCGGCTGGTCGTGCTTCATCTTCTCGTTGGTCTGCGGCCAGTCCGGGTCGGCGAGGATGCCGGCGATCGCGAGCTGCTTGGTCATCGCCACCAGCGCCGCGGTCCGCTCCGAGTCGGTGGTACCGCTCTTGCCGGCGACCGGGTGGTCGACGATGCCGCGCACGTTGCCCGCGGTACGGGACGAGCCGCACTTCGAGGTCGGGGAGTTGTCGCCGACCGGGCAGCGGGCCGCGTCGACCGCGGAGCGCGCCACCTCGGTCTTGACCACCTGCTTGCACTGCGGGTTCGCCACGTCCAGCTTCTGGCCGTCCTGGTCGCGGATCTCCTGCACCGGGATCGGCGCGCAGTACTTGCCGTCCGCGGCGAGGGTGGCGTACGCGTTGGCCAGCTCCAGCGGGGTGGTGGAGGAGACGCCGAGGGTGAAGGCGCCCCACTGGTTGGCGGCGTTCCGGTCGTTGGCGATGGCGGCGTCGGTGGCCGCGCGGAACTGGATGCCGAGCCGCTTGGCCACGTCGACCACGTTCGCCGCGCCGACCTTCTGCTCCAGCGGGACGAAGTACGTGTTCACCGAGGCGCCGAAGGCGGTCCACATGTTGTGCTGGCCGGCCATGCTGGCGCTGGAGTTGGTCGGGCAGTAGTGGTTGCCGTTGCAGGCCGCGTCGCTGCTGGAGTCGATGATGTACTTCGACACGAACTGCTGCGGCGCGTTGATCGAGTAGCTGAGCGGCAGGCCCTTCTCCAGGGCCGCCACCAGCGTGAACATCTTGAAGGTCGAGCCGGCCTGGTACCCGGTGATGTCGCCGCCGCCGGTGAGCAGCGGGTTCGTCGTGTTCGGGTACGTGCCCCGGATGCCCTTGCGCTTCTTGGCCGGGTTGCTGGAGATGCCGTTGGCCGGCTTCTCGGGGTTGTCCAGCTTGAAGGTCCGGTTGACCGCCAGCGCGCGTACCCGGCCGCTGCCGGGCTCGATCGCGGCCAGCATCATGGCCTCTTTCTGGTTGGCCTTGAAGTCCTTGTCGATGTTCTTGTTCGCGGCGTCCTGGACCTTCGGGTCGAGCGTGGTGACGATGCTGTAGCCACCGCTCTTGAGCCGCCGCTCACGGTCGTACGTGGTCGCGCCGAAGGTCTCCTGGTCCAGCCACCAGCGGTAGAAGAAGTCGCAGAAGAAGCCCCAGGTGTTCTTGGTGGTCGAGACGCAGCCGTTCGGCGTCCGCTTGTCCTTCACCACCAGCTTGACCGCCTTCGCGGCGTCCGCCTCCGCCTGCGTGATCGCGCCCGTGATCACCATGTTCTGGATCACGTAGTTGCGGCGCTCCACCGCCTTCGGGTAGCCCTCCTTGGTCGTCGGGTCGAACGACGTCGGGGCCTTGACCAGGCCCGCGAGCATCGCCGCCTCCTCGATCTTCAGATCCTTGGGCGGCTTGCCGAAGTAGACCTGGCTGGCGGCGAAGATCCCGTACGCGCCGTTGCCGAAGGCGGCGATGTTGAGGTACCGCTCAAGGATCTCGTCCTTGCTGAGGTCGCGGTCGATCTGCAGGGCGTACCGCATCTCGCGCAGCTTCCGGCCCGGCGTGTCCTCGGTCGCCGCGATGACGTCCTCGGGGCTGGTGGCCGAATAGGAGATCGCCAGGCGCACGTACTGCATCGTCAACGTGGAGGCGCCCTGCTGGTCGCCGCCGCTGTTGTTGTTGACGAAGGCGCGGGCGATGCCCTTCATGTCGACGCCGTTGTGCTTGTAGAAGTCGTGGTCCTCGGCGGCGATGATGGCCTTCGACATGTTCGGCGAGACGTCCTTCAGCGGTACGTCCCGCCGGTTCTCGTCGTACATGGTGGCGAGCGGCGTTTTGCCGTCCGAGGCGTACAGGTAGGTGATCTGCGGAGCCCGCCTGACGGTCAGCTCGCTCGGCAGTTTGTCGAAGGTTTCGGCGCCCGCCTTCGCGGCCAGGCCGGACATCGCCACTGCGGGGAAGGCGGCCGCGGCGACCACGACGCCGGCCAGTAAGCCGCAGATCAGTAGCGACGCGGCATTCGTCAGCACATTGTGGTCACGTTTCCGCATCCAGGTCACCCCGTCAGGGTACGTGAGCCCGTCCGGGTGCGTGCGGCGGCAACAAGGTCATGTCCCGCGTACTTTCCCCATTTCCTGCGGGCGCCGGCCTCGTTGTGCTAAGCGCACGGCAACACACCTGGCAGTGGTTGCGGCACGCGCCGTCGAGTCTCCTCCTCGCGGGCGATCCCCGTGGCGTTTTCGCAGGCCACTGCCGGGTATTGCGGGGATCGGCGGCCAGGCGAAGAGTCTGGAGTGTCCGGATTCATGGATTTGGCCGACAACGTTGCGTAACTAGTTGACTACAGAGCATGATGGTACGGCGAGGGATCGCAGGCCGTTTGGTGCGTCTTGGGGGAGATGTACCCGGCGGCCGCCAGGGGGGTTATCGCCGGTGTCCGGCGCGAGCCGGCAGCGGGATTGCTTTGTAGCGGGAAATGTCAAGGGGGGACGTGAACAGATGGGCATGATTCCAGACTGGCCCACGTTGGCGGCGTGTCAGAACGGGGACCCTGACGCGCTGTTCGTGCAGGGTGCCGAACAGAACGTGGCGAAGCGGATCTGCCGCAGCTGCCCGGTGCGGTACGAGTGCCTCGCGGACGCGCTCGACAACCGGATCGAATTCGGGGTCTGGGGCGGCATGACCGAACGAGAGCGCCGCGCCCTGCTCCGCCGGCACCCGCAGGTGGCCAGTTGGCGGAAGATGTTCGAGGCCGCGATGCGGGACAAGCAGAAGTCGCTGGTCACTGCCGGCTGATCGCGGCACCGATCGTGCGCAGCCCGTCGACGTCGTGGACGTCGGCGGGCTGCGCCGTCACCGCCACCGTCGGTACCGCCGGGAACGCGTCGGTGAACCGGGCCGCCACCCGCTGCTCCCGGGCCGCCTGCTCCATCAGCGCGGCGTGCGCCCGCAGCGTCTCCACCGTCGCCGCGTGGCCGCCCAGCTCCGCCAGCCGCTCGGCGGCGGCCAGGCTCTCCTCCGCCGTCGGCTCCGGCACGGCCGGCCGGTGCACCCGGTTGAGGACCAGCCCGGCCAGCGGCATCCGCTCCTCGCCCAGCCGCCCCGCGAAGTAGGCCGCCTCCCGTACCGCGTCCGGCTCCGGCGCCGCGACCAGCAGGAACGCCGTCTCCCGGGCCTGCAGGATCCGGTACGTCTGCTCGGCGCGCTGCCGGAAGCCGCCGAACATCGAGTCGAGCGCCGCCACGAACCCCGACAGGTCGGTCAGCAACTGCGCGCCGAGGATCTTCTGTACCACCCGGGAGAACATCCCGAACGAGGCCGTGACCAGGCTGAACATGCTCCGCCCGCCGGAGCGCGCCGGGGCCAGCAGCAGCCGCAGCATCCGTCCGTCGAGGAAGCGGGAGAGCCGGGCCGGCGCGTCCAGGAAGTCCAGCGCCGAACGGGACGGCGGGGTGTCGACCACGATCAGGTCCCACTCGCCCCGGGCGTGGAGCTGCCCGAGCTTCTCCATCGCCATGTACTCCTGCGTACCCGCGAAGGTCGAACTCATCGCCTGGTAGAAGGGGTTGGCGAAGATCTCCGCGGCCTTCGCCGGGTCGGTGTGCGCGAGCACCACGTCGTCGAAGGTCCGCTTCATGTCGAGCATCATGGCGTGCAGCTCGCCACCGCTGGACTCGGCGTCGATCCCCTTGACCTGGCGCGGGGTGTTGTCCAGCTCGGTGAGGCCGAGCGACTGGGCCAGCCGGCGGGCCGGGTCGATCGTCAGTACGACCGTACGGCGGCCGTGCCGTTCGGCGGCCCGCAGCGCGAGCGCCGCGGCCGTGGTGGTCTTGCCGACGCCGCCCGCGCCGCAGCAGACGACGATCCGCACACCGGGGTCGGCGAGGATCTGGTCGACGTCCAGCTGTGGCGCCGCGTGATCGGAAGGCACGAAACGAGCGTATCGGGATTGCCACGTCCGCGACCCGAGGGCGGCGGGAGGTGTGAGTCAATCGGCCAGCCGGGTTCCGTCCGGAGGGGCCGTTCCCGGTCAGCCGAGCGCGGCGGCGAGCCGGTCCAGGCTCGCCCGGTCCACCCCGCTGGTCAACAGCGGCAACTCGATCATCGGTACCCCCAGCTCGGCCAGGTCCGCCCGGAGCGAGTCCTCCAGCGCCCGCCGGGTGATCTGGTCCCGCGCCTCGGCGTGCAGCCCGGCGACCGTCGTACGGTCCGCCGGCAGCCCGGCCGCGACCAGCCCGCGGCGCAGCTCGGCCTGGGTGACCTTGCCGGCCAGCAGCGGAGGGCTCGCGGCGTTCAGGATCACCCGGCCGACCGGGATGCCGAGCTTGCCCAGCTCCTCGATCGCGTCGATGGTCTCCTGCACCGGCATCTCCTCCAGCAGCGTCACGACGTGCACCGACGTGATCGGAGAGCGCAGCAGCGCGGCGACCCCCTCGCTCTGGGTCTTGATCGGGCCGACCTTGGCCAGCCGGGCGGCCTCGGCCGTGACGTTGAGGAAGCGGCCGATCCGCCCGGTCGGCGGCGCGTCGAGGATCACCGAGTCGTAGACCCGGCGCCGGTCGACGGTACGGGTGGTGGCCTCCTTCACCTTGCCGGTGAGCAGGACGTCCCGCAGGCCGGGGGCGATGGTGGTGGCGAAGTCGATGGCGCCGAACTTGCGCAGGGCCCGGCCGGCCGCGCCGAGCTTGTAGAACATGTCGAGGTATTCGAGCAGCGCCTCTTCCGGGTCGACCGCCAGGGCCCGCACCTCGCCGCCGCCGGGCACCGCGGCGATCCGGCGCTCCTCGTACGGCAGCGGGTCGGTGCCGAAGAGCTGGGCGATGCCCTGCCGGCCCTCGACCTCGACGAGCAGGGTACGGCGCCCCTCGGCGGCGAGCGCGAGCGCCAGCGCCGCCGCGACGGTGGTCTTGCCCGTGCCGCCCTTCCCGGTGACCACGTGGAGCCGGGCCGGCCAGCCCGTGGTCGCCGGGTTGACCGCTCGTTCACCTGCGCGCACGCTTCGAGCGTAGGTCATGTTCTGTCGATCATGTCAGGACACCGCAGGCCGTGCGCCGGCCCGGGTGACGCCGGCCACCCGCCGCACCCGGACCGCCCGACCTCCGCCCTCGCGACGGTCCGGTCTCAGCTGACGTCGCAGACCCACCAGCCGGTCTTCTGGATCACGGTGAACTTGAGCTGCTGGTCGCTGATCTTCTCGTCGCTGGTCGTCATGGTCAACTTCACCGACACCGTGGCGCGGTCGGCGTCCTGGTCCTCGACCTTCGGCGGGGTCCACTTGAAGCGCGGCTCGCGGTACGTGGCCGAGTACTGCCGGATCTCGGCGACCTTCTCCTCGATCGCGGCGCGGTCGCGGGCCTCGGAGCAGACCAGGCTCGCCGCCTCGGTGGCGTCCTTGTCCGTGTAGACCGCGGTGAGGAAGCTGTCCACGGCGGTGACCGGCTCGGCCGCGCCCTCGCCGTTGCCGCCGTCGCGCAGCAGGAAGAAGGCGGCGGTACCGCCGCCACCGCAGAGCAGCACCATCACGACCAGCGAGAGCGCGGCGATCAGCAGGCCGCGGCGCTTCCTGGGTGGCTGCGGCTGCGGCGGGGTGCCGTAGACCGGTGGCTGGCCGGGCTGGGGGTAGCCGGGCTGCGGTTGGCCGGGCTGTGGCGGCGGATACCCCGGCCCGTTGGACGGGCCGCTCCCGGCCGCGGGCTGGGGCGCGCCGGGCGGTACGCCGGGCACCGCGGGCTGGGGCGCCCCCGGCGACGACGCCGCGAGCTGCGGTCCGGGCGGCGGCGGGACCGGCGCGGCGGCCGGTTCGGCCCCGCCGGCCTGCGCGGTGGGGAGCGACATCGTCGCCGCCGCGTCGAACGCCGCGGCGGTCGGTACGACCTGGGTCCGCTCCAGGTCCTGGCCCGTCCCGGTCGGCGCCGTCCGCGTCCCGTCCTGGTCCGGCCCGCTCGGTACGGCCTGGGTCCGGTCCTGGTCGGTCCCGGTCGGTACGGCCTGGGTCCGGTCCTGGTCGGTCCCGGTCGGTACGGCCTGGGTGCGGTCCTGGTCGGTCCCGGTCGGTACGGCCTGCGTGCGGTCCTGGTCCGGTCCGGGCGCCGGTTCGGGCTCGCTCGGCGCTTCCATGAGGGTGGCGGCGGGGTTGGCGGCGGTCGCGTCCGCGGGGTCGGCGGGGGACCCGTCGGCGGTCGAGCCGCTCGGGTCCGGGCCGGAGGCCCCGGTCTCGCCACCGGGAGCGCCGCCACCCGTCGCGGTGGGCTCGTCCCGACCCGGCAGGGGCTGGGTCGAGTCCGCGTCGGGCGGGAGGGCGTCCGCGGCGTCACCGGCACCGGCGCTGGGTGGTTGCGTCATGTTCTCCCCCCGGTTGGACCGCCGTTCGGTGCTCCGGCCGGCTCACCGCCCGTCGGCAACGCACCGCCCGTCGGCAACGGTGATCGCCTCTGGCGGGCGGGC
The DNA here is from genome assembly GCF_040676675.1 of Micromonospora sp. NPDC049559. Lineage (NCBI taxonomy): Bacteria > Bacillati > Actinomycetota > Actinomycetes > Micromonosporales > Micromonosporaceae > Micromonospora > Micromonospora sp. NPDC049559. Next base: position 216,225 of record NZ_JBFAPK010000007.1, on the reverse strand, counting down.
GTGGGCCCGCTCGACGGAGAGCGTAGCGCCCGCGCCCCGACGCGTAGCACCGAGCGAAGGGACGCACCCGGACGGTCCGGGCCGCGCCCCCGGGCCGGGCCTTTCGGCCCGGGGCGGCGGGCCGCCACGCGCTCGGCGGCGCCGTCGAACCCGGGCCCCGGCGAGGAACGAGCTGGCACCTCGCCCAGGAACGAGCCGGGCCCCGGCCAGGAACTCGGTGGGGCGCGGCCGACGCGCGTCAGGTTGTACTCCTAGGTGAATGTCCCTACTGTCAGTAGTTGTAGGAGTTAGTGCCGGAAAATGCGAATCCGGCGCCGACCATCCGCCCGACCCGACGCCCGGAGGCACCGCATGCGCGACCACGTGGACAACTACGCGCGTACACACGTCGAAACGAGCCAGCGGCAGCAGCCGCAGCGGTCCCCGGGTACGACCGCCGACGGCGACGGCGCGCCGGCCGCCATGCCGCTCAACGAACGCTCGTACCGGCGCGGCTCCGATCCGTTGCAGCACTTCCGGCCGCCGCCACATACCGCCGGCCGGGCCCCCGGCGGGCGGGAGGACGACGAACCGGGCTACGTGATCCACCTGCCGATCCGGGTGCACGACCTCGCCGCGGCCACCCGGCTGGCGTACACGGTGGCCGGCTCGCTCGCCTTCCTGCACGAGCTGGACCCGGGCGAGACGACGGTCTCCACCGCGGACGACCAGAACAACCGGCACCGGGTCTTCTGCGACCTGCTGCTGCCGGACCGGTCCCGCTGCCCCCAGCAGTACGAGCATTACGGTGCCTGCGGTCACCGCCCCGATCTCGACGCCGAGGAGGGCCTGGCGCCGGGCGTCGGCGCGGAGGGCGGATCGGTGCCCCGCCAGTGGGACCGCCCCTGAGCCCGGGGGCGACGCCGGCCGGGCGCCGGTGGGCCCACCCCGGCCGTACCCGGCGCACCCGGCCGTAGGCTGTCGGCGAAGATTCCGCGGATTAGGGAGCCCTCTAGCCATGCAGAAGTGGGAGTACGCCACGGTGCCGCTGCTGGTACACGCGACCAAGCAGATCCTCGACAACTGGGGCGAGGACGGCTGGGAGCTGGTGGCCGTGATACCCGGACCCAACTCCGAGCAGCTCGTCGCGTACTTCAAGCGGCCCAAGCCGTGAGCGCGGGGATCGCGGGAACCCGGCCGGTGGACGGGGGACGGGCATGAGCAACGGGCCGCACGCCAAGCTGGCCGAGCTGGGACTGACCCTGCCCGAGGTGGTACCGCCGCTGGCGAGCTACGTACCGGCGGTGCAGTCCGGCCGGCACGTCTACGTCTCCGGCCAGCTGCCGATCGTGGACGGCAAGCTGCTGGCCACCGGCAAGGTCGGCGCGGGCGTCTCGGCCGACCAGGCGAAGGACCTCGCCGAGCAGTGCGCGCTCAACGCGCTGGCGGCGGTCGACGCGCTGGTCGGCCTGGAGAACGTCGTGAAGATCGTCAAGGTGACCGGCTTCGTCGCCTCGGCCGAGGGCTTCACCGGCCAGCCCGGCGTCATCAACGGTGCCTCCGACCTCTTCGGCGCGGTCTTCGGGGAGGCGGGCCGGCACGCGCGCAGCGCGGTGGGCGTGGCCGAGCTGCCGCGGGACGCCCCGGTCGAGGTGGAGGTCATCGTCGAGGTGGCCTGACGCCACCCTCGCTCCGGCGTTCGACCGGTCCCTCCCCGTACGGGTGGAAACCTCCTTCAGCCAGGGGCGACGGGAGGGGGCCGGTCGCCGGTGACGCCTTGCCGACGAGCCGGCCCTCGGTGACTGGTCGTACCATCGCAGCCATGACGGGGCATGTGACGGCGCCCGCGGCGGCGCTGGCGGACCAGCTGCCGAGCTGGGTGACGCTGGTGCGGGCGGACAACCCGGGCCCGATGACCCTCGACGGCACCAACACGTGGATACTCCGGGCATCCACGGATGAATCGGGCATAATCATCGACCCGGGACCGGCGGACGAGGAGCACCTCGGCCGGCTCGCCGGGTACGCCCCGATCGGGCTGATCCTGATCACCCACGGGCACCCCGACCACGTCGAGGGCGCCCGTCGCCTCTCCGAACTGCTCGGCGGGGTGCACGTGCTCGCCGCCGACCCGGCGTACTGCGTCGGCACGCAGCGGCTCGACCCGCTGGAGAGCTTTGCCGGCTTCGGCTTCCAGATCGACGCGCTGGACACCGCCGGGCACACCCGCGACTCGGTCTGCTATCTCGTGGACCGCGACGGCGACCAGGCCGTCTTCACCGGCGACACCATCCTCGGCCGGGGCACGACCATCGTCGCCCACCCCGACGGCGACCTCGGCGACTACCTGGACAGCCTGGAGTTGCTCAGCGCGTACGACGGGATTCCCGCCCTGCCGGGGCACGGCCCGGCGCTCGCCGACTGCGCCGTCGCCGCCCGGTTCTACCTGGCCCACCGGCGGGCCCGGCTCGACCAGGTGCGCCAGGCGCTCGCCGCCGGCGCCAGCACCCCCGCCGAGGTGGTCGCGCGGGTCTACGCCGACGTCGACCCGTCGCTGCGGTCCGCGGCCGAATGGTCCGTTCGGGCGCAGTTGGCGTATCTGCGCCGCGAAGATCGGGAATCCGAGCCGGCGGCCGGCGGGTTGGACACTCCGTGACCTGCCCGGTGTGCGGAACCGTCGCTGTACCCGGCGCGCGGTTCTGTCACAACTGTGGCGCCGCGCTGCCGGCCGCGGCGACCCTGCCCGCGGCCGAACGCCGCGTGGTAACGGTGCTCTTTGGTGATTTGTCCGACTTCACGTCCTGGTCCGAGGATCTCGACCCGGAGCGGGTCGGCGCGGTCACCGACCGGGTCCTCGCGGCCCTGGCCGGCGCCGTGAAGACCTTCGGCGGGCACGTCGACAAGCTCACCGGCGACGGAATCATGGCGGTCTTCGGCGCCCCGGTCGCGCACGAGGACGACGCCGAGCGGGCGGTCCGCGCCGCGCTGTCGATGCAGCGCGCGGTGCGCCGGGTCCTCGACGACGAGCAGGGCGGCGGCGCGCCGCTCGGGCTGCGGGTCGGCCTCAACACCGGTGACGTGGTCGCCGGCATCCAGGCCGCCATCGAGTACACGGTCATCGGCGACACGGTCAACACGGCCGCCCGGCTCGCCGACGCCGCCGCGATCGGCGCCGTCTACGCGGGCGCCAGCACCGCCGCGGCCACCCGGCGCGTCGCCTCCTGGCGGCAGCTGCGGCCGCTGCGGCTCAAGGGCAAGCGGGAACCGGTCGAGGCGTACGAGCTGCTGGGTCTGCTCGACGCGCCCGGTACCCGCTCCGGCCTCGGCGACGAGGCGCCCTTCGTCGGGCGGGAGACCGAGATCGGTCGGGTGGCCGGCCGGCTCGCCGAGGTCGTCGACCGCAGCGAGCCCCGGGTGCTGCTGATGACGGCCGAGGCGGGGATCGGCAAGTCCCGCTTCGCCGCCGAGGTCGAGCGGCTCGCCGCCGGCTACGACGTCGGCCCCGGCCGGTACGCGGCGCACACCGGCGCGCGGGTGCTCACCGTACGCTGCGCGGCGTTCGGCGAGCGCCGCCGGCTCGCCCCGCTGGCCGACCTGGTCCGCGCCGCGACCGGCCTGCCCGGCGACTCGGCGACCGGCGTGCTGCGGCCCGTGGCGGAGGAGCGGCTGCGCCGCCTCGGCCAGCGCCTCGCCCGGTACCAGGACTCCCCGGCGCCGTTCGCCACCGATCTGCTCCTCGGCCTGCTCGGCTACGTCGAGCTGCCCGGCGGCTCCGCCGCGGTCCCGGCCGAGGGCGAGTGGAGCCCCGGCGGTCCCGGCCCCGACGCCGAGGCGGTACCGGCCGCCGTGGCCGACCTGCTCAGCGCGCTCGCCGCCGAGAGCCCCCTGGTGGTCATCGTCGACGACCTGCACGACGCCACCCCGGAGACGGTCGACGCGCTCGGCGTCACCCTGTCCCGGCTGGCCGGGCCGGTGCTGGTGCTGCTGCTCGGCCGCCCCGAACTGGTCCGCACCGCCGGTGCGCTGACCCGGGTGGCCGACGCCGAGGTGCACGCCCTGCCGCCGCTGCGCGGCGCGGACGCGGCCCGGCTGCTCACCGCGTACCTGGGCGGCGGGCGGCTGCCCCAGGCCGACGCCGACCGGCTGCTCGCCACCGCCCAGGGAAACCCGTTCTACCTCGCCGAACTCGTCACCCTGCTGATGGAGCGCGGGGCCCTCACCACCGTGCTGGAGCGGGGCAACCCGACCGGTGCCGCCTCCGGCGGCGCCTGGTGGCGGCTGGTGCCCGGCTCGCTGGGCAGCCGGCTGCTCTCCCGCGACCTCGCGGCGGTGCTCGCCGCGCGCATCGACGCGCTCCCCGCCGAGGCCCGCTCCGTGCTGCGGGACGCCGCCGTCATCGGCGACACCGTCCCGGCCGGCACGCTGGAGGCGCTGCGTGAGCGCCGGGCCGGCCTCGACGGCCGCCCCGCCGCCGTGGTCGCGGTCGAGCTGGACCGGGCCGTCGAGGAGCTGCTGCAACGCCGCATGCTGCACCGCACCCGCAGCGGGTACGTCTTCGCGACCCCGCTGATGCGCGAGGCCGCGTACGCGGGGATCGGCAAGGCGGACCTGGCCGAGCGGCACGCCGTACTGGCGCAGTGGGCGGCGCCGGCCGGCCCGGGCGGCGCGACCGGACCCGGGGGCCCGGCCGGGGTGAGCCCGGCGGACCGGGACGCCTTCGTCGCCGAACACGTCGAGCGGGCCACCGCGCTGGCCGACGCGGTCGGGCTCCGCTCCGACGCGCTGGCCCGCCGGGTCGCGCCGCTGGGCATCGCGGCGCTGGGGCGGGCCGCCCAGCGTGCCCTCGCCGCCGGCGAGCCCGCCGCCGCGGTGGCGTACGCCGAGCGGGCTGCCGCCCTGGCCGGCGGCAATCTGGGCGCCTGCGACCGGCTCACCCACGCCCGGGCCCTGTTCCAGGTGGGCCGCGCGGCCGAGTCGCTCGCCCTGGCCGAGAAGATCAGCGCCAACGCGGGCGAGGACGTGTCGAGCCGGGCCGGGGCGCTGCTCGTCGCCGGGCAGGCGTACCAGGCGCTGGGCGAGCACGAGCGGGCGGTGGCCAGTTGGCAGGAGGCGCTGCACGTGGCCACCGACGCGGACCTGCCCGGCCCGCGCGCCTCGGCGATGCGCCGGCTCGGCATGGTCGACTTCATCGGTGGCCGGCTGGCCGAGGCGAGCAGCCGCTTCGCCGGGGCGTACCAGGTCAACCTCGACTCCGGCGACCGGCGCGGGCAGGCGTGGTCGTTGCAGAACCTGGCCTGGGTCACCACCACCCGCGGCGACTTCGCCGGTACCGACGCGGTGCTCGGGCGGGCGGCGCGGCTCTTCGCCGAACTCGGCGACCCGGTCGGGCGGGCCTGGTTGCGCGGCACCACCGCGTTCGCCCGGCTGCTCGCCGGCCGGCTCCGGGAGACTCGCCGGCTGGCCCGGATCTTCCTGCCCTTCGGCGAGCGGGTCGGTGAGGCGTGGGCGGTGGGCACGCTGCGCGCGGTCGAGGCGTTCGCCGCGGCCGAACTGGGCGAACTGGGCGAGGCGGACCGCGGGGCGCGGCGCGCGTACCGGGACTTCGCCGCCGCCTCGGACGACTGGGGCCGCAACTTCGCGCTGGTCGTACGCGGCGCCGTGGCGCGGGGGCTGGGCGAGCCGGAGCACGCGGCCGACCTGCTCACCGACGCGCTGGCGTACGCCCACGAGAGCCGGCACCCGTTGCTGATGGGGCTGGCCGGGGCGTTGCACGGCTTCGTGGCGCTGGACCAGGGCGACGTGGCGCGGGCGGAGCGGGACGCGCGGGCCGTGCTCGACACGGTCGGGGCGCAGAACCCGGCGGGTCCCGTGCGTACCGGACCGACCGTGCTGCTGGCGACCGCCCGGCTCGCGGCCGGCGACGCGGACGCCGCCGTGCGGCTGCTCGAACCGCTGGTCGACGTGGAGACCCCCGCCACGCTGCTCTTCTCGCGCCGGCACGTGCTGGCCCGGTACGCGTCGGCGCTGCTGGCGCAGGGCCGGGCCGACGAGGCGCTGGAGTGGGCGCGGCGCGCGGTCGAGTCGCCCACCGAGGAGGTACGCGGCCAGGTGCTCGGCGCCGAGGTGCTGGCCGAGGCGCTGGCGGCGGTGGGGCGGCTCGACGAGGCGATCGCCGCCGCCGACGAGGCGGTCCGGTTGGCGTACTCGACGCAGCAGGTCAGCGAGCGGCCGGGCGCCGAGGCGCTGCGCGACCAGCTGGCCCGGCGGTGGTCCCCGCCACGCGGCGCGACCGTCGCGGCCGGGCCCGGGGGCGCGGCCGTCGCGACCCTGGCGGGCGGCGCAGCCCTCGCACCGGATTCGCGCGTGGTCGTGCCCGGCCCGGTCGGCGCGCGGCTCGGCGAGGTGGCCGCATCGGGCGGTGCTCCTGTCGGAACCGGCGATGCGCCGGTGCCGCGACAACGTTAGCCTTGGTCGATCTGTGCGGTCGCCGTGACCCTGTGTCCACGGTGGACGCACGCCGCTCCTGCCTGACCGGAGAGACAGATGAGGCTGCCCCGCACCGCCGCGTCGTGGACGATGGCCGGGTTCGGGATCATCGCGCTGGGAATGGGAATTGTCGGTCTGGTACGGCCGGAGGCGCTGCTGAACCTGCTCGGCTTCCAGGTGCTGGCGGCGGACCAGCGGGCGGCCGGCGACCACACCCGTACCTTCATGGCCGCCTCGTCGATGGCGTCGCTGAACATGGGGGTCTACTACCTGGTCGCCGCGGCCACCGACTGGCGGCCGTTCCACCTCTTCTCGGTCTTCTTCCGGCTGCTGACCTTCACGGTCTTCACCACGCTCGTGGTGACCGAGGTGGCGCCGGACCGGTTCTTCGGCGTCGCGCTCTGGGAGGGGATCGGGGCGGTGGCCACGGGCGCCGGGCTCTGGTTCGACCGGCGGCGCGGGGTCGGCGCGACGCCGGCCGGGATCGTAGCGGCGAAGGCGTGAGCCCCACCCGCCGCCCGTCGCGTCGCGCGTCGAGCCGCCGGTCGCGGCCCGGTATGGGCCGGTCGGCGGTGCGGGCCGCCGGAAGGTCCCACCTCTTCGGTATTTTCGAACGGTGACCCATACCCCGCCCGGCGCGCTGCCGCTGCCGGCCGTGCCTGGTCTGACCGATTTGGAGGTCTTTGCCCGGGGTGGCTACGCCACCGTCTACCGCGCGGTCCAGCAGTCGGTGGGGCGCGAGGTCGCGGTCAAGGTGGAGAACCGCACCCTGGACAGCGAGCGGGACCAGGCCCGGTTCCTGCGGGAGGCCCGGGCGGCCGGCCGGATGTCGTCCCACCCGCACGTCGTCGACCTCTTCGACGTCGGCGTGACCCCGGACCAGCACCCGTACCTGATCATGGAACTCTGCGACGGCTCGTACGCGGAGCGGATGCGCAACTCGCCCCTGGACGCGGTCGAGGCGCGCGAACTCGGCGTGAAGATCGCCGACGCGCTCGCCCACGCGCACGACTCGGGCGTGCTGCACCGGGACGTCAAGCCGGCGAACATCCTCTACCAGCGCTTCAACACGGCCGTGCTCGCCGACTTCGGCCTGGCGGTGCTCGCCGAGGTCCGGGACGCGTCGGTCACCCTGGAGGTGCTGACCCCGGCGTACGCGCCGCCGGAGATGTTCCGGCACGCCCCGCCCTCGCCCGCCGTCGACGTGTACGCGCTCTGCGCCACCCTCTACGCGGTGATGCACGGCAAGCCGCCGCGCTGGCAGGCCGACCGCAACCCGAGCCTGGTCACCCTCATGGAGCTCTTCCACCAGCCCATCCCGGACCTGCCCGGGGTGCCGCGGGCACTGCTGGACGTGCTGCGCGCGGGGATGGCCAACGACCCGGACCGCCGGCCGTCGGCCGCCGAACTGGGCGCGATGCTCGCCGCGGTACCGCTCGGCCCGGCCGGTGGCATCGCGCCGACCTCCGGCGCGCCCGTCCCGGGCATGCCCAGCTCCGGGCCGCCCTACCGGACGCCGGTCAGCGGCGCGCCGCCGTACCCGCCGGGTGGCGGGGCCTCGCCCCCGTACCCGTCGGGCGGCGGGACCGGAACGACGTACCGGCCCCCGGCGCCCCGCCCGCCCCGCGACGACGAGACCCCGACGGTACGGACCCCGCTGACCCGCCGGGCGCTGCGCTGGTTCCTCGGTGGCCTGGGGGTGTTCGCCCTGATGGCCGGCGCGGCCGCCGGTGCCTGGGCCGTGGCGCGCTCCGGCGCCGGGGTCCCGACGCCCACCGCGAGCAGCCGGGGCGTCACCACGCCCCGCAGCGTCCCCTCGTTGGCCGGCGGCGGGGCGCTGGCCAACTGCCTGGTCGCGCTGCCCGGCGGGGGCCGCTGCCCGGCGGAACTGGAGTGCTTCGGGCCGGTGCTGGTGCGGGGTACGGCGGCGCAGGCCGACCGGGTGCCCTGCACCGGCCGGCACACCTTCGAGAGCTACGCCGAGGGCGAGGTGCCCGGGGAACTGCCCGCCGACGACTACAAGGCGGTCAAGGCCGACGCGACGGTACGCCAGGTCTGCGACCCCAACACGTTCCTGCTGGTCACCCTGAAGAGCCCGAACGGCTGGCGGCTGGAGGTGCTGCCGCCGAGCCGGGATGAGGCGACGAGCGGCGAGCGCACCTACCGCTGCCTGGCCGGCAAGGGCACCGACCAGCTCACCACCCCGACGCTCGCCCGCGACTGACCGGGCGCCGTCCGGGCCGACCGGCCGCCGGGCGGAATACCCCGCGGTCCCCGCGAGTTCTCAGCCTCGGATTGAGATGCTGGGTACGGGGGCGGAGCGGGAAGTGGCGGGGGTGTCGGCGATGAAGCGCAACATCGCGGTGGTGTCGGCGGGTCTGCGGCAGCCGTCGTCGAGTCGGCTGCTGGCCGACCGGCTGGCCGAGGCGACCCGGCGGGAGCTGGAGCAGCTCGGCGCCGAGGTCGAGATCCACACGATCGAACTGCGGGACCACGCGCACGACCTGGTCAACAACCTGCTGACCGGATACCCGTCTCAGCAGCTCGGGCCCGTGCTCGAAGCGGTGACCCGCGCCGACGGCCTGATCGTCGTCTCGCCGACCTTCACGGCCTCGTACAGCGGGCTGTTCAAGTCGTTCGTCGACGTGCTGGACGACACGGCGCTGGTGGACAAGCCGGTGCTGATCGCCGCCACCGGCGGTACCGCCCGTCACTCGCTGGTGCTCGAACACGCCCTGCGGCCGCTCTTCGCGTACCTGCGGGCCGTCGTGGTGCCGACCGCGGTCTTCGCGGCACCGGAGGACTGGGGCGCCGGCGAGACCGCCGAAGGCAACCTGCCGCGCCGGATCGACCGGGCGGCCCGGGAGCTGGCACGCGAGGTGGACCGGCGCGAGGGACCGGCGAACGCCGACCCGTTCGACAATCCCACCCCGTTCGAGCAGCTGCTCGCCGGGGAGTGACGCACGGCCGCCGGCCCGACCGGGGCGATGATCCCGGTCGGGCCGGCGGTCCGGCGATCGGTGCTCAGACGATGAGGAACTGCATGTTCGTCTGGTTGCGGAACTTGCAGTCGTAGAGCGTCACCGCCACGCCCGACTTCCTGCTCTGCCCGGGAATGTTGAGGCACTTGGGGGCCAGGACGGACCGGGTCTGGATCCAGCACCGGTCGGCCGGCGCGCCGCACATGATGATGAAGATCTGGTCGTAGTCGTAGTCGCACTTCCGCTGGACGATCTTGACGTTGTTCTTCTCCCCGCCGTTGGTCTGCCAGCACCAGCCGGCCTGCCACTTCGGCCGGATCGCGTACGTCAGCGGGTTGCCCTCGTCCTGCAGCGGCACGATCTCGAACTTCTGGGTCTTCTTGGCCGGGTCGCAGGCCCGCTGCTGGATGGTGGCCCCGTTGGCGCCCTTCTTGCTGGTGCTCGACGCGGTGAGGCACAGGCCGCTGTTGCCCGCGCGGATCTGGTGCGTGCCGGTCTTCGGCCCGGCCGCCGCGGTGGCAGTCGAGCGCTTCGCGGCGTCGGCGCGCGAGTCAGGGCCGATGCTGGCGACCGCGAAATAGCCGACCAGGAGCAGGCCCACCAGGCCCAGGAGCTGGATCGATCGGGGCACCCGCGAAATCGCGCGGGGCATGGCGAACAGCCGGTTCATACCGCCACCTTCGTGTTGCAGAATCGGGTTTCGTCCTTGCCCTGGTACAGGCAGAGCAGGACGCGAACGTCTCGGGCGTTCTTGTAGAACTGGGTCAGGGCCGCGACGCGTACCTTCGCGGTGGTCTTTATCTTGGTGGTCTTGACCTTCTTGGTCTTGCAGTCCACAAAGGTGACCACGAGAATCGCGCCGTGCTTGTCGCTGGCATTCCTGTCACTGAGGCCCGCGTGGACCTCGCCGTTGTAGCACTTTCCGCTCTTCTTGTAGATCACGGTTCCGTCGGCCTGGCCGCCCCTGCCGGAGTCGGTCGTGACCAGGTCGAACTTCCACTTCTTGCTCGGTACGGCGGCGCTCGCCACGACCGCGCTGCCCAGCAGGCCCGCGATGATGAGTACGACCGCTCCGAGCAGCGCCAGCATGCCCTTGCCACGTGGCGGACTTTTCATTGGTTCTCCCGTTCGCTGTTTCCGTGAATTGGTGTCGCGCTTTCGGACCATCGAGATCCGGGCGCCGGAGAACAGGCAATCAGGAGTGATTCGGCAGTTTCAACATCGCCGATGTATGGGACAGTACGGGACCGTTTGGATTCCCGTGTCCAGCCGCTCGGAACACATTCGCCGGTGCGCCGGGACGGCCGTCCCGGTCCGGTCGCCCCGTCCGGGACCGACTGTCAGACCGGGTGATGGGGTTCGGTCGGGCACTGTTCCGACCTGCCGAGTGACCGGAGCACGGCCCTGATCGTGGCGCCAGCGCCGAGCAGTTGTGTTCCGTTCGCGTACGCGGAGCGTCGCAGGCACCAGCTTGATGGGAAGGCCGAACGCTAGCCGGAGCGCGCATTCTTCGCTGTGCTTGTCAACCCGTTGTTCCCAGGTTGCGGGCCGCGTCGATCCTCGGATGGGAACTCATGCGCCCTGGGAACTCGCGCACGGCGCGATTCGCGGCACTGTGCCTTCCTCATGACATCCGATAGTGTTCGTGCGGTCACGCGGGCGTAGGCGGTGCCACGCGTCGCCAGCGCTGCCATATCGGGGAGGATGGCATGGCCAGCATCGAAGAGGTCAAGAGCGCACTAGCGCAGGCTGCGGAGCAGGGCAACGGCACGGTCAACCAGATTCGCGCCGCCAGTGAGGGCGTCGAGCAGATGTTGACGCGGCTGCGGGCGGTCGCCGCCGGTACCGGACATCCGAAGATCGCCGAGGCCATCGCCCGTGCCGAGCAGAGCAAGCAACGCCTGGCCGAGGCGGCTTCCCTGATCCAGGGAGGCTCCCAGGCCGCACGCGAGTACATCGGGATTCTCGGCTAGTACCACAGCCGGGACGTTGGCCATGGCTGAGCTGTTCAACACCCTGGTCATCGAAGTCAGCCGCCGTCACTGAGCCATGATCACAATCCCCGGCCAAGTACTAGTCGGCCTGGCTGAGGTAGGTGAGTACGGCAAGAACCCGCCGGTTGCTGTCGTCGTGGGCCCTGATCCCGAGTTTGGCGAAGATCGTCGTGGTGTGTTTGCTGATGGCGCCCTCGCTGAGGTGCAGCCGGCGGGCGACGGCGGGATTGGACAGTCCTTCGGCCATGAGCGCGAGTACGGATCGTTCTCGTTCCGTGAGCGCGGCGAGAGGGCTCGTCCTCGGCTGGCCGCCGATCAGCGCCGCCACCACGGCCGGGTCCAGGGCTGTTCCGCCTGCGGCCACCCGTTCCAGGGCCTCGACGAACTGGTCGGCGTCGACGACGCGTTCCTTCAGCAGGTAGCCGACGCCGCCGGACCGGTCGGCGAGGAGTTCGCGGGCGTAAAGCTGCTCGACGTGCTGCGACAGGATCAGAATGGGCAGGCCAGGTAGGTGCTGTCGGCCAGCCAGCGCGGCCCGGAGGCCCTCGTCGGTCTGGGTGGGTGGCATGCGTACGTCGATAATCGACACGTCGGGGGCGTGCTCGATCAGTGCCAGGGCGGTCGACGGCCCGTCCCGCGTAGTGGCGATCACGGTGTGCCCGTAGTCCCTCATGAGTCGGACGAGCCCATCCCGCAGGAGGTAGAGGTCTTCGGCTACGAGTACTCGCATGGCACCACCATTGTCGCTGTCGTCGGCCCGCCCGGAGGGCTGGATATCGCGAGCGTCCCGCCGAACGGCGCGAGGCGCTGCTCCAGCCCGCGCAGGCCGCCTTGTCGGGAGACCGCGGCACCGCCCGATCCGTCGTCGCTGACCGTGATCCGCACCGCGTCCGCCGTCTGCTCCGCAATTATCGTCACTGCGGACGCGTGCGCGTGCTTCACAGCATTGGTGAGTAACTCGGTGACGCCGAAGTACAGCGCCGACTCGGCGGGAAGTTCGAGCCGGCCCTTGATCGTCGAGCGCACCCGGACCGTGAGCGGGATGTTCAGCGCCAGCGCCCGGATCGCCTCGACCAGGCCGCGCTCGATCAGCACGGGCGGTGTGATTCCGCGCACGAGTTCGCGCAGTTCCGCGACGGCCGCGGTCGTCGAGCGGCGCGCCTCGGCGAGGAGCCGCGCGGCGCGGTTCGGATCGGACCGCAGCGCGCGCTCGACGCTGGCGAGCGTCATGCCGAGGGCCACGAGTCGGGCTTGGGCGCCGTCGTGCAGGTCGCGTTCGATTCGGCGGATCTCGGCCGCCTGGGTCACGGTCATGTCCGCCTGGGTGGCGACGAGGTCCCGTATCCGTTCGGAAAGGCGGGCTGCCTCGGATTTCGCCAGGACCGCGGCGGCGGCCGGGCCCACCACGCGCCACGCGTACGGTGCGCTGGCGACGCCGAGTAGGAACGGGAGGGCCGCCAACCAGGGCAGGTGCTCGGCTGTCGCGACGCTCACCGCGACGGCGACACTGACCGGAGGGAGCGCCACGACGGGCCCGATCGCGAGCGGTACGAATGCCAGCCAGGCGTAGTCCCGCCATGCCGCCGGGTCTCGCGTACGCGAGCGCAGCCACCGCTGCATGATGCTGTACGCCTTCCAGCGGTCGTAACTGTATCCGTTCCACCAGTAACCGGTCGACATTTTCCTCAGCGGCGCCGTGGGGCGGTACGGCGAGGCGATTTTCCGTTCGGTCCAGTGGTGCACGAGTGTCCGGACGTGTTGGCAGATCGGCCTACCGAACAGGATGAACAGCAGGTAGGTTCCGAAAACGGTCCACCACACCCCCAGCGCCACGTTCGGCGCGTTCCGTATGCTCCACACCCCGATCGCGGTTTCGAGCGCGGGTAGGACGAAGAGCAGCACCGTCAGCACCAGTGAGCGGTACGCGCCGACGGCGGCGGCTGCCAACCACCGTGCCGGCGTACGGACCCAACTCACCGGGCCAGTGTCGCAGACGTCTATGAGCTGCTGACCCCCACGCGGCAGGCCCGGACAGAATGTGGGGCCAGGCCCACCGCGAAGTGGGATCGGCCCCACCCTGGTGTGGGTCTACACCCGTGTTCCGTGGCCCCGGCCGCTCCTAGTGTCGATGGCGGCTATTCGTCCGACAGGGTGTCAGGGGTTATCGTGAGCGGAAAGCAGTCGGTTGTTGTCGTCGTCGCCATTGTGGCTTACGTAATCTTTTACTTTGCGCGCCAGGTCAGTTGGCAGGTTTTCAAGCCTCGCACGGTCTACAGCATGCCGCTGTTGATGCTCGGCGGCGGGGCATTTCTTCTCTACAAACAGAATCCGACCCTGCCGCGAATCGGGCCGCTCGATATCGGTGTCCTCGCCCTCGAACTGCTCGCGGCTGTCGCCGTGGGGTGCGTCCTCGGCTCGCTGACGCAATTCTCGCGTACCTCCGGAGTATTGCGCTATCGACTCCGTCCGGTCGGCCTGGTGCTGTGGATCGGATTCCTCGCCCTGCGAACCGTGATCACCTACGGCCTGGCCGGTCTGGGCGCCCACTGGATCGCGGCGGCCAGTGCCAGTTTCCTGCTGGTCCTCGGAGCGATCAAAGTCGGGCAGCTTCCCTTCATCGTGGTCCGCAGCATGTCATCCGCCCGCCACGTGGGACACTCCCGGTACTGAGGGACGAGTTCGCGCGAGGTCGTCTCATCTCATCGCCAGGTAGTGCGCTCTCCAGCTACCGCGGCGTGGGCGGCAGCGGCAGGGGTAGGCCGGGCAGGCCGTCGATGCTGGTCGCGACGTGCTCCTTCTTCTCGAAGTACGCGCTCAGCGACTCGTCGTCCTCCCGGGCGAAGCGCTTGCCGTGCAGGTCGCGGTCCGCGTCGTACGTCATGAAGGGCACCGCGTAGCCGCACGTGTCCCGGATCAACTCGGCCCGTACGACGATGATCGCGCGCAGCCCGTGCAGGCTGGGATCGATGTCCGGGAAGTACCCGATCAGCTCCGCCCAGCGGGGGTCGTCGCGGAAGACCGGCTCGCCGCGTCCGTGCACGCGCACGATGTTCGGCGGGCCCTGGAAGGCGCACCACATCAGCGTTATCCGGCCGTTCTCGCGCAGGTGGGCCACGGTCTCGGCGTTGCTGCCGGCGAAGTCCAGGTACGCCACCGTGCGGTCGTCGAGCACGGCGAAGGAGCCGGTCAGCCCCTTGGGGGAGAGGTTGACCGTGCCGGAGCCGGCGAGGGGGGCGGTCGCGGTGAAGAAGATGTGCTGCGCCTCGATGAAGTCACGCAGCCGACCGTCGATACGCTCGTACGTCTTTCCCATGATCAAGATTATGGTCGGCGCCCGGGCACGGGCGGCAACGCTTTCCGACCCGTGGAACCCGGTCGACGCGACGGGGCGGCCGAGGGGACGTACCGCCCATCGTCCGGTCGGATCCTTTGATCGATCGGTGTCGTCCGGTAACGTCCCCCGCACCGGACGTACCGGACCTGGTCCGGCTCCGGTGACGGAAGGTCGCGGCGGCTGGGGGCGTATGCGTGGAAGTCTCGATTGAGACCGTGGAAACCGGCTGGCCGCAGGTACTGGACCTGTTCCGGGACGGCGCGGCGGCCCGGGTCGCCACCCGGCACGGCATCTCGTTCGACCTGCCCGGTCTCACCGTCTGGCTCCGCAACCCGAACGACCTGTCCGCTCCGGCCGACTACCGGTACCCGGAACTCATCAAGGACTACCGGGACCGGCTCTTCGGTACGCAACGCGACAAGTCGCTGCTGTTTCAGCGGATGCGCCGGTGGCGCGAGGACGACATCGACGCGTTCGACCAGGTTGAGCGCATCATCAACCTGCTGCGCCGGGAACCGAGCAGCCGCTCCGCGGTCTTCTCCACCTGGCTGCCCCCGGCCGACCTGGAGGCCGCCTTTCCCGTCTCGCCGGTCGGCGGTGCGGTGCGGGTGGTCGGCGACACGCTGCACCTCTTCGTGACCGCGCGGAGCGTCGACGTCTGGGTCGGCTTCGTACCGGAACTGCTCGCCTTCGCGCAGCTCGCCAACGAATTCGCCCTCGACCTCGGCGTGCGGCGCAGCACGGTGTCGTACCAGTGCTGGAGCGCCCACCTCTACGAGGTCGACTTCCTGACCTATCTCACGAGGCAGTGATGGAACGATCGCTCACGATGCTGGACAGCGGGCTCGTCGGGTACGACACGCTGGACCGGATCCTGCAGGCGGTCGTCTTCTTCGCCGACTCGATCGCGATCCGGTCGTCGTACGAGGTGGCCCCGACGGACCGGGCCGACGCCGCGCTGATCGAACGCCGCGTGCTGGAGCTGCGGGACCAGGGCTTCGTGAAGCTCTGGGCGCACGAGTACGAGGTGGACGACTCGGGCGAGGTCCGAACCCCGACCGCCGCCGACGGAACCCGGCGCCCCAGCGACCTGGTCCTGCCGACCGCGACCCTCGGCGCCGGACTGGGCGAGATGGACGAGGTGATGCGCTCGGTCCGGGAACTGGCCTACGACGGCGAGTCCGGTGCGCCGGCGAAGCTGCGGCAGGGAACGGCCGAGATCGTGGGGCTGCGCAACCACCTCGCCTCACTGGTGATCTCCAGCGAGCTCAACCAGGACGGCATGCTGACCAACCCGGCGGTGCGTACCGCGCTGACCCGGAGTTTCCGCGGCGGCTCCGGGGAGAGCTTCCAGACCGCGGTGGTGCGGGACGTCATCGCCCAGATGCAGCTCGGCTCGCTGACGCGGCTCACGCCCGACCAGGTCGAGGAGTGCCGCCGGTTCAGCCGCGACTTCCGCCTGCTGCTCGACGAGTCGCTGCTGGCGGTCGCCCGGGGCGTGGACCCGGTGCTGACCCCCGAGGCCACCGCGCGGGAGATCATGAACCGGTACCGGGCCATCTCGGCGGAGTACGCGCTGCCGAAACTGGGACCCGAGATCAGTGGCGAGATCGTCTGGGACGTGCTGGGCGCCACCATTCCCGCCAGCATCGTCCTGAAGTACGGCACCAAGGCGTTCCGGTGGCGGCGGATCGCCCAGGAGCTGCGGCCGTACCTGCTGCTGATGCATCTGGAGCGGGCGCTCTACCAGAAGGGGGACCCGCACATGAAGACGTGATTTGACAGTTGGAGATGGTGCGTCCACGTTGTCGACAAGACGACGATTTGAGACAGTGGCCCTATCGCTCTCGATGCCAGTTGGGGCCGGCACCGCAGCCGAGATCAGCCAGGGAGGAGAGATCGATGCCGTTGGTAGTCGGCGGGATCGGCCAGGAGATGTGCCGAACGATCATCCGCGCCGGGGTCGACCTGTCGATCGGGCAGCACATCGGCTGGCGGGTGGCGGACGGAGTCGAACGGGGCTCCCTGGTCGCGCTCTCCCGCGAACTGCGCTCCTGCCAGGCCGACGGCCGCGGCTTCGCGCTGCCGGAATCGGTACGGGACGTGTTCGGCCTGCGGTTCGACATCGCCGACACCGCGTATCCGCTGGCGATTCTCTATCTCTGGATTCTGGGCAGCCTCGACGACCAGACCAGTCCGGATCGTGAGCGAAATGCCGCCAACGCCCTTCTGTGGCAGCTAAGCCGGCTTGCGCCGGATCTGCCGTACCGGGAATTCCAGGAGCTTCGGCGGGCTCTTGACCGTGTGGCGAGCGTCGATGTAGAAACGTAGTTCCAGGCTGGCGTTGCGATAATTGAACCCGCCGGAGTTCCACGGCGGAGGACCACGAAAGCGCGGTGACCCGTGGATCCTGCAAACGACCAGGTCGGTACCGAGATTGTTTTCGAGGACGAAAACGTACGGGTGTGGCTGCTCGACCTGCCGCCGCAGGCGTCCTCTCCATGGCACACCCACCGCGTCCCCTACCGTTACGTGGTGACCCGGGCCGGGCCGGTGGCGACCGAATACCAGGACGGGCGGCTGGAATACCAGGACGACAGGGTCGGCGATTCCTGTCGCCGATCCGACAACGAACCGCATCGTCTCGTCAATCTCGGCGATTCCCTCTATCAGAACGTCATCGTAGAATTCCTGACGCCTCATGGGTGACCCGCAACAGGCGCTCAACGACTGGGTCGCCTCGCTGCATCCCGATCTCCCCGAGGTCGCCGCGGCGGTCGCCGATTCACAGGCCGAGGCGCCGGAACGCATTTCCAACGCCTACCGGGAATTGCTCTCCGGATACCGGATCGACCGGGCCGACCTCATCAAGGTCACCGTCGAACTCGATCCCACGGTCGAGTACGACGGCGTGGTCACGGCCCAGGACATCCCCTTCGTGTCGCTCTGCGCGCACCACCTGCTTCCCTTCTTCGGCCACGTGGCGATGGCCTACCAGCCGGGCGCCATGATCCTTGGTATCGGCAAGCTGCCACGGCTGGTGGAGATGCGGGCGCGGCGGTTCCAGATCCAGGAGTTCCTCGCCCGCGACCTCTGCGAGGACCTGATGGAGGCGGTAGGGGCCCGGGGCGCGTTCGTCCGGACCACCGCCCAGCACCTCTGCGTCTGCGGGCGCGGCCCGAACAAGCAGGAGGTCTGGAACACCACGACGTACGCGCGCGGCAGCCTCGGCCAGTGGCGTGACCTGCCCGCCGGAAGCGCCCGGCGGTGAGCCGCGTCGAGTGGGAGAGGCTCTTTCCCGCGGAGATCGACTGTGTCGTCACCGTTCCGGATTCGATGCTGACCCCGGTCGTCCGGCGGGTGGTCGAGACGACCGGCCTGGACTACCTGCAGACCGTGCACGAGTCCCAGGCGGTCGCCGTGGCGGTGGGGCTGGCCCTGGCCGGGCGCCGTCCCCTGGTCTGCATGGAGAACTCGGGCCTGCGGGCGGCCGGCGAGACCATCGCGCGGCTCGTGGTGCTGCACCAGTTGCCGCTGCTGGCGCTCGTCTCCGACCGCGGCGGGTACGGCGACCCGAACTGGTGGGCGCAGCACCACTCCGACCACATGCGCGGGCTGATCTCGCTCTTCGCCCTGGTCGGCGCGGTGGCCGCGACCCCGGCCGAGCTGACCCGGGCACTGCGCGGCGGGCTCGACGTGGTGGCGACCCGGATGCGCGCCGCGGTCGTGGTGGCCACCCCCGAGCTGCTGGAGGGGCTGCGCCGTGAACTCGGATGAGGCGGTGGGCGCGCTGCGGGACGCCCTGGGCCGGGACGTGGCGGTGGTCGCCGGGGTGGGCCGGTCCGGCTGGGCCGCCGGCCGGTACTGGCCGGAGCGGACGCTGCACCTGGACGCGCTCGGCGACGTGCTCCCGGTCGCGTCGGGGCTCGCCCTCGGGCTGGGACCGGCCGGCCGGGTCATCTCGGTCGAGGGGGACGGCTCCCTGCTGTTCGGGCTGGCCGGACTCGCCACCCTGGCCGGCCTGCGCGAGCGGCTCCACGGGTTCACCGCCGTGGTCCTCGACAACGAGCGGTACGAGTCAGGCGGGAACCAGCCCTCCCGCCACTTCCCGCTGGACTGGCCCGCCCTGGTCGGCGCGTTCGGCCTGCCCCTCGGGCAGGCGCACCGGCCGACCGAGGTCGCGGCGGCGCTCGTGGCCGCCGCCCCGGTCGGCGTGCTGCGGCTCGTGGTCCGCGACGAGGCCGCGCTGCCCGCCCCGACCGGTACCGACAACGGCCGCGAGGCGGTGTACGCGTTCCGCCGGATGCTGGAGCTCCGGTACGGGGTACGCCCGAGCGTGCCGGCCCGGAAGTTCTGAGGTGACACGCTGATGCGACTCGTACCGGCCGGGGTGGCGGGTCTGCACCGGCTCGACGGGGTCGGCCGGCTGGAGGCGTACGTCTTCTCCTGCCCGTCCGGTCGCCGGCTGCTGCGCGACCCGACCCTGGTCGGCGCGGCCTTCCAGGACCTGTTGCGGCGCTGCTGCGCCGAGGCGCTCGGCGCGCTGCTGCGACACGACGCCGACCTGGCCCGGGCGCTGGCCACCAGGCCGGCGGACGTGCTCTACATCCTGCGCGGCGGGCTGAACTTCGGGCTGCACGGCGTGCTGGAGGAGCTGTCCGGGCGCCCGTGCCGGGTGAGCTTCCTGAGCAGCCAGCGCCGCGTCGAGCGGGGGCGGCCGGTCGTCACGGGCGACGACTACCGCCGCTTCGACCTGGCCGGGTCGGCCGTGCTCGGCATCGGCGACATCGCGGCCACGGGCCGTACCCTCGGCAACGCGCTCTCGCTGCTCGCCGCCGCCGAACCGGGGCTGCTGCCACCCCGGGTAGTCGTGGTCACCATCGGTACCGTCGACGCGGTACGGCGGCTCGACGAGTTGGCCGGCCGCCTAACCGGGACGAACCCGGCGACACGGCTGACCGTGGTCGCGCTCGAAGGGCTCTTCGGCGTCTACCGCAGCGCGTACGGGCTTCCCTTCCACCTCGACCAGACGGACTTCGTCCGGCGCGGCGGTGTGCTCGCGCCGGAGTTCCGGGCCGAGTCCGCCCGCGACCCGATCGCCCTGCTGGAACGGTGCGTCGTCTACGACGGCGGGCTGCGCGGGTTCTCCCCGGGCGAGCACCTGCGCGGCCTGCTCGATTACTGGGCCGCGCTGTGCGGAGAATTCGCCGCCGAGCCGGAACTGATCCGGCACCATCTCGGGGTCAAGAACGACTTTTCCGCCATTGTGGAAGCCGATCGTGGCGGTGCCCGGGGCGGG
Source organism: Micromonospora sp. NPDC049559 (assembly GCF_040676675.1). NCBI lineage: Bacteria > Bacillati > Actinomycetota > Actinomycetes > Micromonosporales > Micromonosporaceae > Micromonospora > Micromonospora sp. NPDC049559. Next base: position 196,152 of record NZ_JBFAPK010000007.1, on the reverse strand, counting down.
TTGGAGCCGACCGCGCGCCCGCTTGACTCGGCAACTCTGCTTGCACAATGCTGTGCCCACCGCGACCGCATCGAATCAATACTCGATCAAATAACCGAGGGCTGATAATGAAGGTCATCGACAAGCTCGCGTGGGTGCACGTGACGGACGGCAAGATCCTCAGCACCAGGTCGTACGGCAAGGACGCGTGGTACATACCGGGCGGCAAGCGGGACGAGGGCGAGACGGATCACGAGGCGCTCAAGCGCGAGATCCGGGAAGAGCTCTGCGTCGAACTGGTCGACGAATCCATCGAACCGATGGAGGTCTTCGAGGCCCAGGCGCACGGAAAGGCCGAGGGCGTCATCGTCCGAATGACCTGTTACCGGGCGGATTTCAAGGGCGAACTCACGCCGGGCGCGGAGATCGAGGAGATGTCGTGGCTCGACTATTCCGGTAGGGAAAAGTCGTCCACGGTGGACAAGCTGATTTTCGACTGGCTGCGCGAGCGCGGCGAACTCTAGCAATCGCCGGGCCGGTTCCGGCCGCGCCCGCGGCGCCGACGGGCGGACGCCCCCCGGCGCCGCGAGCGCGAGGGGGTACTACCGCCCGCGGTAGCGGTCCGTCTTGAAGACGAGCGCGTCACCGACGGCGCGTTCGGCCGTACCGCTCGGCTGGTTGACCAGCGTGCCCCGGACCGACATGGCGGTCGAGCCGCCCCCGTCGAGGTTGATCGCGTCGCGCAGCCCGAGAGCCCTGGCCACCGCCGCCGTCTCGTCCAGCGTGGTGCCGACGCTGCTGGTCATGCGGCCGTCGATGGTGGCGAGCACGATCTTCCCGTCCGCGGTGGTGCCGGCGACGGTACGGGGGTTGCGGGCGAAGAAGCTGTCCGAGCCGTCCGGTACCACGACCTGACCGTCCGCCACGAGGCGGTAGCGGCCGTTGACCGCGAACATTCCCGGTCGGAGCGGGAACCGCTCACCGCGCTCGTCGACCAGGTCGCTCGTCTGCTCGACGCAACCCTGTCCCGCCACGTTTAGCAGGGACGCCGACTCCGCGCCCGTCGCCTGTACCGACGTCTGCCCCTCGGCCAGCGCGGTACCGCGGGTCGTCGCCGTCCGTACCACGCAGCCGCGCCGGTCGAGGACCACCTCGACGCCGGCGCCCGCGGGGGTGGTGGCGGCGAACTCGGGGGTGAACCGGACCACGTCACCGGGGAGCGTGCATGCGGTCGGGTCGGTGAGCGTCGCGCAGTCGGCCGGCACCACCGGCGGGTGGTTGACGAACTCCAGCGGCAGGCTCGCCCCGGTCCGCTTGTTCCGTACGCCACCGGTCCAGCGCAGCTGCCCCATCAGTACGCGGTTGTTGTGCGCGTCCACCACCAGGTCGGCCTCGGCCGGATCGCCCGAGGGCTCGCTGAGCAGCCTGCCGCCGGAGATGCTCAGGCCCACCGGGTCGCCCGGGTACTGCTGGCTCGCCGTGAAGGTGAAGAAGGAGGCGTTCACCCCGGCCAGCGCGCCGGCGGCGCGGACCAGGTCGGTGGTCTTCTCGACGGCGGCCAGGTCCGGCCCGTACGTCGCCTCCAGGTGTCCACGCGAGCGGCGCGGATCGATCGTCAGCACGTTCACCACCCAGGGGCCGCGGGTGGTGGTGTTGATCTGGTCGGCCGGCGCCGGCTCGGTGCCGCGCACGATCCTGGTCAGGGTCACGCCGGCGGCCAACGACTGGCTGCCGCGCGTCTCGGTGAGGTCGGCGTCGCCCAGGGGCAGCGCGGTGGTGGCGGCCTCGGCGTGGCCGCCCGGGGTGAGACCCAGGGCGATCGCGGCCGTCACCACCGCCGTGGCGGCGCCGGCGCGCCGGAACCCGGCGGCGAACAGGCTGGTAGCAGTCATGATCATCATCTTTGTCCGGATAGCGGGCTGGTTCACCGCACAACTGCTGACCGGGGGGCGAACTGTGGGTTACGGCCCTGCTCGTCGTACCGCCCCCGGTGCCCGCCCGACCTGCCGTGGCGAGGTGACCGAGACATCGTCCACCCTCGACGTACCGGGTCGGTCGAGCACGCGCTCTACGGGGTGCTCGCCTTCACCATCGGTCTGGGGCAGCTCTTCTACCACGGCGCGATGCCGTGACCGCCCTCGCGAAAGAGCCGGCGGGTCAGCGGGTGAAGCGGCGCGTCAGCGGGTGAGGGCGAGCCGCACGCCCAGGCCGATGAAGATGCCGCCGGTCGCGGCGTCGATCCGGCGGTGCGCGGCCTGGCGACGGCGCAGCCAGTTGCCGATCCGCCCGGCCAGTACGCCGACCGTGCCGTCCACCAGGAACTCCAGCACGATCAGGATGCTGCCGAGGATGGCGAACTGCAACCAGACCCGGCCCAGCGCCGGGTCGATGAACTGGGGCAGGAAGGCGATGGTGAAGGTGACCATCTTCGGGTTGAGCAGGTTCGTCAGCAGCCCGCTCAGGTACGCCCGCCGGGCCGTGACCCCCGCCGTACCGATCGCCAGCTCGTCCGGGGCCTTGCCCCGCTGCCGGATCATCTGTACGCCGAGGTAAATCAGGTACCCGGCGCCGACGATCCGGACCACCGTGAAGGCGGTCGGTACGGCGGCGAAGAGGGCGGCGAGCCCAGCGGCGGCGACGGCGACGTGGATGGCCTCGCTGGTCGCCACGCCGGTAGTGGCGAGCAGGCCGGCGCGCGGGCCGCCCCGCATTCCGCAGCCCAGGATGAAGAGCATGTCCGGGCCGGGAGTGATCATCGCGATGGTCGTGGTGACCAGGAACGCCACGAGCAGGTGCTGGTCGATCGGCATCGTACGAATCCCCTGTCCCGGCGGCGCTGGCCCCGTAGGGACGATCCTTACAGACGCCGCGACGGCAGCCCGCACGTGGGTTTCGTGGCCACGAAGTGCCATTACGAATCTGGGACCGGGTCGCTACGCTGAGCGTTCGCGTACGCCGACGCCCAGACCGAGGTCGCCGATGAACGAGACAGCTTCGCCGGGTGGTAGCCGGGTCCGCCGGATCATGACGGCCGCGGGGGTGACCCTGACGTTGTTGCTGGCCGCCGGTGCGGGCTGCGACAGCCAGCAGCAGCGGAAGCTGCCGTCCGTACAGGAGAAGATCGAGGAGTCGCACCTCGCCGGGCAAGCCAAGATCAAAATTGGGGTCTCCGACAACGAGCCGCTGATGGCGGACCTCGACCACGGCGTCTACCGCGGTTTCGACATCGAGATCGCCCGGTACATCGCCGACTCGCTCGGCTACGAGAGCGACGAGCGGATCGAGTTCGTACCGACCACCACGGAGGAGCGCATCCCCGCGTTGCAGGGCGGCCGGGTCGACATCGTGGTGTCGAGCTTCTCGATGACGGAGGAGCGGGCGAAGCTGGTCAGCTTCGCCGGGCCGTACTTCGTCACCACCCAGGAGGTGCTGGTCCCGGTCGGCCTGAAGGACAAGATCCGCACCATCGAGGACCTCCGGAACCCGGCCTACCGGGTCTGCACCAGCGGCGGATCCACCTCCGAGAGGGAACTGGCCAACCACCGGATCGACGCGCTGGTCGTGCAGACCGTCGGCGAGTGCGTGCAGGGCATGCTCAACGGCCGGTACCACGCGCTCAGCTCCGACCAGACCATCCTCGCCGGCTTCCTGTCCCAGTACCAGGGCAGGTTCCAGCTCGTGCAGATGCCCTTCGGCACCAGCGAGCTCCTGGGCGTCGGCGTACCGATCACCGATCCGGCGCTGCGTGACCTGGTCGCGTTCTTCCTGCAGAAGAGCTACGAGGCCGGGCGGAAGGGCCAGGCCAGCCCGTGGCAGACGGCGTACAACAACACCCTCGGCCGCTGGCTGGGACCGGAGAACACCCAGCCACCGCCCCAGCAGGTCCCCGAACTCGTCGACTTCGACGACAAGGCGCCCCGGTGACCGTACCGGCCCGGGGCGGGTCGACCGGGTCGACCGGGTCAGGCGGGTCGGGCGGGTCGGGCGGGTCGGGCGGAGCCGGGCGTACCGGCCCGGACCAGGCCGAGCGGAAGGCACGGGCCAGCCAGTCCTTCTGGACCATGGTGGTCGGCGTACCGGCGATCTTCTCCGTACTGCGGCTCGGGGTGGAGGCGGGCGGCGAACTCCAGACGACGCTGCTGCTGGTCGCCAACGTCGGCCCGGTCAACCTCGTCGCCGGGCTCTTCACCACCGCCGCGCGGCTCGTCTCGACCGGGCTCGTGGCGATCTTCGCGATCGGCGGGGTGCTCTCCGTCAGCGCCGACCAGGCCGCGGCCGACCGGGCAGCCGAGGCCGACCGGGTCGCGGCTGACCGGGCCCAGGCTGACCGGACTGCGGCCGACCGCGCCGTCGAGGCCGACCGGGTCGAGGGCGACGGGGACGCCGCCGGGCGGGCCGTGCCGAGGCACCCGCTCTTCGCGCGCTGGACCGAGATGACCCCGGCCTGGTTCATCGTCGCCACCTTCGCCGTCGCCGTCACCACCTGGCAGATCCTCTACCTGCCGTTGCTGCTGCCGGCGCTCGTCGCCGCCTTCCAGATCACCCCGGCACGCGTACACGAGCTGCCCGTCCCTCGGGCGGCGCTGATTCTGGCGGCGCTCGGGGCGTACGGCTGGCTGCTCCTGCCGACCCTGGTCGACGCCGCCCGGCAGTCGGATCTCGTACCGCTGCTGCTGCTCTCCGTACCGCCGCTGCTGGCCCTGGTCGTCGCCGGCCCGGTGCCGGCGTTCTTCATCCGGCCGCTCGCGGCGGTGGCGCAGGTCGCCGTGCTCGCGATGCTCCTCTGGGCGGCGGTACCGGTGATCACGACGCCGGTGCTGCCGCTCACCGTCACCACCGTGGACGACGGAAAGGGCGGTACCGAGGACGTGCGCGGCCACGTCGTCACCGTGGACGACGTCAACACGGTCATCCTCCAGGAACGCGGCGGGGTGCGCTACGTCCCGGTCGAGCGGGTCCGGTCGCAGGTGCTCTGCCCGACCGAGCGGGAGCTGCCCCGACACCGGCTGCGGATCCGGAACTTCCACGTGGAGGACTCGCTGCTGGAGGCGCTGGGCCGGCGGGTACGCCCGGTGACCCGCATCGACGCGACCTGCCGCATCGCGCCGGACCCGTGAGCCGCGGCGTCCCGCGTCCCGCCGAACCCGTGACCGCGGCGTCCCGCGTCCCCGGGCGGCCGGGTCCGCGCCGATCCTGTCCCGTTGCGGTCGTGTCCCGGTCGGCGGGCCGTCCGGGACAGTACCGGTCGGGCGATGACCTTGTGGCTTCCGGGGCCGGACGGCTTGAGTGGGTGGCGAAGGCGTCCCGAGCCGCGCAGCCGCCGGCTCCGCCCGCGTAAGGAACCCGATGAGAGACACGCTGGGCCGGCTGCTGGCGTCCCTGACCGGAATCGCCGTGGCGCTCGGCGCGACCATCCTGCTGACCGGTCCGGCCGTGGTCACGGGTGGCAGCCTCTACCACGCCACCCGCACGGTCTACTCGCCCGAGCTGGGCGGCTGCTTCCGGATCACGCTCGCTGGCGAGATCAGGTACCGCCGTACCGCCGTCCGGGCCGGGACCGCGAACCTCCGGGCCGTCGCCGACCGGACGCTCGCCGATCCCGCCCTCAAGGTGCAGGGGTACGGCGGCAGCCGCTGCCGTACGCCGCGCCGGCTGTCCCGGGTGGAGCTGCGCCAGGACTGGTACGACGCGAGCTGCCGTCCGGCCCCCGGCGTCTCCGTCACCGGCACCGGGTTCGCGGTCGCGGTGGCGCCCACCGTCGCCTGCGACGCGCTCGTCGCCGTGGCCGGACGGTCGAGCGGCGCGGGCGGCAACCTCTCCGCGTACCGACAGGTCAACCCCGGGCGGGTGGTGCGCTTCGCGGACCGGGTCCGGTGGCGTGACCGGTGCCTGGCGGTGGACGCGACCGCCACCGTCCATCTCCCGGACGGTTCGGACACCGTCCGCGCCAGCTTCGAAATCTGCCCCTGACGCGGCGGTCTACGAGCGCGTCGGCCAAGTGCCGACGGGCCGGCGGCCCTACATCGCGCCGGACCTCCGAGGCTCCCGCGGCCGAGTGGCGGTCAGTAGGAGCGCGGCTGGTGCAGGACGTGCTGGGCGACGAAGTTGAGGATCATCTCCCGGCTCACCGGCGCGATCCGGGCGGCCCGTACCGAGCCCAGCAGGGTCGCCACGCCGTACTCGGTGGTCATGCCGTTGCCGCCGTGCACCTGTACGGCGGTGTCGACGGCGAGCGCGGCGGCCTCGGCCGAGGCGTACTTGGCCATGTTGGCGGCCACCCCCGCCTCCACGTCGCGGCCCGCGTCGTAGAGCGCCGCCGCCTTCGAGATCATCAGCCGGGCCAGTTCCACCTGCACCGCGGCGTGCGCGAGTGGGTGCGAGACGCCCTGGTGGGCGCCGACCGGCCGGCCCCAGACCTGTCGGCTGGCGGTGTAGGCGGAGGCCCGCTCGATCGCGTACCGGCCGGTGCCGGCGCCCATCGCGGCGACGGTGATTCGCTCCGGGTTCAGCCCGGAGAAGAGTGCCGGCAGGCCCGAGTCGACGTCGCCCACGAGGGCGTCCGCCGGCAGCCGCACGTCGTCGAGGTAGAGCAGCCACTGGTTCTCCGGGGAGACGATCTCCAGGTCGAGCTTGGACCGGGTCAGGCCGGGCGCGTCGGTCGGTACCACGAAGAGCGCGGGCGCGAGCTTTCCGGTACGGGCGTCCTCGGTACGCGCGACGACCAGCACGTACGGGGCCTCGTCGACCCCGGAGATGAAGCACTTGCGCCCGGAGAGCGACCAGCCGGAGCCCTCCCGGCGGGCCACCGTGCCGAGGCGGTGGAAGTTCGACCCGGCCTCCGGTTCGGTGATCGCGAATACGATCTTGAGTGAGCCGTCGGCCATGCCGGGGAGGTAGCGCTTGCGCTGCTCGTCGGTGCCGTGCTTGTTGATTACCGTGGCGGCGATCGCCGGGGAGACCACGAGCAGCAGCAGCGGGCAGCCGGCCGCGGCCAACTCCTCGCAGACGATGGCGAGCTCGGTGATGCCGCCGCCCCCACCGCCGTACTCGGCCGGGATGTTGACCCCGAGGTACCCGAGCCGGCCGGCCTCCCGCCACAGCTCGGTGGTGGGCTCGCCGGCCTTGGCCCGGGCGACGAAGTACTCGTGGCCGTAGCGGCGGCCCAGCGACCGTACGGCGTCGCGGAGCTGCTCCTGCTCCGGAGTGAGGTCGAAGTTCACGGGGTGCCTCCGGCGGTGGGGGATCGCGGGGACGGTCGGGGTGGGCCGGCGGTGCGGGGTGTTCGGGGCGGGCCGGCGGATGCGGCCGGTTCAGTGCTCCGGCGGGCCGATCACGGCCAGGATGGTGCCGGCGTCGACCTGGGCGCCGGCCGCGACCGGCAGCTCCGTGACCACGCCGGCCGACGGGGCGTGCACCGGGTGCTCCAGCTTCATCGCCTCCAGCGTCAGCAGCAGCTCGCCCGCGCCGACCCGCTGGCCCGGCACCACGTGCACCCGGCTGACCGCGCCGGGCAGCGGGGCGACCAGCGAACCCTCGGCCAGCTCCGGCACCGGTTCCGGGAAGCGGGGCAGCTCGGTGAGGGCGACCGAGCCCTCCGCGCCGTCCACGTGGGAGACCTCGCCCACCCGGTGCACGGCCAGCGCGTGGCGTACCCCGTCGATGTCGAGCAGCACCCGTTCCGGGGTCGCCGCCACCAGTCGTACCGGCGGCTGCTCCTCGCGGGCCGGTGGTTGCCCCAGCCCGGACGGGCCGAGGCCGGCCAGGTCCAGCTCGTCCGGGTCGACCGGCCGCACCCACCAGGTACGCAGCTCGCCCCGACGGTCCAGCCGGTAGCCGACCTCGACCGGGCCGGACGGTCCGGCGAAGACGCTGGTCTGCGCCGCCGACGGTACGTTGCGCCAGCCCGAGGGGAGCGTGGCGAGCACGGGCGCGGCGGCGCGCCGGGCGGCGGCCCCGGCCAGCGCCGCGGCCAGGTAGGACAGTTGCGCCGCCTCCACCGAGGAGAGCAGCGGGGCGAAGACCTCCGGGTGCCGGTCGAGGAAGCCGGTGTCGATCTCGCCGGAGCGGAACGCGGGGTGCCGGAGCACGCGTACCAGCAGGTCGCGGTTGGTCGTGACGCCGTGCAGCCGGGCGCGGCCCAGCGCGGCGGCCAGCAGCCGGGCCGCCTCCTGCCGGCTCGGCGCCCAGGCGACGAGCTTGGCCAGCATCGAGTCGTAGTGCACCCCGACGACCGAGGCGTCCCGCACCCCGCTGTCCAGCCGGAGACCACTGTCCAACCGCAGTCCGCCGCCCGGCCGGGCGGTGTCGGCGCCGCTCGACGGCGCGAACCCGCCGGCCCCGGTCGGTGGTGCGAACTCGGCGGTCACGCCGGGCACGTCGAAGCGGTGCAGGGTACCGGTGGCGGGCAGCCAGGCGGTCGCCGGATCCTCGGCGCAGAGCCGTACCTCGATCGCGTGGCCGCGTACCGGTGGCGGGGCGGTGAACGGCAGCGCGCCGCCCTCGGCGACCAGCAGTTGCAGGCGGACCAGGTCGTACCCGGTGACGCACTCGGTGACCGGGTGCTCGACCTGGAGCCGGGTGTTCATCTCCAGGAAGTAGAACTCGCCGGTCGGGGCGAGCAGGAACTCGACGGTACCGGCGCCGACGTAGCCGACCGCCCGGCCGGCCGCGACCGCCGCCTCGCTCAGCGCGGCCCGTAGCGCCGGAGTGACCGCCGCCGAGGGTGCCTCCTCGACGATCTTCTGGTGCCGGCGCTGGATCGAGCACTCGCGCTCGCCGAGGGCGACCAGGTTGCCGTGGCCGTCGCCGAAGATCTGCACCTCGACGTGGCGGGCCCGCTCCAGGTAGCGCTCGACGAAGACCGTGCCGTCGCCGAACGCGCCGGCCGCCTCCCGCCGGGCCGAGGCGACCGCCTCGGGCAGCGCCGCCGCGTCGCGGACGATCCGCATGCCGCGCCCGCCGCCGCCCGCCGACGCCTTGACCAGCACCGGGAACTCGGTCACCCGGTCCGGATCGGTCTCGGTGGGCAGCATCGGTACGCCCGCGTCGGCGAGCAGCGCCTTCGCCTCGATCTTCGAGCCCATCAGCGCGATAGCCTTGGCCGGCGGTCCGACCCAGGTCAGCCCGGCGTCGACCACCGCCGCGGCGAAGTCCGCGTTCTCGGCGAGGAAGCCGTAGCCCGGGTGGACCGCGTCGGCGCCGGTACGGCGGGCCGCGTCGAGCAGCAGGTCGACGCGGAGGTACGTCTCGGCCGGGCTGTCGCCGGGCAGGCGTACGGCGAGGTCCGCCTCGGCCGGGTGGGGGGCGCCCGCGTCGGCGTCGGAGTGCACGGCGACCGTCTCGATCCCGGCCGACCGGCAGGTGGCGAAGATCCGCCGGGCGATCTCACCCCGGTTGGCCACCAGGAGGCGTCGAATCATCCCGTCCTCACATCCGGAAGACGCCGAAGCCGCCGGCGCCGCTGACAGGTCCACTGTGGATCGCGGAGAGGCAGAGCCCGAGCACGGTACGGGTGTCGCGCGGGTCGATCACCCCGTCGTCGTAGAGCCGGCCGGAGAGGAAGAGCGCGGCCGACTGCGCCTCGATCTGCTGCTCCACCATCGCGCGCATCGCCCGGTCGGACTCCTCGTCGTACGGCTGCCCCTTCGCCTCGGCCGCCTGCCGGGCCACGATGGAGAGCACGCCGGCCAGCTGCGCCGGCCCCATCACCGCCGACTTGGCGTTCGGCCAGGTGAAGAGGAACCTCGGGTCGTACGCCCGGCCGCACATGCCGTAGTTGCCCGCCCCGTACGAGGCGCCGAGGTTGACCGTCAGGTGCGGCACGGCCGAGTTGGTGACCGCGTTGATCATGAGGGCGCCGTGCTTGATGATGCCGCGCTGCTCGTACTCGCTGCCGACCATGTAGCCGGTCGTGTTCTGGAGGAAGAGCAGCGGGGTGTCGGCGGCGTTGGCGAGCTGGATGAACTGCGTCGCCTTCTGCGCCTCCGCCGAGAACAACACCCCCCGGGCATTCGCCAGCACGCCGACCGGGTAGCCGTGCAGGGTGCCCCACCCGGTGACCAGCGCGCCGCCGTAGGCCGGCTTGAACTCGTCGAACTCGGAGCCGTCCAGGACCCGGGCCAGCACCTCGCGCGGGTCGAACGGCACCCGCAGGTCGGGCCCGGCGATGCCGAGCAACTCCTCCGGGTCGTACTTCGGCGGGGTGGGGGACGCGGTGCGCGGCGCCGGGCCCCGCTTGCGCCAGTTGAGCCGGCGTACGCACTGCCGGGCCAGCCGCAACCCGTCGCGCTCGTCCTCGGCGAGGAAGTCGGCCAGCCCCGAGGTGGTGGCGTGCATCGCCGCCCCGCCCAGCGACTCGTCGTCGGTGACCTCGCCGGTCGCCATCTTCACCAGCGGCGGTCCGGCGAGGAAGACCTTCGCCCGGTTCCGGACCATGATCGTGTAGTCGGACATGCCCGGGACGTACGCCCCGCCGGCCGTGGCGTTGCCGAAGACGACCGCGATCGTCGGGATCCGCTCGGCCGAGAGCCGGGTCAGGTCGCGGAAGACCCGCCCGCCCGGGATGAAGATTTCGGCCTGGCTGGGCAGGTCCGCGCCGCCGGACTCGACGAGATTGATCAGCGGCAGCCGGTTGGCCAGCGCGATCTCGCCCGCCCGCTGCGTCTTGCGCAGCGAGTACGGGTTCACCGCGCCGCCCCGTACCGTCGGGTCGTTGGCGACCAGCACGCACTCGACGCCCTCGACCACGCCGATGCCGGTCACCACGCTGGCCCCGACCGGGTAGTCCGTGCCCCACGCCGCCACCGGGGACAGCTCCAGGAACGGCGCGTCCCGGTCGACCAGCAGCTCGATCCGCTCGCGGGGCAGCAGCTTGCCGCGGGCGTGGTGCCGGGTGACGTACTTTTCCCCGCCGCCCGCCCGCGCCGTCTCCAGCGCGGCGTCCAGCTCGTCCAGGCGGGCCAGCATCGCCTCGCGGTTGCGCCGGTGTTCCGCGCCGTTCGGGTCGACGGCGCTGCGCAGCGGGTTCACCGTCGCCCCGCCCGGTGCCGCCCGTGCCCGATCCCGACCTCGTTGCGCCCGGTCACGCCAGATCCCACGCCCTTCGCGACGATCCCACTCATGATCTTCTTGCCCATCGCCACCTCGCTAACGAGCGGCTCGCGGCGGGCGACACGGACCCGCGCCCCCGCCACCGTCGCTCCCGCGTGCCGGTCGGCCGCCGTCGGGTGCGCACGTCGGTCCGCCGCGCTTCGGGTGCGCGTGTCGGTCGGCCGGCGGTCGGTCCGCCGCGCTTTGGGCGCGTGTGTCGGTCGGCCGGCGGTCCGTCCGGCCGTCGCGCCGGCGCCGGGGTCACGCCAACTCCGCCGGTAGGTCGACCACGCGCGAGCGCAGCAGCTCACCGAGCGCCTTGGCCTGGGGGTCGAAGCGCGTCGACGCCGCCACCCCCTCGCCGAGCAGCCCGCGCAGCACGAAGTTGACCGCGCGCAGGTTGGGCAGCTCGTACCGCTCGATCGGCAGCCGCCCGGTCTCCGGCAGCAGCTCCCGGAGCCGTTCCACGGTCAGCCACTCGCGCAGCCAGCGGGCCGCCGCGTCGGAGCGGGCCCAGACGCCGAGGTTGGCGTCCCCGCCCTTGTCCCCCGATCGGGCCCCCACGATCTCGCCGAGCGGCGCCCGCCGGGTCGCCGGCCCGTGGCGCCCGCCGCTCGCCGCCGGCCGGTCCGGCCCGACCGCGCCCAGGCGCGCGGGCGCGGGCGGCGGGGGTGGAACGGCCCGGACGGGCCCGGGTACGGCGAAGCGGGGCGGGGGCGAGACCGGTACGCGCTCGCCCGAGGGGAGCACCGCGACGTGGGCCACGGCGTCCTGCGCGATCTCCTCTGCGGTGAAGACGCCGTACGGGGTCGCCTCGCCGGGCGGCGTCGTCAGCGTGCAGCCCGGGTACGAGGCGAGCGCCAGCTCCACCGCCGCCGCCGAGAACGCCCGCCCGGCCCGCTTGGCGTCCGGATCCCGCAGGTGTACGTGTAGCAGCGCGCTCGCCGACTCGGTCTCCGCCGCGTCGCGATGGTCCGTACGGGCCAGCGTGAACTCCAGCCCCTCGGCGCCGACCGCCGCCCGCAACTGCTCCCGGACCAGGGCCGCCTTCGCCTCGATCTCCAGCCCGCAGAGCACGAAGGTCATCGAGTTGCGGTACCCGCCGAGGCGGTTCAGGCCGAGCTTCAGGGTGGGCGGCGGAGGCGCGCCCCGGGCGCCGGTCACCCGTACCCGGTCCGGGCCGTCGGGGGTCAGGGTGATCCCGTCCAGCCGGGTCACCACGTCGGGGCCGAGGTAGTCGGGGCCGCCGATCTCGTACAGCAGCTGGGCGGTGACGGTCTCGGGCGTGACCGCGCCACCGGTACCCGGATGCTTGGTGATCACGGCCGAGCCGTCGGCGTGCAGCTCGGCGACCGGGAAGCCGGGCCGGAGCCCGCCGTCCGGCAGCTCGGTGAAGAAGCTGAAGTTGCCGCCGGTGACCTGCGCCCCGCACTCGATCAGGTGTCCGGCGACGGTCGCCCCGGCCAGCGCGTCGAACTCGTCGCGCCCCCAGCCGAAGTGGGCTATCGCCGGGCCGACCACGAGCGACGCGTCCGTGACCCGGCCGGTGACCACGATGTCCGCCCCGCCGTCCAGGCAGGCGGCGATGCCGTACGCGCCGAGGTAGGCGTTGGCGGTGAGCGCGTCCGGGCGCCGCACCTCGTCGCCTTCGACGTACCCGATCCGCGCGGGCACGCCGAGCCGCTCGGCCAGACTGCGCAGCGCGGCGGCGAGCCCGGCCGGGTTGACGCCGCCCGCGTTGGTCACGATCTTCACGTTGCGCTGCACGGCGAGGCCGAGGCAGGACTCCAGCTGCCGCGGAAAGGTGCGCGCGTAGCCGAGGTCGGGGTCCCGGAGCCGGTCCCGGCCCAGGATCAGCATGGTCAGCTCGGCCAGGTAGTCGCCGGTCAGCACGTCCAGCTCGCCACCGTCGAGCATTTCCCGCCAGGCGTCGAAGCGGTCGCCGTAGAAGCCCGAGGCGTTGCCAATCCTGATCATGCGACGGGCCGCCCGCCCGGCTCGCGGCCCGCTCCGGGTTCGCGTCCCGGGCCGGCGTCCTGTCCCGCCCTCGGCTCGCGGCCTGCCCCGGGCTCGCGGCCCGGGCCGGGTGGCCCGGCGAAGGCCTGGGCCAGGTCGAGCCATTCCTCGGCCACCGGTCCGGTCGCCACCAGCGCCAGGTCGGCGCGGTGCCGCCGCTGGGTCACCAGCAGGCAGAAGTCGAGGGCGGGCCCGCTGACCACGTTGACCGCGTCGGCCGGCCCGAAAACCCAGAGCCCGCCGTCCGGCTCGCCGTCGCCGTCCGGCGCCGGGGTCGCGACCAGCTCGACCCGGACCGGTGCGTCCGGCGCCGGCCGGCCGTGGGCGGTGAAGCTGTGTCCGACGGTACGGGCGCCGAGGTGCGCGACGTGCCGGAGCCGAGGCGTGGGCGTACGGGTGAGGCCCAGCGCGTCGGCGACATCCTGCCCGTGCGCCCAGGTCTCCATGATCCGGGCGGTGACCATCGAGGCCGGCGCCATCCGCGTGCCGTACCAGGGCAGCTTCGACCCGGCCGGCGCGGTTCGCAGCGCCTCGGCGAGCGCGGTCCGCCCCGTCCGCCAGCGGGCCAGCAGCTCGGCCCGGGGGGCGAGGAACTCGGCCGCGCCCCGGTCGACGAAGTCGCCGGGGTACCGGGTGGCGACCCCGACGAACTCCGCGAACGCCGCCGGATCGGTCGCGGCCAGCAGCGCCGCGTGGTCGGTCCAGGCGAGGTGGGCGATCTGGTGGGCGATGGTCCAGCCGGGCGCCGGGGTCGGCCGGGCCCACTGGACCGCGTCCCGGGTGGCGACCAGCGTGTCGAGTTCGGCCGACTCGTCGGCCAGATCGGCGAGCAGACTCTCCAGGTCGACCATGTCGTCTCCGGGCGTTCGGCGGGTGGTCAGTGCTCGGCAGGTGGTCAGCGTTCGGCGGGTGGTCAGTGCTCGGCAGGTGGTCAGCGTTCGGCGGGTGGTCAGCGTTCGACGGGTGCGGGGGCGAGCAGCGCGGCGAGCTGGCGTTTCCACGCTTCGAGCAGGGCGGTGCGCCGGGCGGTGTCGTCGGTGAGCAGGTTCGCCACCCCGAGCCCGCGGAGCAGGTCGAGGGTGGCCTGCACGCTCTCGCGTACGCCCGGGACGCGCTCGTCCACCCCGAGCAGGTCGACGGTGAGGTGGTACAGCTCGCGGCCCACCTGCGCCTCCAGCGGTACGAGCGCGTCGCGCAGCTCCGGATCGGTACGGGCGGCCACCCACAGTTCGAGCGCGGCGGCGAAGAGCGGTCCGGTGAAGGCGGCGGCGAGCATGTCGACCACCCGGTCGAGCCGGCGGGGGCCGCTCGGCAGCGCGGCGGCCTCGCCGCGGATCTCGGCGGCCCGGCGCTCCGCGAGGTGCTCGACGGCGGCGATGACCAGCGCGGCCTTCGTCGGGTAGTGGTGCAACTGGGCGCCCCGGGAGACCCCGGCCCGGGCCGCGACGCCGGTGGTCGTGGTGCCGGACCAGCCGCACTCGACCAGGGAGTCGACGGTGGCCGCCAGCAGTCGCGCCTGGGTGCCACGGCTGCGCTCCCGCTGGGGGGTACGGGTCGGACCGGCCGCCATCACCCCAGCCTTCCCGTCCACAAACAAACAGTCAAGCCTGCTTGTTTCTCACCCGCAGGCGACGGCCAGCGCGCAAATACAGAGAAAGAGGGGCTAACCGCGTGCGGTTAACCCCTCTTTCTCTGTATTTGTCAGCCTAGGTGCCGCGACTGGCGCCTACCGGGCGGCTCTTCAGGCGCGCGAGCCGCCCGAGCGAAGCGAGGGCCGGCAACTCAGACCCGGGCGCGGCGGGCCAGCCGCTCCGGGTCCAGGATGATGATGCTCTTGCCGTCGAGCCGCAGCCAGCCGCGGGAGGCGAAGTCGGCCAGCGCCTTGTTGACCGTCTCGCGGGACGCGCCGACGAGCTGGGCGATCTCCTCCTGGGTGAGGTCGTGGGTGACCCGCAGGACCCCGCCGTCGCGAGTGCCGAAGCGGCCCGCCATCTGCAGCAGGTTCTTGGCCACCCGGCCCGGTACGTCCGTGAAGATCAGGTCGGCCAGCGAGTCGTTCGTCCGGCGCAGCCTGCGGGCGAGCACGCGGAGCAGCTGCTCGGCGATCTCCGGCCGGTTGGCCAGCCAGGGGCGCAGCGCCTGCTTGCGCAGCCGGACCAGGCGGGTGTCGGTGACGGCGGTGGCGGTCGCGGTACGCGGCCCCGGGTCGAAGAGCGACAGCTCGCCCACCATGTCCGACGGGCCCATCACCGCGATCAGGTTCTGCCGCCCGTCGGCGGCGCGGCGACCGACCTTGATCTTGCCGCTGAGCAGGATGTAGAGGCTGTCGCCGGGCTCGCCCTCGTTGAACACGACCTCGCCCTTGCGGACGTCGATCGTCTCCATCTCCTTGGCCAACGCCTCCGCAGCCTCCGGGTCGACACCCTGGAAGATCCCGCTGCGAGCCAGTACCTCGTCCATCCCACACCTCCGCCTCACGCGTGCTGTCCGCCGGGCGGTTCTGCCGGCCGGGTGATCTGTCGCGCGCCGCCAAGTCTAGGCGCAGGTAGAGGGAAATCGGAGGCGCACCCCTGGAATCTTGATCCGGCGGCGTAACCCGAGGGGCCTGTTGACCGTTTATTATCCCCGGCTGCTCGCTTGTCGCCCCCGCGTACCCCGCCTCGCCGCCGCTACCCGTCCCGTCGGGGCACTTCGGCCGGGCGGGAGGTCTGCCCGCTCCGTCCGGCCCGCCGGCCCGGTACGCCCCCGGCGGCGGGCGCCGTAGGGTCGGCCCGTGCGTACCGAGCCGGAGTTGATCTATCGAGCCGAGGACGGGTGGGAGATCCCCGCGCTGGTCTGGCGCCCGGAGGCGCCGCTGCGCGCCGTCAGCTCAGCCCCGCTCGGCGGCGGCATCGGCGTACGGCGGTGGGTCGTCAACGCGACCGTCCCGATGTCGTACCACCGGGACGACCCGGACGCGCACCTGCGGGAGATCGCCGCCCGGTTCGGTCTGCGGGGGCCCGGGGTCGGGCTGCTCACCGGCGTGGACGTGACGGAGGTGGTGCGCCGCGAGGACGAAGGGGTACGGGTCTGGGCCACGGTGGGGCTCGGCGCCCCGATCCAGGCTGCCGCCCCGGCGGCACCCGCCGCCGCGCCGCCGGCGCACCCGGTCGGTACGGTCAACATCGTCGCCTTCGTACCGGCCCGGCTGAGCGACGCCGCGCTGGTCAACGCGATCGCCACGGTCACCGAGGCGAAGGCCCAGGCGCTGGCCGCCCTCGGTCTGGCCGCCACCGGTACCGCCACCGACGCCGTCACCGTCCTCTGCCCGCCCGACGGCCCACCCGCCGCGTACGGTGGCCCGCGCTCGCGCTGGGGCGCGCCGCTGGCCCGGGCCGGGTACGCGGCGGTGCGGGACGGCGGCGCCCGTCCGGTCGTACCGTGGTCGGTGCGGCACCACGACGCGCGCTGATACCGGCGCCCGGCGGGCGGGCCCCCCGGCCCCGCGACCGGAGCGCCACCGGGCCCGGCGCGGACGCCACTCGCCCGACCCGCGCGCGCATCCCCTACCGGCCGTTCGGGCGGTCCCCGGGCTTGCGGGCGGCCGGTATGGTCGCGGGCGATGTCCGCTGAATTCCCGCCCCCTGATCGGCCCGCGCGTTCCGCCCGCTGGCCCGTGTTCGCGCTCACCGCCGGGCTGCTCGCCCTGGTCATGGCCGGGGTGTTCGTGATCGGTGCACTCCGGGGCGACAACGGCGGGGTGCGCTGGCAGGGCGCCACCGCGACCCCTCCGGCCCCTGGCTCGGCCGCCGGCGCGACCGGCTCCCCGGCTCCCGCCGACTCCTCGGCCGGCGGACAGGTCGTCACGCTCTCGGCCACCGGCGACAACATCATGGGGAACGCGCCGGGCCGGCTGCCCCCCAACGGCGGCAAGGGCTTCTACGACTCCGTCAAGGAGGCGATCCCGGCCGACCTGGCGATGGGGAACCTCGAAGAGCCGTTGACCGACGACACGGGCACCTCGAAGTGCGGGGCCGGCTCCAGCGGATGCCACCAGTTCCGGGTCCCGCCGTCGTACGCCCAGCATCTCAAGGACGCCGGCTACGACCTGCTCAACCAGGCGAACAACCACGGGTACGACTACGGCCCGGCCGGCTACCGCAACACCCAGAACGCGCTGGAGAAGTACGGCCTGCGGCACACCGGGGCGCCCAACGAGATCACCGTCGTCGAGGTCAAGGGAGTCAAGATCGCGGTGGTCGGCTTCTCCTCGTACGTCTGGTCCAACAGCCTGGTCGACATCGGCTCGGCCAAGAAGGTGGTGGCGAAGGCGGCGACCATGGCCGACCTGGTCGTGGTCCAGGTGCACATGGGCGCGGAGGGCGCCGACAAGACCCGCGTCAAGCCGGGCACCGAGATCTTCCTGGGCGAGAACCGGGGCGATCCGGTCAGGTTCTCGCACGCGATGATCGACGCCGGGGCCGACCTGATCGTGGGGCACGGGCCGCACGTGCTGCGGGCGATGGAGTTCTACCAGGGGCGCCTGATCGCGTACAGCCTCGGCAACTTCGCGGGCGGTCAGGGTGCCCTGGTCAACACCGGCCGGCTCGGCTACGGCGGGGTCCTGAAGGTCTCGCTCGCCGCCGACGGCAGCTGGGCCGGCGGGGAGTTCGTCTCGACGTACATGAACGGCGCCGGGCGCCCGACGATGGACGGCGCCAAGCGCGGCCTGAACCTGGTCCAGTCGCTCTGCAAGTCCGACTTCCCGAGTACCGGCGCCCGGTTGGCCGCCGACGGAAAGATCTCCCCGCCCAGCGCCTGACCGACGGCGTGCCCCGCGCGTCCCGCCCCGACGGCCGACGGACGGCTCGCCGGGACCCCCGGCGCGGCGCCGGGCGGCCGGGCGCGGTCGGCCACCTCGGCCCGCCGAGCCCTGTCGGCCACCTCGGCCGGCCGGGCGCGGGACCGACGTAGGCTTTCCGGCGTGAGCGCGAGCAGTGAGCCCAGCCGGGCCGGTACCACCGGAGAGAAACGACGGAACGCGCCCGCTTCCCGGCGACCGAAGGCCGGCCCCGCCGTCACCGGCGCGGTGCCGCCCGACGAGACCGACCTCGGGCGCAAGCGCCGGGCGCGCAAGATGGGCCGGATCCTGACCGAGACCCACCCGGACGCGCACTGCGAACTCGACCACGAGGGCCCGCTGCAGCTCGCGGTCGCCACGATCCTCTCCGCCCAGACCACGGACAAGCGCGTCAACCAGGTGACGCCGAAGCTCTTCGCCCGCTACCCGAGCGCGGCCGACTACGCCGGGGCGGACCGGACCGAGCTGGAGGAGCTGCTCCGGCCGACCGGGTTCTTCCGCAACAAGGCCGATTCGCTGCTCAAGCTCGGCCAGCAACTGGTCGAACGGTACGGCGGTGAGGTGCCGGGACGCCTCGCCGACCTGGTGACCCTGCCCGGCATCGGCCGCAAGACGGCCAACGTCATCCTCGGCAACGCGTTCGGGGTGCCCGGCATCACCGTGGACACCCACTTCCAGCGGCTGGTACGGCGCTGGGGCTGGACCACGGAGACGGACCCGGTCAAGATCGAGCATGCCGTCGGGGCGCTCTTCGACCGCCGGGACTGGACCATGCTCTCCCACCGCGTGATCTTCCACGGCCGGCGCGTCTGCCACGCCCGTACGCCCGCCTGCGGCGCCTGTACGCTCGCGAAGCTCTGCCCCTCGTACGGCCTCGGGCCGACCGACGCGAAGGCCGCCGCGAAGCTGCTCAGGGGGCCGCGCGCCCGGGAGCTGGCGGTGCAGGCGGGTATCGACCCGGACCTGGTACCGACGGCGGCCGTCGCCGCGGAGGCACCGTGAGACGTGAGATCGCCGCGGCGCTGCTCCTGCCGGCGCTGCTGCTCGCGGCCGGCTGCACCGGGCCGGACCGCAAGCCCGCGGGCGCGCCGGCGACGGCGCGGGCGTTCGCCGACTGCGCCGGGCTGACCGCCCCGCCCGGCCCGCCCGCCGGGGCCCCGAGCGGCTCCCCGTCCGCGGGCGGCTCCGCGTCCCCGACCGGTGCCGGTTCCGCGTCGGCCTCCGCCTCCGTCCCGGGCGGGTCCGGCGGTACGGAGACGACGGCTCGACCCTCGACCGCGTCCACGCCGGGTGGGTCCGGGGCGGGCGAAGCGCTGCCGGAGATCGCGCTGCCCTGCCTGGTCGGCGGCGACCGCTTCACCCTCGCGGCGCTGCGCGGGCCGGCCGTGGTCAACCTCTGGGCCGCCTGGTGCGGGCCGTGCCAGAAGGAACTGCCGGCGTTCCAGCGGCTCGCCCAGCGGACCGGTGACCGGCTGCACGTGCTCGGCGTGGACACCGCCGACCAGCGCGAGGCCGCCGAGTCGCTCGGCGCCGACCTCGGGCTGACCTACCCCACGCTGGTGGACCAGGACGGCGCGGCGCTGCGCGCGCTACGCGCGCAGCGGGGCGCTCGGAACGAGCCGGGGCCAGCCGGCCTGCCGGTGACCCTCTTCGTCGACGGCGCGGGCCGGGTGCGCCATCTGGACAACAGCGGCGCGCTCGACGACGCGGCCCTCGCCGACCTGGTGACGCGGCACCTCGGCGTGGCGGTGCCGCGATGAGCCCCGCCCCTACCCCGCGACCGCCCGCCTGGCTCGACCCGCTGCTCACCCGGGTACGCACCGCGCGGGCCGAGGACTTCACCCGGCTGCGTACCCCCGCCAACGGCGGCCGGTCCAGCGCGGTCCTGATCCTCTTCGGCGAGGACCCGGCGCACGGCCCGGACGTGCTGCTGCTGCAGCGCGCGGCCCGGATGCGGCACCACGCCGGGCAGCCCGCCTTCCCCGGTGGCGCCGCCGACCCGGGCGACCCGGACGCGATCGCCTGCGCCCTGCGGGAGGCCGAGGAGGAGGTCGGGCTCGACCCGGACAGCGTCACCGTCCTCGCCGAGCTGCCCCGGCTCTGGATCCCCGTCAGCGACTTCGTGGTCACCCCCGTGCTGGCCTGGTGGCACCGCCCCCACCCGGTGCACCCCCGGGAGCCGGCCGAGGTCGCCCACGTCGCCCGGCTTCCCATCGCGGAGCTGGTCGATCCCGCGAACCGGGTACGGGTACGGCACCCCAGCGGCTTCGTCGGACCCGCCTTCCAGGTGCGCGGCATGCTGGTCTGGGGCTTCACCGCCGGGGTGCTCGCGGCCCTGCTCGACATGGGCGGCTGGGCCCGGCCGTGGCCGCGGGACCGGGTCGTGGACCTTCCTCCCGTGGCGGCGACCCCGCCGGGTGCCGAGGCGGACGAACTGGCCGGCCCGGTCTCCTGACCTCGCGCCCGGGGCGCCTGACCTCGCGCCGGGGCGGCGGCGAGGCGGCGCGCACCGGGCCGGTTCGAGTGACTGCCACCGTTCACATCCGGCACCCGTACCCTGGACGCGTGTCCGCGGTCGATGTGGTTCTGATCCTGCTCATGTTGGTGTTCGCGATCAGCGGCTACCGCCAGGGCTTCGTCATCGGTGTGCTGTCGTTCAGCGGCTTCTTCCTCGGTGCCCTGATCGGCCTCCAGCTCGGTCCGCTCCTCGCCCGCCAGTTCGACAGCCCGTCGACGCGCGTCGTGGTCTCCCTGGTCATGATCTTCGGCCTCGCGGTCCTCGGCCAGGCGCTCGCCGGCTGGGTCGGCTCGCACCTGCGCCACGCGATCACCAGCCGGGCGGTCCGGAAGGCCGACGACGTCGGCGGGGCGTTCGTCTCGCTGGTCGCCGTACTGCTGGTGGCGTGGCTGGTGGCGGTACCGCTGGGCTCGTCGTCGCTGCCCTGGCTGGCCAGCTCGGTACGGAACAGCGCTCTGATCAAGGCGGTGGACGGGGTACTGCCGTCCCAGGCGCAGCGGCTCTCCGAGGCGTTGCAGGACACCGTGAACACCAACGGCTTCCCGGACGTGTTCAACGGGCTGGCGCCGACCCGGGTCCGGCAGGTCGCCCCGCCGGATCCCGCGCTGGCCGGATCGCAGGTCGTCGCCCAGGGGCGGCAGTCGGTGGTGAAGGTGCTCGGCAACGCGCCCAGCTGCTCGCGCCGCATCGAGGGCTCCGGCTTCGTCTACTCCGACGACCGGGTGATGACCAACGCCCACGTCGTCGCCGGTACCCGCAGCGTCGCGGTCGAGCTGAACGGGGAGCGCCACAACGGGCGGGTGGTGGTCTACGACCCGCACCGCGATCTCGCGGTGATCTACGTACCCGGCCTGGACGCGCAGGTGATGCGCTTCGCCAGCCGGCCCGCCCCGAGCGAGTCGGACGCGGTGGTGCTGGGCTTCCCGCTCGACGGGCCGTACGACCCGCAGCCCGCGCGGATCCGCGACGTCAGCGAGATCACCGGTCCGGACATCTACGAGTCCGGGGACGTGACCCGGGAGATCTACACGATCCGGGCGCTGGTCCGCAGCGGCAACTCGGGCGGCCCGCTGGTCGCCCCGAACGGCCAGGTACTCGGCGTGATCTTCGCGGCGGCCGCCGACGACCGGTACACCGGCTTCGCCGTCACGGCCGACGAGGCGCGCACCGTCGCGGCGGCCGGTGTCGAGCGGACCCGCGCCACCGGCACCGGCAACTGCACCTGACCACCCACGGGTCACCCCTGCTACCGCCAGCGAGGCCGATCGGCGTGCTGGGGTTGGGGCCGGGTCGCTTTCGGCGGCGCGATGCTGGGGGCCGGATCGCCCGCGACGGGATCAAGCCTGACCGCCCAGAGCGGGTGATCCGGCCCCCAACCCAACCCCGACCACGCGAGGCCCCAAGCCCCCAAAGCAGGAGATCAGGCCGAGCCTCATCGGAACCGGCGCAGCAGCACCGCGCTGCCGAGCAGCAGGAGTACGAAGAGCGTGCCGCCGACCCAGGCGCCCTCGGGCGGCTGGATGTTCGGCCCGCCGGCCGGCTGCGCCGCCCAGTTGCTCCGCCGGTGCGCGCCCGGGATACCGAGACCGCTGGGCTCGCCCTCGGTCGACTCGACGGCGGTGTCCGCGCCCGGCGCGGGGCCGAAGCCGACGACCGCGGGCGAGTGCAGGTCGTCGAGCGGGTTGTGGTCGACCCGGGCCACCTCGCCGTTGAGCGCGGCGACCGGGTTCACCAGGCCGAAGCCGAACCGGTCGTCGCGGCCGGCCGGCCCGAGGTCGCGGGCCGTCCTGATCAGCCGGTTGACCACGTCACCGGCGGACATGGTGGGCCAGTGGGAGCGTACGAGCGCCGCCGTCGCCGCCACCAGGGGCGCCGCGAAGCTCGTGCCCTGGACGCGCCAGAAACCGCCGGGTCGGGCACCGTGCAGGTTGGTGGCGGGAGCGCTCAGCACCGTCTCGGGGCCGGTGATGGAGCCGGACCAGAGGGAGTCGGTGTCCCGCTCCAGGCCCGCCACGGCGATCACGCCCGGCTCCCGGGCCGGGTACCAGACGCGGGTGTTCGGCGAGGAGGGCGAGAGGTTGCCCGTGCAGGCGACGACCACCACGTCCCGGGCGAACGCGTAGTCCAGCGCGGCGGCCAGGGCCGGGCTGTCGCCGGTACCGCCCAGGGAGAGGTTGATCACCCGGGCGCCGTTGTCGACGGCCCACCGTACGCCCTTGGCGACGATCATCGCGTCGTCGTACCGGTTCTCGGCGTCCAGGACCCGGACCGGAAGGATCTTGGCGTCGGGCGCCAGCCCGACCACGCCCTGGCTGTCGTCGTCGCGCCCGGCGATCAGCGCCGCCACGGTGGTGCCGTGCCCCACCGGGTCGCTCTGGCCGTTGGCGTCCGAGGGCTGGACCAGGTCGAGACCGGGGAGCACCTGGCCGGCGAGGTCCGGGTGGGAGCCGTCCACACCCGAGTCGATCACGGCGACGGTGACGCCCTTGCCGGTGGAGACCCGCCACGCCGACGCGGCGTTCAGCTCGCCCAGCTGCCACTGGTCGTCCCGTACCGGGTCGGTTCGGGGCGGCACGGCCCGGCGCGCGACGGCCGGCTCGGCGGGGGCCCGCTCCGGTACGACCGGCGCGACGGACGGCGCCGGGAGCGGCTGCGCGGCGGCCGGCGGAAGGGAGGACGGCTGCGCCTGGGCGGCCGGCGACGGTCCGGCGAGCGCCGTGGCGATCCCCACGGCGCTCAGCAACAGCGCACCGGCGACCCGCCTAGCGGCGTTCCGGCTTCGGTTTGACAGCCCGCTCACAGTTCGGCCATTTCACCCCGACAGACACACTGATGCACGGAGGTTACCTCGTTTCACTTCCGTCGCGGGGCAAATGGCATGTGCCGGCCGTCCGGGCGGTGCGACGCCGTCGCACCGCCTGGTGGAAAGGCGACGGGCCGCCGGTGGAAAGGCGACGGGCCGGCCACCACGCGGCGGCCGGCCCGTGGCCGAAGGAGCTGGTCAGATCGCCGGCAGGTGGGCGAGCTGCACGAGGCGTACGCCCTCCTTGCGGGTGACCAGGCGGCCCCGTCCCGGCGGCATCGGACCGGGCCGCACGTTGCCGATGAGGGCGCCCTCGTCCTTGCTCCCCGACATCACCAGACCGGGCGAGGAGAGTTCGCGCAGCCGCTGGATGATCGGGTCGTACAGGGCGCGGGACGCGCCGCCGGAGCGGCGGGTCAGCACGACGTGCAGGCCCACGTCGCGGGCCTGCGGGAGGTACTCCTCGATGGCCCGCAGCGGGTTCGCCGGACCGGTGGTCACCAGGTCGTAGTCGTCCACCAGGATGAACAGCTCCGGCCCGGTCCACCACGAGCGGTCCCGCAGCTGCTGCGGGGTCACGTCCGGGCCGGGCAGGCGGCGCTGCATGTACCCGGCGACCGACTCGATCAGCTCGCTGGTGGCGGCTGCCGCGGTGCCGTACCCGATGAGGTGTTCGGACTGGATGGTGCCGAGCAGGCTGCGGCGGTAGTCGACCAGGATCACCCGCGCCTGCTCCGGCGTGAACCGGGTGGTGATCGTGGTGGCGAGCGCCCGCAGGAACGAGGACTTGCCGCACTCGCCGTCGCCGAAGAGCAGGAAGTGCGGCTCGGCGGCGAAGTCGATGGCGACCTGCTGCAGGTCCGCCTCGGAGATGCCGATCGGCAGTTCGAGGCCGCCGACCCGGCCCAGGTCCAGCTCGGCGTACGGCAGCACCGGCGGCAGCAGCCGTACCCGGGGCGCCGGTGCCCCGGCCCACCCGCCCGCGACGGCCTTGACCAGCGACGAGGTCTCCCCGCCGAGGCTGGCCAGCTCGGGCAGCACGGTGAGGAAGTGCAGGCTCTCGGCGGTGAGGCCCCGGCCCGGCGACTTCTCCGGCACGTTCGCCGCCGCCCGGCGGTTCACGATCGAGTCCGACGGGTCGCCGAGGCGCAGCTCCAGGCGCGAGCCGAAGAGGTCGCGGATCGCCGGCCGGAAGTCCATCCAGCGCGGCGCGGCGGCGACCACGTGCACCCCGTAGGAGAGGCCGCGGGTGGCGAGGTCGGTGATCAGCGGCTCCAGGTCGTCGTACTCGCCGCGCAGGGTCGGCCAGCCGTCGATCACCAGGAAGACGTCGCCGAACGGGTCGGCGGCCGGTCCGACGCCGCCACCGGCGGCGCGCCGCTTGCGGTACGTGGCCATCGAGTCCACCCCGAGGTCCGCGAAGCGCTGCTCGCGCTCGGCCAGCAGGGTGGTGATCTCGCCGATGGTGCGCCGTACCGCGGCGGTGTCGAGCCGGCCGGCGACCCCGCCGACGTGCGGCAGGTCGCGCAGCATGGCGAGACCGCCACCGCCGAAGTCGAGGCAGTAGATCTGCACCTCGGCCGGGGTGTGGGTGAGCGCCAGCCCGCAGATCATCGTGCGCAGCAGGGTGGACTTTCCGCTCTGCGTACCGCCGACCACCGCGACGTGCCCGGCGGCGCCCTCCAGGGAGAGCCAGAGCAGGTCGCGCCGCTGCTCGAACGGCTTGTCCACGAGCGCCACCGGCACCTGGAGCGCGCCGTGCAGCTCCGGGTTGCCGAAGGTGAGCCCGCGCACCGGGTCGCTGGTGATCGGGCCGAGCAGCTCGTCGAGGGCGGGGGCCTGGCCCAGCGGCGGCAGCCAGACCTGGTGGGCGGGCGGCCCCTGGCCGACCAACCGGGCGACCATCACGTCGAGCAGGCTGTTCCCGGCCGCGCTCTCCTCGGCGACCGGCGCGGGCGTGGCCGGTACCACCGGCTCCGGTACCGGCACGAAGTGTGTCGAGTAGTTGAGCAGCCGGGGCGCCCCGGTCTGGCCGTCGCCGCCGGCGCCGCCCGCGCCCGCCTTGCGGAACGAGCCGGAGACGTAGGCGGCCTTGAAGCGGACGAGCGGCTCGGTGCCGAACTTCAGGTAGCCGTGGCCGGGCGAGCGGGGCAGCTCGTACGCGTCCGGTACGCCGAGCACGGCGCGGGACTCCAGGGCCGAGAAGGTCCGCAGGCCGATCCGGTACGACAGGTGCGTGTCGAGACCGCGCAGCCGGCCCTCCTCCAGCCGCTGCGACGCGAGCAGCAGGTGCACGCCGAGCGACCGGCCCACCCGGCCGATCTGTACGAACAGGTCGATGAAGTCGGGCTTGGCGGTGAGCAGCTCGGAGAACTCGTCACAGATGATCAACAGCGACGGCATCGGCGCGAGCGCGGCGCCGCCGGCGCGGGCCTTCTCGTAGTCCCGCAGGCTGGCGAAGTTGCCCGCCCGCCGCAGCAGCTCCTGGCGCCGGATCAGCTCGCCGTTGATCGCGTCGACCATCCGGTCGACCAGCGGCAGCTCGTCGGCGAGGTTGGTGATCACCGCCGCGGTGTGCGGGATCCGGTCCAGCGAGGCGAAGGTCGCGCCACCCTTGAAGTCGACCAGCACGAAGTTGAGCGACTCGGACGAGTGCGTCGCCGCGAGCGCCAGCACCAGCGTGCGCAGCAGCTCCGACTTGCCGGAACCGGTGGCGCCGATCAGCAGACCGTGCGGGCCCATGCCGTCCTGCGCGGACTCCTTGAGGTCCAGTTCGATCGCGCCGCCGTCGGCGCCGATGCCGATCGGCACCCGCAGCTTGTCCCGGTTGGCCCGGGGCGCCCAGCCCTGCGCGACGCTGAAGTTGTCCGGGTCGCCGATGCCGAGCAGCTCACCGAGGCCCATCTCGGCGGCGAGCGGCGCGTCCGAGCTCTTGGAGGCCACCGCCAGCCGCAGCGGCGCCAACCGGCGGGCCACCGCCTCGGCCTCGGCGACGTCGAGCCGGTCCGCGGTGCCCACCTCGGCCTGGCCGTCCATCGAGAAGCTGTTCAGCCGGCCGCCGTGAATCTCCAGTACCAGCATCGAACGGTCCAGCAGCCGCGGCGGCGGGCTGTCCAGGTCGAGGATGGTGACCGCGTCGATGCCGCCGTCGCTGACCAGGTGCGAGGCGCCGGTCAGGTCCGCGCCGTCGAGCACGATCACCAGGTGCGGACCGTCGGTGGCCGGGCCGGCCGGGCTGAACCGGGAACGGTTCGCGACCGTCTCGTCGAGCAGCCGCTCCAGCTCGGCGGCGGAGCTGGTGACCAGGCGTACCGGGCCGAGCGCGTCGCTGCGGTTCGGGTGCTGGGCGTGCGGGAGCCACTTGACCCACTCCCAGGCCGCGCGCCGCTCCGGCCCCGCGCAGACCGCGATCATCAGCTCGTCCGGGGCGTGGAAGACGGCGAGCTGGGTCAGCATGGCGCGGGCCAGCCCCTGCGCCTCGCCGCCGGCGTCCGCCCGGCCGCCGTACTCGCCGCGCACCGGCTCACCGCGCAGGAAGACCCGCGCGAAGCCGCGGATGGAGAGCGCCACCGGCAGGTCGGGGACGACCGAGTACGCGTCGAGGAAGCGGCGCAGCGCGCCCGCGGTCATCGGTTCGAGGTCCTCCAGCGGCCGGGTGACCGGGGGGATCAGTGGGGTGGCCAGGGTCTGCGGGCCGACGGCCACCCGGACCACCCCGAAGTCCGGGTCGTTCGGGCGGCGCTCCCAGACCCGGTGGCTGCCGACCGTGGACCAGAGGTGGGTCGGGTCGGGGTGCCGGTAGAAGAGGCCGGCCCGCTGTTTCGCGGCGGTCTCCCGGACCCGGCGCCGGAGGGTGGCCAGGTGCCGCAGATACTCGCGGCGGGCCGCCATCATCTCGGACTTCTTCGGCGAACCGGAGGAGCTGCCCCAGGAACTCGCGAGCATGGCCAGCGAGGAGACGCCGAACATCGCCCCGACCACGTACGAGTAGGTACCGCCGCCGCGACCGAACATCATCGCCATCGCGACCGAGCCGCCGAGCATCGGCAGCAGCGTCATCAACTGCTGCATCCGCGCCCCGGCGGCCTGCGGTATCTCCGGCGGCGGTTCGACGGCCAGTTCCCCGGTGGGAATCTCCGGCGCCGGCCGGCGCGGCGGACGCTTAATCACAACGGTGCTCATGCCGTTACTCCGCTACGCTTCGCCGCGGCATGAGGCTCGACCGCGCTGAGCTTTCCGATTCGCCCGCTCATGTGGTGACCTCACGGCGCTTGGCCGTCGCCTGCTCACCCGTGTCCAATGTGACCTCCCACTAGCGCCCCCGCAGATCCTCCACCAGGCGGCGGCGGGCCCCGGCGACGCCCCGCGTCGCGATGGCCGCATGCTCGGCAGAACGGGCCCGGCTCATGGTAGGTAAAGTGCCCTCGTCCCCGCAGCCTTGGTTTTCCGCGAATGGAGGAGTGTCAATGAGTACCGGGCTCGCCCGCGTCACGATAAGCGCTCCGCAACGCCGGGTCGACGTCGCCCTCCCCGAGCACCTGCCGCTCGTCGAACTCCTGCCGGAGGTGCTGCGGCACGCCGGTGAGGGACTGGCCGACGACGGTGAACGGCACGGTGGCTGGCTGCTGCGCCGTACCGACGGCGCCGTACTGCAGCCCGCCCAGGCGCTGCTGCCCCAGGGCGTACGCGACGGCGAGGTGCTGCACCTGGTGCCCGCCCGGGCGCAGTGGCCGGAGTTGGAGTACGACGACGTCGTCGAGGCGATCGCCGACGGCGCCCGCCGCCGGGGCAACGCCTGGACCGGGGCGTCCACCCGGACCGCCACCCTGGTCGGGGGTGGTGTGCTGCTCGCGACCGGGCTGGTCGCCACGCTCGCGGGCGGCCCGTCCTGGGGCTTCGGCGCGTACGTGAGCCTCGGCATCGCGGTACTCCTCGCCCTCTGCGGGGTCGTCGCCTCCCGCGCGTACGGGGACGCCTTCGCCGGTGCCGCGCTCGGCGGCTACGCGATGCCGTACGCCTTCGCCGGCGGGGCGCTGCTCGTCGCCTCGGGCGACCCGGCCGGCGTACTCGGACCGGTCCGCTGGATCGGCGGCCCGGAACTGCTCGCCGGGTCGGTGGCGCTGCTGCTCGCCGCCGTGCTCGGCGCCGTGGGGGTCGCGGCCGGGCTGCGGGTCTTCGCCGCCGGTACCGCCGTCGGCCTGCTCGGCGCGCTGACCGCGCTGGCCGGGCTCTTCCTGTCGGCGGCCGGCGCGGCGGCGGTGCTGCTCGCCGTGCTGGTCTGCGCCATCGGCGTGCTGCCGCTGCTCGCGATCCGGTTCGGCAAGCTCCCCATGCCGCCGATCACGCTCCCGACCGGCGCCGAGGCCGCCGAGGGCTTCACGACCGGGAAGTCGACCTCCCTGGACGCGGCGCGGGAGCGCCCCGAGCGCGGTCGCGTCTTCGCCGCCGTGGCCCGTACCGAGGAGACGCTCACCGGGATGCTGATCGGGCACGCGGTGCTCACCATCGTGGCGTCGATCGTCCTGGTCGGGTCGGGCGGAGTCGCCGGGGACGTCCTCGTCGCCGTCTGCGCCGCGGCGCTCCTGCTGCGTTCCCGGCTCTTCATCACGGTGCGGCAGCGGGTACCGCTGGTGCTCGGGGGACTCGCCGGGCTGGCCGTGCTCGGCGTGGCGCTGGCCGGCCAGGTGGGGGAGATCGGGCTGCTCGGGCTCACCGTCGGCGGGCTGGTGCTGGCGCTGCTGACCGTCGGCGCCGGTGCGACGTACTCGCGCCGCCCCGCCACGCCGTACCTCGGACGGGCCGCCGACCTCGTCGACACCCTGATGGTGGTGTCGGTGGTACCCGTCGCCTGCGCGGTGCTCGGCCTGTAC
Organism: Micromonospora sp. NPDC049559; assembly: GCF_040676675.1. Taxonomy (NCBI): domain Bacteria; kingdom Bacillati; phylum Actinomycetota; class Actinomycetes; order Micromonosporales; family Micromonosporaceae; genus Micromonospora; species Micromonospora sp. NPDC049559. Next base: position 167,038 of record NZ_JBFAPK010000007.1, on the reverse strand, counting down.
GGCCGCGCCCGGGGCATCCTCGGCTAACCCCACCCGATACGCCGCTGGCCGGTCACGGAGATCCGTGACCGGCCAGTCCTGTCTGTGACGACAGCCCCCGCGAGCGCGCCGCGGCTTTCCAGGCGCGCGAGCCGCCCGAGCGGAGGCGAGGGCAGATAACTCAGTGCGCCTCGTGCTTGCCCTTCTCGGCGACCGCCTCTTCCTGGCGTCGGTACGAGGCCCGGATCTCCGCCTCGGCCTCGGTACGCCCCACCCAGGTGGCTCCCTCGACCGACTTGCCCGGCTCCAGGTCCTTGTAGACCTCGAAGAAGTGCTGGATCTCCAGGCGGTCGAACTCGCCCAGGTGGTGGATGTCGCGCAGGTGCTCCTGGCGCGGGTCCTCGAAGGGGACGCAGAGTACCTTGTCGTCCCCGCCCTTCTCGTCGGTCATCCGGAACATGCCGATGGTCCGGCACCGGATGAGGCAACCTGGGAAGGTCGGCTCGGGCACCAGCACCAGGGCGTCGAGGGGATCTCCGTCCTCGCCCAGGGTGCCCTCGATGAAACCGTAGTCCGCCGGGTACTGGGTAGAAGTGAAGAGTGTGCGGTCCAACCTGATCCGGCCGGTCGCGTGGTCCACCTCGTACTTGTTGCGGTGACCCTTCGGGATCTCAACCGTCACGTCGAAATCCATCTTCACGCTCCCTCGTCGCCCACGCTGGCTAACGGAATTAATAGCGGGAACCGGTCGAGTGTTGGCCACTCGGCACTCCGGCCGCCGCATAGTCTCGGACCTCAGTAGTGTCGCCTAGGCCATTCCATCGAAGCGGAGGAGGGGGTCGTGGGGAGGGAAGATTCACATTCCGGCCCCGGGGACGGGTCTCGGCCGTCGGCCGTACCGTCGTCAGCGCCCGTCGGGCCGGCGGAGGACGCCGGTGCCACGCCGCGGTCCCCGCAGCCGGGTCCGGGCCGGTCGAGCGGCCGTGCGTCGGTACCGCCACCGCCGGGCTCGCCGGCCGTGAGCGGACGGTACCCGGCGCTGCCGCCGCCTCCGCCGTACCCGGGACGGCCGGGCCGGCCCGATTCCGCGACCGACCCCGCTCCGCCCCCGTCCGCCGGTGGCGCACCCGCACCCGGACCCGCGGCGCCCGCGTCGCCACCCGGACCCGCGGCGCCCGCGTCCGTGCCGGGACCGGGGGCGCGACCGCCGGGCGGGGTACGCGTTCCGGCGGGCCCCGGCCCCGGTCCGGTCGTCGGAATGGCCGGCCAGGGCGCCAACCCGCCCGCCTGGCCACCGCCGGCCGGTCCGGGTGTGCCGGGCGGTCCGCCTGTGCCCGCCGGTCCGGGTGCGAACGTGTCGGCCCGCCCGAACGCGTCGTCCGGATCGCCGGGCCCGGCCGGTCCGGGTCTGCCGCCGGCAGCGGGGAACCCGCCCGCCTGGCCGCCGCCCGCCGGCCACCCCGGCCCGGGCACGTCCGCGCGGGCCTCGGTGTCCGTTCCCGGTTCCGGGCCCGGCCGCCCGCCGGGCCCTCCCGGCCCGCCGCCTCCACCGACCCGGCCGGCCGGCCAGCCCGCCTGGCCGGGAGATCCGGGCCCGCCCTTCGCCGCCGCGCCGGTTCCACCGGGGCCCGGTGGAACGCCGTCGTCGCCGGGTGCCACGCCGCCGATCGGCGTGCCGGTCCCGCCCTCGCCGCCCGGTGTGACGCCACCGGCCCCGGCGGGCGGGCCGCCGCCCCGGCGGCGCCGTCGCGGGCTCGTCGCCGTGCTGGCGAGCGTGCTCGTGCTGATCGCGGCCGCGGCCGGTGTGGCGGTCTTCCGCCCCGGCCCCGTGGCCGGCTGGCTCGGCGCGGCCGACCCCGACCGGGAAGCGGCCGACTCGACCGAGCCCGCCCCGCCGCCGGTGCTGGCCCCGGCCGCGGCCAACGCGCCGCTGCCCAGCACGTCCGGGCTGACCGCGGCGCTCGGCCCGCTGGTCGGCAAGCCGGTCCTCGGCGACCAGGTGCACGTCTCCGTGGTGGACGTCGCCACCGGGCAGGACCTCTACGACCGCCAGCCGGGGACGCCGACCGTACCGGCCTCGGTGACGAAGGTGCTGACGGCGGCGACCGTACTGGCCGCGCGCGGACCGGCGTACCGGATCCCGACCCGGGCGGTGGCCGGCGCCGCGCCCGGCGAGGTGGTCCTGGTCGGCGGTGGCGACCCGACCCTCGCCGCCGGTGCCAACGGCTTCTACCCCGGTGCCGCCCGCCTCGACCAGCTGGCCGAGCAGGTCAAACGCGCCCTGGGCGGTACGGCGCCGACAAAGGTGACGGTCGACGGCTCGCTCTACTCCGGCCCGGTCTTCGGACCGGGCTGGGACAGCGACATCCCGACCGGCGGCTTCGGCGGGGCGATCACGGCGCTGATGATCGACGGCGCGCGTACCGACCCGAGGGCGGGCGAAGGCTACGCGCCGCGCTCCGCCACCCCGGATCTGGCCGCGGGTCGGGCCTTCGCCCGGGCCCTCGGGCTCCCCGCCGCCGCGGTGGCCAAGGGTACGGCGCCACCGGCCGCCAACTCGTCTCCCGGCGCCGCCCCGGTCCCCGGTGCCGAGCTGGGGCGGGTCGAGTCACCGCCGATGGCGCGCCTGGTCGACGTCATGCTCGGCCAGAGCGACAACATCGTCGCCGAGGCGCTCGCCCGCCAGGTGGCCCTCGCCCGCAACCAGCCCGCCTCGTTCGACGGCGGTGCCGCGGCGATGAAGACCGTGCTCGGCGAACTCGGCCTGCCGGCGGACGAGGCGACCCTCTCCGACGCCAGCGGCCTGTCCCGGAACAACCGGATCAGCCCGGAGCTGTTGACCAAGGTCTTCGTCCTGGCCGGGAACGGCTCCCACCCGCAGCTGGCCGGCATCTTCGGCGGGCTGCCGGTGGCGGGCTGGTCGGGCACGCTCAACGAGCGGTTCAAGGGCGGCGCGGCGTCCGCCGCCGGGGTGGTGCGCGCCAAGACCGGCACGTTGACCGGGGTGCACGCCGTCTCCGGGGTGGTGACCACCGTCGACGGCCGGCTACTGGCGTTCGCGGTCCTCGCCGACCACGTGCCGAGCGACCTGGAACAGGCCCGTCCGGCGCTCGACGACATCGTGGCCAAGCTGGCGGGCTGCGGCTGCCGCTGACCCCGCCGTCCGCGAGCCCGGGTGCGGTTGTGGGTGCCCGGGTACGGTGGGTGCATGGCGCAGTTCGTGGATTGGGATCTCGCCGCCGCCACCGCTGGCGCGCTGGGCAAGTCGGGGCCGCGGGTCTCCTACGACGAGGCCACCGACGTGGTGGCGGATCTCCGCCGGCGCACCGAGGAGGCGGCGGGCCACGTGGCCGCGTACACCGGGCTGCGCTCGCAGGTGGCGCACCCGCCGGTGCGGATCGTCGACCGGCGGGACTGGGCGGCGACCAACATCGCCGGGCTGCGCGAGGTGGTCACGCCGCTCGTCGCCCGCCTCTCCGGCGACCGCCAGCCGGGGGCCGTCACCGAGGCCATCGGGTCGCGGCTGACCGGCGTCCAGGCCGGTACGGTCCTCGCCTACCTCTCCGGCCGGGTGCTCGGCCAGTACGAGGTCTTCTCCGGTGATCCCGGGCAGCTGCTGCTGGTGGCGCCGAACATCGTCGAGGTCGAGCGGAAACTGGAGGCGGACCCGGGCGACTTCCGGCTCTGGGTCTGCCTGCACGAGGTCACCCACCGGACCCAGTTCACCGCGGTGCCGTGGATGCGCGGGCACTTCCTCGGCGAGGTGCAGGCGTTCGTGGACGCCTCGCAGAGCGGCGGCGACAACCTGCTCGACCGGCTCCGCCGCGGCGTCGCCACGATCTCGGACCTGATCCGCGACCCGGAGAGCCGGACCAGCGTCCTCGACATCGTGCAGACGCCGGCGCAGCGGGCGGTCCTCGACCGGCTGACCGCGCTGATGACGCTGCTGGAGGGGCACGCCGAGTTCGTGATGGACGGCGTCGGCCCCGAGGTGATCCCGAGCGTCGACCAGATCCGGCTCAAGTTCAACCGGCGCCGCGAGGCGGGCAATCCGGTGGAGAAGGCCGTCCGGCGCCTGCTCGGCATCGACGTGAAGATGCGCCAGTACGCCGAGGGCCGCAAGTTCGTCCACGCGGTGGTCGAGCGGGTCGGGATGGACGGCTTCAACAAGGTCTTCGACTCCCCGCTGACCCTGCCGCGCCTGTCCGAGCTGACCGATCCGGACGCCTGGGTACGCCGCGTGCACGGCCCCGCCGGTCCGCTGCTCGCCGCCGGCTGAGCCGCCCCGTGGCCGCCCTCCCGCCGCCCGTCGCCGCGCTCCGCGTCGCGGTCCGGCGGGCGTTGACCGGCGTACGCGGCGCCGGACCCGTACTGGTGGCCTGCTCGGGCGGGGCCGACTCGCTCGCACTGGCCGCCGCCACCGCGTTCGTGGCGCCCCGGCTGGGCCGCCCCGCCGGGCTGGTCACCGTGGACCACGGGTTGCAGCCCGGCTCGGCCGGCCGGGCCGAGTTGGTGGCCCGCTGGGCGCGGGATACGGGGTTCGCGCCGGTCGAGGTGACGACGGTGGCGGTCGCCGGCCGGCCGGGAGGTCCCGAGGCCGCCGCCCGCGACGCGCGGTACCGGGCGCTGGTCGAGGCGGCCCGGCGGCACGGCGCCGCGGCGGTGCTGCTCGGGCACACCCGGGACGACCAGGCCGAGACGGTGCTGCTGGCGCTGGCCCGGGGCGCCGGCCCGCGCGGGCTGGCCGCCATGCCGGCCGAGCGGGTACTGGACGGGGTCCCGCTGCTCCGGCCCCTGCTCGACGTGGGGCGCGACGAGACGCGCAAGGCGTGCGCGGCGCTCGGGCTGACGCCCTGGGAAGATCCGCACAACGCCGATCCGGCGTACGCGCGGGCGCGGGTACGCGCGGAGGCGCTGCCGGCGCTGGTCGAGGCGCTCGGACCCGGGGTGGTGGCCGGGCTGGCCCGTACCGCCGGACTCGTCGCCGCCGACAACGCGGCCCTCGACGCGCTCGCCGGTACCGCGCTCGCCAGCGCCCGTACCGAAGGCGGGCTGGCCGTGCCGGCGCTGGCCGGGCTGCTGCCCGCGGTGCGTACCCGGGTGCTGCACGCCTGGGCGCGGGAGCTGGGCGCCCCGCCGGCCGCGCTCTCCCAGCGGCACGTGACGGCGCTGGACGAACTGGTCACCGGCTGGCGCGGGCAGGGCGCCGTGCACCTGCCGGGAGCGATCCGGGTGGTCCGTCGCGGCGCCCGGCTGACCGCCGTCGCCGGCTGAGGCGGGCGACCGCGCTCGCCGCCCGGGCCGGGCGGCCGTGTCCGTCCCCCGAGGCCGGTGGCCGTACCCGCCCGGGCCCGGCGACCGGTCAGACCGGGGCGACGGTGCGGAACGTGGCGCGGTAGGCCTGCGGCGTGGCGCCGAGCCGGCGGGCGAAGTGATGGCGCATGGTCGCCGCCTCGCCGAAGCCGGCGCGGGCGGCCACCGCCTCGATCCCCAGCTCCGTCTCCTCCAGCAGCCGCCGGGCCAGCAGCACCCGCTGGTTGGTGATCCAGTCGTGCGGCGTCGCCCCGGTCTCGGCCCGGAACCGGCGGGCGAAGGTGCGGGGTGCCATGTGGGCGCGGGCGGCGAGGTCGTCCACGGTGACCGCCTCGTCGAGGTGCTCGATCAGCCAGCGCAGCACCGGTTCGAGCGTGGGCGCGTCGGGGGTGCGGGGGATCGGCGCCTCGATGTACTGGGCCTGCCCGCCGTCGCGCTGCGGTGGGACCACCATCCGCCGGGCGAGCTTGGTGGCCAGCGCCGAGCCGTGCGCCTGCCGGACCAGGTGCAGGCAGGCGTCGATGCCGGCGGCGGTGCCGGCGCTGGTGAGCAGGTTGCCGTCCTGGACGTAGAGGGAGCTGCACCGCACCCGGGCCAGCGGGTACTGCTGGGCCAGCGCGTCGACGTGCCGCCAGTGGGTGGTGCACTCCCGGCCGTCGAGCAGCCCGGCCTGGCCGAGCAGGAAGGCGCCGGAGCAGACGCTGAAGACGTACGCCCCGCGGGCGTCGGCCCGGCGCAGGGCGTCGAGCACCGGTTCGGGCGCGACCACCTCGGGGCAGGAGTGCGCCGGTACGGCGACCAGGTCGGCCTCGTCGATCGCGCCCAGGTCGCCGTGCGGGGTCAGGAGGAAGCCGGAGGTGGTCCGGACCGGCCGGCCGTCGGCGGTGCAGACGTCGAAGCGGTACTCGGGGAAACCGTCGGCGGTCCGGTCGGTGCCGAAGACCTCACAGAGCACCCCGAGTTCGAACGGGGCGACGCGGTCCAGGGCGATCACGGCCACCTTGCGCAGCATGGCCGAAGCCTAGCGGCAGTTTGGCAGGAAATCGAGGTGCGATGGCATCTCTGCCACTGTCTGCGCCCCGCCGCGTCGGCGCACACTGTCCGTGACGTCCGGTGCGCACCGGCGGTTACCACCAGAGACACACGGAAGGTGCCGCCATGGAACTCCTCGTACTCCTGTTCTTCCTGCTCCTCCTCGCCGTCGCCGGCATGGCCGGGCTGACCTCGGACAGCCGCGACTCCGCCGACTGGAAGCCCACCGAGGACGGCCGCCGCTGGCGCTCCACGGCCTGCTGACCGCCCGGTATGGGGCCCGTTCGCCCTGGTCGCCGGGGTCTCGGCCCGGTGCGGACATCACAAACCCCCGCCCCGGCGGCGCGGCCCCACGGCGGTACGGCAGGCTAGGGCCATGGCTGACGGCTCCTGGTACGACGCCGACATCGATCATGTGATCATTTCCGAGGAACAGATCCGGGAAAAGACCGCGGAACTGGCCAAACAGGTCGCGGCGGACTACGCCTCGGTCGAGAACGGGTTGCTGCTGGTCTGCGTGCTCAAGGGCGCCGTGATGTTCATGGCGGACTTCGCCCGGGCGCTGGGACGGCACGGGCCGCCGGCCGAGCTGGAGTTCATGGCCGTCTCCTCGTACGGCCAGGGCACCACCTCCTCCGGCGTGGTCCGGATCCTCAAGGACCTGGACCGCGACATCGCCGGGCGGCACGTGGTGGTGGTCGAGGACATCGTCGACTCCGGCCTGACCCTCTCCTGGCTGCTGCGCTACCTGGAGTCGCGCTCGGCCGCGAGCGTCGAGGTGGTCGCCCTGTTCCGCAAGCCGGACGCGATCAAGGTGTCGGTACCGGTGAAGTACGTGGGCTTCGACATCCCGACCGAGTTCGTCGTCGGCTACGGCCTCGACTTCGACGAGCGGTACCGCGAGCTGCCCTTCGTCGGGGTGCTCAAGCCCGAGGTCTACGCCCGCGGCTGAACGGCCGCCGCGGCGCCGCTCCGGCCGGAGGCCGCCGAGCGCGCCGGACCGCGTGTCGCGCCCGGCGCGGCGGCGGGCCCGGTGCTCGGGTTCGACAGGCCCGGTGCTCGGGTTCGACGGGCCCGCCGCTCGGGTTCGACGGGCCGGCGGAATTACGCTCAGAGCTGAGCGGGCATCGGTCCCCGAAAATATCGAGCGGACGTACAGCGCGCTTTCAGGAAACCCGGCTACGGTATCCGGTGGTGGCGCGGATGCAGCTCCGCGCCGGATGTTCTGCCCCATTTGACCGTATGGAGTTGGGCGTCAGGCGCGGATCCGCCGTCACGCCGGCACGACGAACGGACGGCTGAGCCCTCCGGAGGGCCGCGCGGGTCAACTCCACGCGCCCACCGAAGCCGCCGGTCCGGCCGTGGCTGCGGGGCTGGCCAGCCCGGGCGCCGTCGCGTATCCCGCGCGTCGCCCCGGAGGGCTCGCTCCTCGCATTCACGGTGTACCGTCGAATGACCGCGGCGCACGTCAGCGCCCGGGGTCGAGGCCGGCCCGCCAGGCGGCCCCGGCCGCCGCTCCGGCGGCGACAACATCAGACGGTCAGGACGTCGATCAGGAGGGTCCGGGCGCTAAGGCGCTCGACAACAGCATGGAACGTACGCGTTTCTTCCGCCGCCCGGTGGTCTGGATCATCCTGGTGATCATCGGTGCGATTGGCCTCAGCTCGTTCTTCAACAGCGGCCCGAGCTACCACCAGGTCGACACCAGTGTCGTGCTCGACCAGCTCAACCAGGGCGGCATCAAGAAGGCGGTCTTCCAGGACAAGGAGCAGACGCTCCAGCTCGACCTGGCCAACCGGGCCAAGTTCGGCGACACCACCACCGACAAGATCCAGGCCAAGTTCCCGTACGAGGTGGGCAACGAGGTCTGGAACCAGGTGACCGCCGCCAAGGCGGCCAACCGCATCACCGGGCCGATCAATACCGAGGTCAACTCGGACAATGTTTTCCTGAGTCTGCTGCTCAACCTGCTGCCGATCGCCGTACTGGTCGTCCTGCTGCTGCTCTTCATGTCGCAGATGCAGGGCGGCGGCTCGCGGGTGCTCAACTTCGGCAAGTCCAAGGCGAAGGTGATCACCAAGGACACGCCGAAGACCACCTTCGCGGACGTCGCCGGCGCGGACGAGGCCGTCGAGGAACTGCACGAGATCAAGGACTTCCTGCAGAACCCGGCGAAGTACCAGGCGCTCGGCGCGAAGATCCCCAAGGGTGTGCTCCTCTTCGGCCCGCCCGGTACCGGTAAGACCCTGCTCGCCCGCGCGGTCGCCGGCGAGGCCGGCGTGCCGTTCTACTCGATCTCCGGCTCCGACTTCGTCGAGATGTTCGTCGGCGTCGGCGCCAGCCGGGTACGCGACCTCTTCGAGCAGGCCAAGTCGAACGCCCCGGCGATCGTCTTCGTCGACGAGATCGACGCGGTCGGTCGGCACCGCGGCGCCGGTATGGGCGGCGGGCACGACGAGCGCGAGCAGACGCTCAACCAGCTCCTCGTCGAGATGGACGGCTTCGACACCAAGGGCGGCGTGATCCTCATCGCCGCCACCAACCGGCCGGACATCCTCGACCCGGCGCTGCTCCGCCCCGGCCGCTTCGACCGGCAGATCGCGGTCGACACGCCGGACATGGAGGGCCGCAAGGCGATCCTGCGGGTGCATGCCAAGGGCAAGCCGTTCTCGCCCGACGTCGACCTCGACGCGGTGGCGCGGCGTACCCCCGGCTTCACCGGTGCCGACCTGGCCAACGTGATCAACGAGTCCGCGCTGCTGACCGCCCGGAGCGACAAGCGGGCGATCTCCAACGAGGCGCTGGAGGAGTCGATCGACCGGGTGATCGCCGGCCCGCAGCGCCGCACTCGGGTGATGAGCGACGCCGAGAAGAAGATCACCGCGTACCACGAGGGTGGTCACGCGCTGGTCGCCTGGGCGCTGCCCCACTCCGCCCCGGTGCACAAGGTGACGATCCTGTCCCGCGGTCGCTCGCTCGGACACACGCTGGTGCTGCCGACCGAGGACAAGTACACCCAGACCCGCGCGGAGATGATCGACACGCTGGCGTACGCGCTCGGCGGTCGCGCCGCCGAGGAACTGGTCTTCCACGAGCCGACCACCGGTGCCGGCAACGACATCGAGAAGGCCACCTCGCTGGCGCGGGCGATGATCACCCAGTACGGCATGAGCTCCAAGCTCGGTGCGATCAAGTACGGCACCACCGGCGACGAGCCGTTCCTCGGCCGCAACATGGGCCACGAGCGGGACTACTCCGACGCCGTCGCCGCCGAGATCGACGCCGAGATGCGCGCGCTGATCGAGCTGGCCCACGACGAGGCCTGGGAGATCCTGGTCGAGTACCGCGACGTGCTCGACAACATCGTGCTCGAACTGATGGAGAAGGAAACCATCTCCACGGCCGACATGGCCCGGATCTGCGCCCGGGTGGTGAAGCGCCCGCCGATGGCCCCGTACAACGGGTTCGGCAAGCGCCAGCCCTCGACCGAGCCCCCGGTGCTCACGCCGGCCGAGAAGGAGAAGCTCAAGGCGCAGGCCGTGGCCGACGGGCAGGCCGCCATCGGCGGCGGTGCGTCGCCCAACTCGGACGGTGGCCACTGAACACCGGACGGGCCGAGACCTCCGCTGAGCTGAACGGCTGGGAGGGCTCGGCGACGGAGCCGGACGGCGAGGACTCGCTCGACTACCTCGCCGCCCGGCTGATCAACGGCAAGCTCAACGGCCGGCCGGTGGAGGACGTCGTCGACCTCGGCCGGATCGAGCGGGCCGTACGCGAGATCCTCATCGCGGTCGGGGAGAACCCCGACCGCGATGGTCTGCGCAAGACCCCCGCCCGGGTCGCCCGCGCGTACGCCGAGCTCTTCGCCGGCCTGCGCGTCGACCCGGGCGAGGTGCTCGCCACCACCTTCGAGGCGAACCACCAGGAGCTGATCGTCGTCCGGGACATCGACGTGATGAGCCTCTGCGAGCACCACCTGCTGCCGTTCCGAGGCGTGGCGCACATCGGCTACATCCCCGGCGAGTCCGGCCGGATCACCGGCCTCTCCAAGCTGGCCCGCCTCGTCGAGGTCTACGCCCGACGCCCGCAGGTGCAGGAGCGCCTCACCACGCAGATCGCCGACCTGCTCATGTCGAAGCTCGAGCCGCGCGGCGTCGTGGCGGTGCTGGAGTGCGAACACATGTGCATGGCGATGCGGGGCATCCAGAAGGCCGGATCCAAGACCATCACCTCGGCCGTACGCGGGCTGTTCCAGCGGGACGCGAAGTCGCGGGCCGAGGCGATGTCGCTGATCATCCGCTCGTAGGCCCGCGACCGGCGACCGTGCCGACGCGCGGGCCGGCGGACCTCAGCTCGTCGCCAGCCGCACCAGTCCGGCCGCGGCGCAGATCAGCAGGGCCGGCAGCAGACAGACCAGCGCGCCCAGCAGCGGGGTGCGCGAGGTTCCGCCGCCCGGAGCCGCCTCGGAGACGAGACCGAGGGTGACCCAGGCACCCAGGAAGGCGGCGACCGGTAGCAGCAGCCCCGCCAGCAGCGCCAGCACCGGTAACGCCCCGCCGGCCACCACGTAGAAGACCAGCTGCCCGACGACGGCCAGCGCCGCGAACGACCCGTACGCCAGCAGGTTGCGCAGCCACGGCGACCACCCGGCCAGCCAGTCCAGCGGACCGGTGGTGCCGCCCGTGACCCGGGCGTCCGCGAGTTCCAGGGCGCCCCGGGCCTGGCGCAGCGCCGCCAGTACCGCCCGAGGCCCGGCCGCCATCGCCCGGGCCGCCACCGTCACCTCCGGCGGCGAGGGCGTCAGCTCCAGCTCGGTCACGCCCAGCCCACGCAGCCGCGACCGTTGCGGCACCAGCCGCGCCCGTACCTCGGCGAGCTCCTCGTGCGCGGTCTGCACCGACTCCGCCTGCTCGCCCGCCGCGGCCGCCGCGGCACGGCGTACCGCGTCCAGCTGGCGCGCCGCGGCCACGTACTCCTGCCAGGCGTCGCTGTCGCGCCCGCTCGCCGCGCCGCCGGTCCCGTCCGCCGTGCGGCGCGCGGCGGCGTCGTTCGCCTCCGGGTCACGGGGCTTCGCCCGCGCTCCCTGACGCACGGCAGCGTCGCGCGGCCGTGCTCGCTCGCCGGCGTCGTTCGAGGTGCGGGGCGAGTGGACCGCGCGCTCCTCGGCTCCGGACCTCTCGGCTCCGGGCGCGCCCGGACCGGCGGGCTCCGCCGGTCGCGGCGTGGGCGTCTTGATCTGGTCGGTCACGGTGCCTCCAGCGCTTCGGGCGGGTCGCCGGGGCGGACGAACGGGATGAAGAGCGTGGTACGGCCGGTCGCACCGTCGTAGAGCAGTGCCCGGTGCGGTCGGGGACGCCACTCGACGGGGTGACCCAGCAGGGCGACGACGCCCGGGTCGGGCCGGTCGAGCAGGACCAGGCTGCCGCCGTAGCCGCCCGCGGAACCCGGGGACGCCGACCCATCCCGAGCGTGACCGGCGTCCTGAGTGTGTGCCGCGCCCTGCGTACCCCTGTCAGCCGTGGCGCCGCCCAGCGCGCGGGCGAACCGGTCCGGCCGTCGCCACCACGAGAGCAGGTGCGCGCCGCGCCCGGGACCCTCGGTCAGCAGGGTCCGCAGCCGGTCGGCCGGCACCGTCTCCGGGTCCAGGCCGTCCAGGCCGAAGACCACCAGGTATCCGGGCTGGTCCGGGTCTCCGGCCGCCCCAGGGTCGAGCGCCCGGGCCAGGCCGGCCGCGTCGACGGTCTCGACCGGGTGCCGCTCCGCGAGCTCGGCGGCGAGGCGCGGCACCGTACGGTCCGGGTCGGGGGCGAGGGACGCGAGGACGAAACGGGCCGAGCCGGGCGGGTGACCCGCCGCGAGGCTGCGCGCGGCCGAGCCGAGCAGGTCGGCGCCGGCCGGGTCCGGCCCGACGACCGCGAGCTGGTGCTCCGGAGCCGGGTCGAACGACACGCCGACCGTGGCGCCGGGTACGTCGACGGCCCGCCCCAGCAGCGCTCTCGGCGTTTCCGCCGCGCCCGACGACGTACTCGCCGTGCCTCGGTCGGCGCGCGCCCCGCCGCGGGGGGCCGGTGCGGGCGCCGGCGGTGGCTCGGTAGCGGCCAGCGCGGCCCGGTACGCCGGATCGTCGTCCAGCCGGGGACGGGCGTACCCGGCGAAGACCGGCGGCGGTACGGCGTCCGGCGCGCGTCGCTCCCACAACCGCTGCCGCAGCGCGGCGAGCACGGCCGGCTCGTGCTGCGGGGCGGGGAAGCGCACGGTGCGCTCGTGACCGCGGGTGGCCCCGCGCGGCCCGCCCAGCCCACCCGCGGTGTTCACCACGGCCGTGCCCAGGGGCAGCCCGGCCGCCGCGTCGTTGCTCGGTTCGAGCGCGTCGCTGCCGCCGGGCAGCGCCACCCGCACCGGGAACTGACCGAGGATCCCGTCCACCCCGCCCGCCCGTGCCTGGAGCCCGGGCGCGGTACGGGTGGCGAGGATCAGGTGGACGCCGTACGAGCGGCCGGTGCGGGCCAGCGACTCCAGCAGGGCCAGCCCCTCGTCGGCGGCCGGTGCATCGCCCGCGAGCAGCAGCGGGAACTCGTCTAACAGGCAGACGACCCGGGGCGGGCGCCGACCGGCGGGCAGCTCGGAGAAGCGGGTCACGCCGGCCTCCGCGCAGTCGCGGGCCCGCCGCTCGACCTCGGCGGTCAGCTCGCGGAGCACGGCCAGGCCGTACTCGGGGTCGGCCTCCATGCCGGCGGCGCGCACGTGCGGCAACCAGGACGGGTCACGCCCGGTCGGTACGAACTCGGCGTACGTCGCCCCGGGCGAGAAGTCCACCAGGTACAGGGCCAGTTCCTCCGGCGAGTAGCGACCGCAGAGCCCGTAGAGGACGTTAACCAGGAACGAACTCCGGCCCGAGCCCGGGCGTCCGCGCACGATCCAGTGCGGGGTGAGATCGTCGAAGCCGAGGCTGACCACCCGGCCACCGTCGCTGCCGACGGTCGTACGCAGCCCCGCCGTCGACTCCTCCGACCAGAGCTGCTCCGTCTCGTCCGGCAGGAGGTCGCCCAGGCCGAGGCAGGAACCCGCGTCGAACCGGGCGGCGAGCTTCTGGCAGACCCGCTCGACGAGGCGGGCCGGCGGATCCTCGTCGAGGAAGACGGGTGAGTTCAGCCCGGTACCGGGCAGGTGCGGCACGGGGGTGGCGAACGACGTCCCGGGCGGGTCGCCGACCAGGGCGTACGGGTTGCGCAGGGCGATCATCGTGGTACGGGGCAGCGGCGGCTGGGTCGTCTCCGCGGTCAACGGCGGCGGCGGCCAACCGGCGACCACGAGGTGCAGCCCCGCCTCCGGACCGTGCTCGGCCAGGGCGCCGATCCGGGTCAGGTCGACCGCCTCGGTCAACTCCGGCAGGGAGGCGATCACCAGCAGCAGCGTGCGGTCCCGCCGGTAGTGCCGCGCCGTGGTCGGCCGCGCCGGACGTATCCACTGCTCGGCCTCGGCCAGCACGGCCCGCAGCCCGGTCCGGTCGGTGGCCGGCGGCGGCATCAGCCCCGCGTCGGCCAGCGGCGCGAACGGCGCGAACACCTCGCCGGGAGCGGCCGCGTCCACGCCCCGTACCAGCAGTGCGCCCGGCGGCGCGGCCGCGAGCAGGCGCAGCAGCAACGACCGGAGCAGGCCGGCGACCCGCGGATCGCGGGCATCCGCGTCCACGGTGAGGTGTCCGGTGCCGAGCAACGGAACCACCGCCGGGAAGCGGGCGTCGTCGAGCGGCTGCGCGATACCGATCCGGACGTACCCGGGCAGGTGCGGACCGCCAAGCGGCGCGTCCTCGGACTGCGCGTCCAGCGGCGCGCCCAGCCAGCCCGGTACCAGTTCCTCGGCGGCGGCCCGGAGCCGTTCCGCGAGCGAGTGCTGCGCCCGCTGGTCGGCCGGGGCCGGACGGGTCGCGTCCAGTACCGTCGACGCGGCGGTGACGGTGGCGACCACCCGTCGGTGCAGCGCCGCGGCCTGGCTCGTCCGCGCCTTCAAGCTGGCCAACCCGTCCACCTTCCCCTCGCGGCCGGTACCCGGGTATCTGAAGTCTGACGGTATCCCAGGGGGCCGTCATTCCCGTGGAGGTACCGCCGTCCTCGTGGCGCCCTTCGACGCCGGCCAGCACTGATCGCATACCGTCACCGACTGGTCCCGCGCAGTCGATGATCCGGCTCTTCCGGGCATTGGGTAAGTCGGCGCCAGCCGATAGCCTCGGGGGGTGGAATCAGTGCACCCCCCAGCCGGTTCCCAGGTGTCCCGTGTTCCGACGCAGCGGACACCGCCAGGCCAGGCCGGGTCGCAGCCGGTCACACCGCCGCCGGCGCCCCGCCGGCGCAGGCTCCGGCTGGTGCTGGCGATCGTCGGCGGCGCGCTCGCCGCGCTCTGCCTGGGTGGTGCCACCATCGGCTACGTCCTCTACGACCGCGCCACGGCGCCCGACCGCAGCGCCCCGGACGTGGTCGTGGACAACTACCTGCGCGCGTTCCTCGTGGACCGGGACGACACGCTCGCCGGTCAGTACACCTGCGCCAGCGGTATCGAGCTCGGCCCCCTGAGCGACCTGCGCTCGGACCTGGCCGCCCGCGAGAAACGGTTCAACACCACGTTCCAGGTCAGCTGGGGTGCGTTGCGGGTGGACAAGCACGGCAAAAACGCTGACGTCGCGGTCGAGCTGGTGATCTCGACCGTGGTAGGCAGCCTTGCGCAGACCGAGCGGCAGCCGTGGCAGTTCACCACCCGTCAGGACGACGGTTGGGGCGTCTGCACGGCACGTCGCGCGACCTGATCCCGCTCGGCCGATCCGGCCGGGTCTATCCGTGGGTGCTATTCGATCCAGAGCAGGTGCACGGGTACCTCCTGCGTCTTCGGGGCCTGCCCGTTCCAGGCCCAGCGGTACCACTCCATCTCGCTGGTGACGCGTACGCAGATGTCACCGTCGAGACTCGTGTGCACCTCGGTGACCGCCCGCAGATCCCGGCGCTCGATTCCGTCGACGACCTGCACGACGCGCCGGCCGGAGACGGCGTCGGCGTCGACGACGGGGACCGGGGCCCGGTGCGCCGGCACGTCCAGGGTGACCAGCCGCGAGACGACGTCGGCCCGCGCCACGGCGTCGGGATTGCGCTCGCCCAACGTCTCGACCCAGACCCGATCGGCCGGTACCAGCGGCGCGAACACCTCGGTCTGCTCCGCCTCCGCGCGGTACCACTCGTGTTCCGGGATGACCGGCACATAGGTCCGGCTGCCCTGCACCACCCGGTCGTCGGCGCGCAGGTCGGCGCGCCAACCGAGGCCGGGCAGTCCCACTAGGACGCGCTGGCCCCGCAGTTCGACTGAGCCGGTGGCCGGCGCGAGCCTGATCGCACGAGGCGGTAGGGGAGCCCAGTCCGGCTCACCGGCGAAGGGGTCGGGTAGCGGCTCGCGACTCATCGCGCGGTTCGCCACCTCACTCCCGGCGCCCCAGTGGCGCGCCGCGCTCTCGCATGAAGGGCACGGGGTTGATCGCTCCGCGGCTGCTCCGGTCGCCGTTCAGGTGCACCTCGAAGTGCAGGTGCGGGCCGGACGAGTTGCCGCTCGACCCCACGATACCGATGACCTCCCCGGCCTGCACCAGGTCTCCCTTGTGCACCTTCGGCTGCTGGATCATGTGGCAGTAGCGGGTGATGATGTTGCCGGCGTGCAGGATGTCGACGAACCAGCCGCAGCCGCCCTTGCCGGGCCAGCCGTCGCTGTCGCAGCTGAGCCGCCCAGCGTTGTCCGGGTCGCAGCGCGAGACGAGGACCCGGCCGGCCGCGGCGGCGTGGATCGGGGTGCGCTTGGCCGCGCCGATGTCGACGCCGTTGTGCTTCGGCCGGTCGGCGGTGCGGAATCCCGAGCCGGGGGAACCCGGGATGGGGGCACCCCAGCCAGACGCCGCGATCTCGCTGCCCTCCGCGCACCGCGGATTGCCGGCGTCCATGGCCGAGCGGGCGGCGCCGTTGGCGAGCAGGTTGACGATCTCCGTGGCGATCGGCTCGTGCTTGGCGTACGCGTCCGGGAACGCGCTGACCTGGACCTTCTGCGCGGCGTCGGTGAGCGGCAGCCGCTGCCAGTTCTTGACCTTCAGCAGCTTCTCGTAGAACTTGCGGGCCGCGTAGGCCGG
The DNA here is from genome assembly GCF_040676675.1 of Micromonospora sp. NPDC049559. Classification (NCBI taxonomy): domain Bacteria; kingdom Bacillati; phylum Actinomycetota; class Actinomycetes; order Micromonosporales; family Micromonosporaceae; genus Micromonospora; species Micromonospora sp. NPDC049559. The sequence goes on along the minus strand of NZ_JBFAPK010000007.1, from coordinate 150,558 downwards.
GTCGCGGACCTGTGCCGCCGTGCCCCAGCCCTGGCTCGGCCGCTGCTGGAACAGCCCGATCGAGTCGTGGTCGTTCCGCGCGCCGAGGTTGGGCAGGTTGGACAGCCCGGACTCCTGCATCGCGGTGGCAACCGCGATCACCCATCCGCGTGGCGGCACGGACATCTGCGCGCCGACGTTGATGATGATGGCGGCGTTGCGCATCTTCGACTTGTCGTACGCCCCGATCCGCGGCATCGAGCCGTCCGCCTTGACCGGTCCACCCTGACCGCAGTCCGACGAGGCCAGGCTGTAAACCGGATCCTCGTCGCCGCCCAGGCTGGTGAGCATGAACGCGCCGGCGCCACCGGTGCAGCAGAGCAGGGCCATGGCGGCGGTCAGCGCGAGCGCCAACGGGACCAGGCGTCGCCGTCGCCGGGCCGACCTGCCGAGGTTGCCGAGTGCCCCCACCGGAGATGTCACGTCCGCTCCCAATCCACGCCGTCCACCAACCACCGACCGTCCGGTGCCACCAGGCGTAAGCGGAGCCGGCCCGTGTCCACCGGAATCGTCACTTCCACGAGGCTCTCGGTCTGCGGGACGACGGTCGGCTCACCGGTCAGCCGGTCGGCCGGTACGGCCACCGGGTCGACGCCGGTGAGCTTCTCCGCGAGTGTCGGGGTCGAGTACGGCAGCAAGGCGGCGTGCCACTGCTCGGGCGAGACGTCGCGGTGGATGAGCCAGGCGTCGGCGAAGGCGCGTCCCACCTCCTCGGGCTTGGGACTGCCCGGCCGGGTGCTCGGGGACGGCACCGACTCGTCGTTGAGGACCCCGTCGTCGCCGGCGGAGGGGTCGACGGTGGTGATGGGCCGGCTGGGCTCGCGGGGCAGGCCGAGCCCGCCGTCGGACGGGCCGGCGACGAGCCGGGCGGCCCCGATGATGCCGAAGATGACCGCCGCGAGCAGCACCGCGATGCCGAGCCGGGAGCGCAGCAGGCGGGTGGTGAGGAATTCGATGGCCCGTCGCATCGGGGTCACCGAGCCTCGGAGCGTACCCGGGGCGGCGCCGGCCTGGTGGCCGGCCGCTCGGCCGAGTCGGGCCGGTAGATGGCGAAGGAAGGTGCCTCTTCCGGTACGTCCGGTTCGGTCCACTCAGACGGTCGGTTCCGGCGGGGGCGCGGCGGACTGGAACGCCGCTCGGGCGCCGGGCTCTCCGATCCGCCCCCGGTTTCGGCCCGGACCGTTTCCCGTTCCCGCTCGCCGGAGCGGGTGGCCGCGCCGTGGGCGGGGTCCTCCAACCGGGCCTCGGGACGCAGGTTGCTCTGCTCGACGACCACCTGGCGTCGGCGCCCGAACCGGGGCTCGGCGGTGCCGCCCGGCTCCACCACGTCGAGGCGGGCGGCCTCACGCATGTCCCGGAAGAAGCGGCGGTGCCACGAGCCGGCCGAGGTGATGGCCTCGCTGCTGTCCTTGCCGCCCAGTTGGGTGATGCGCCGGTACGGCCGCAGCAGCAGCCAGCCGACCACGCCGCAGAGCCAGACCAGTACCACCTGAAGCCAGCCGGCCAGTGTTGGGGTGCTCATGATCAAATCGACGGCGAAGAGATAGATGGCCGCGCCGGTACCGAAGATCGCGATGTTGAAGACGGCCGCGATCACGGCGTTGGCCAGCCGGCGCAGACCGGAGCTGGCCGGACGGAGCAGGCCGACCGTGCCGAGGATCGGTGCCGCGATGACGGCCCAGCGGAAGATCATGAAGCCGAGCAGCACCAGCAGCGAGGCGGTGAGGTCGAACATGGCGAAGAGGACCGAGGCCAGGATCGCGATGAAGCCGGCCCCGACCCGCTCCATGTCGCGGCTGCCCTGGAGGTACTCGTACGCCTCCGGGTCCTCGGTTTCGATCTGGCCCGCGACCGTCATCCACTGGGCCTGCTTCTGCCGGACGGTTGCGTCGCGGGTGCCCGGGTTCGCCCGCAGCTTCTCCTGCTCCTCCCAGGAGAACGCCTTCGCGTCGTAGAGCGCCCGGCCGTACTTCTTGGCGGTCTCGCTGTCGGCCGAGCCGAGCACGCCGCGCAGCCAGTTCCGGTAGAGCATCGTCTCGGTCGCCGTGTCGCTGGCCCGTACGGCTGGCGGGCGGGTGTCGACGCAGGACTTCGGGTCGGGCAGCGCGCACTGGTCCGCGGGAATCGACTTGTCGGCCGGCCCCACCGCGTCGTGCACCACACCGAGGGTGGTGACCAGGGTGCCGTCGGCGAGGTTGGCCGACTTCACCGGCCACGCCGCGAGCGCGGTCACCGCGACCATTACGAACAGGGCCCAGCCGGCCGTGGTCATGGCGTTGCTCATGTCCGACTGCCGGGAGCGCCAGAGCAGATAGAGCCCGACCACGCAGAGCGTGATAATGCCGAAGACGCTGAAGACCTTCTGGTACACGGCCTTGGTCGCCTGATCGACCAGCGGGTCGGCCCAGCCCCACATCGACTGCGGGTCCCAGGCGCGCTCGCGCAGGGCGTTCGAGGCGCCGATCACCGCGGTGGCGACCATGAACTCGCCGTTGGCCATGGTGGTGGTGAAACGGTAGTCGGCGTGTACCAGCGTCGAGGCACAGCCGCCGTCATAGATGCTGTAGCTGTAGCCGGCGTAGCCGTAGATGCTGTAGATGCCCTTCGGGCCGGGATCCTTCGCCGACTCGGGGCGGCTGGCGAACCAACCGGCCAGGCCCGAGTCCGGGGCACTGGGGACCGGAGGCTTGCGGCATTCGATCTCCGATTGGCCGACCTGCTGCAGCTTGCCGACGCAGGCGCGGAAGTCGGCCTGCCACTGCTCGGTCGTGCAGAGACCCGGAGCCGGCGCGGGCTCCGCCGAGGCGGGTGTCGCACCGAAGAAGGGCCAGAGCACCGTCGCGGCCGCGAGCAGCCCGATGGCGAGGGTCAGTGCGGTGAGCCTGGCTCCCGCTCGCGCCATGTCACGCCTCCAGGTCCGCGACGCTGCTCGGCAGGTTGGATTGCGCCCCGGCTGTCATGGCCGGCGTGGTGTCGAGATGTTCGAGCAGGCCCTCGACGTACGAGACGTCCACCCGTACCTTCTGCACCCGGCCGTCGACGTCGCGCATGACGAACTCGCGGAAGCCGAGCCGGGCCGCGGACGACGCGTCCACGCTGGACAGTGAGGCGAGCGTCGCCTCGTAGCCGTCGTTGACGGGGACCCGGAGCAGGCGGAGCGCCTCGGAGGCGATCTCGCTGTCCTCGGCGATCCGGCCGACGAAGACGGTGGAGACGAGGTTCTGCACGTCCAGGCCGAGGATGTCCCGCGGGTTCTGCGACGCGACCAGGGCCGAGAGGTTCCACTTGCGGGAGTCGCGGGCGAGCCGGACCAGGAACGAGCGGCCGGAGCGCCAGCCCTCCATGAAGTGCGCCTCGTCCAGGCCGACCAGCTTCCGCGCGCTCATCGAGCCGCCGTAACAGCGACGTACCGCGAGCCGGTGCGCGGTGTGCAGCATCGGCAGCGCGAGCGCCTCCTCGGCCGACCAGTACTCGCGCTCGATCTTCAAATCGGGCAGCCGGAGGCCGGCCATGGTGATCACGGTCAGCGCGGCGTCGGCGCCGAGCAGCCCCTGCGGCGGGCGGCCGAAGAAGAGCAGCGCGAGCGGCATCTCGGCGGTGTCGAGGAGCAGGTTGGCCAGTTCCCGGCCGGCGTCGTCGTCGAGCCCGCTGAGGCAGGCCACCACGTCGTCGAGGGTCGAGGTCTCCTCGGCCGGCACCTGCCGTACGGCGTGGCGCAGCAGGGTCGCCGTGGACGCCTCTCGGGCGACCTGCGGCGGGACCAGCATCATGCAGATGTCCTGCACCAGCATCCGGCGTTCGGCGCGGGCGTTGGAGACGGCGATCTCGTACTCCCGGTCGCCGGCCGCCCCGGCGGAAAATTCGCTGCGCAGCGGGGTGGGGATCAGCGAGTACGGCGCGAGCGTGCCCTGTTCCGAGCCGGTCAGGTTGAGCACCCGCGAGTACGGCCGCAGCTCGGGCATGGCGCAGAGCCGGGCCAGCGGACCCGACGGGTCGAGCAGGGTCACCTGTACGCCACGCCGGGCGGCCAGGTAGCCCAGCGCGCCGAGCAGGGTGGACTTGCCGCCGCCGGGCTCGGCCACGAAGACGGCCAGACCGGAGCGCTCCCGTACCTCCATCGGGAAGTGCAGGTCGAGGAAGACCGGCCGACGGCAGGTCCCGGCGGTACGGCCGATCAGGTCACCGCGCCGGTCGCCGACGGTGGAGGCGGCCTGCGGCAGCGCGGCGGCCAGCAGGTTCACCGGCATCCGGCGGACGTAGCCGGTGTTGGCGATGGGTTCGCCCGGGATGAACTCGCGGGCCAGCCAGTCCTGGTTCTTCGGGTGCTGCAGCGAAATACGCAGCTCCCGGGAGTAGAGCTGGATGAGCCGCCGGGCCCGTTCCAGGCACTCTTCCCGGCTGCGTCCGCCGACCGCGATGCGGTGCCAGCCGTGCGCGCGGGCCGAGTCGACCGGCAGCCCGGTGGTCATCTCGTCGCCGATGACCAGGGCCCGCTTGGCGAGCCGCTCGAGCTCCGGCGGGGCGTCGATGCCATGCTCGGCGTAGTCGAGCTGCTGGGAGCGGATCATCCGGAGCCGGTGTTCGAGGTTCCGGAACGAGTCGCCGGAGCCGAGGATGTCGACCCGGGTGGAGAGCTCCATCGGCCAGGGCAGGCGCTCGTGGAAGTGCAGCCACGGCTCGTGCCGCTCGGGGATCTCCAGCGGCTCCATCCGGCCGACGGCCAGCACCGCGACGTGCCGCTCCTCGCCGGTCATCCGGTTCACCAGCTTGACCGTGGAGCCGTACGGGGTGCGGTAGCGCTCGATCTGCTCGGTGAGCGCGAGCAGGTCACCGCGGTCCCACCGACCGCCGGTGATCGGCGAGAGCGTGCCGGGCGGGGCCATGCAGAGCGCGACCGACCGGTAGAGCAGCCACTCCAGCTCCTGCGGGGTCACTCGCCGTCCCCGCATGCCGAAGGCGCCGAGCACCTCGTCGAACTGCTCGACCGTACGGCCCAACTTGCGCCGTTCCCCCTCGGCGACGCCGCGGCCGAAGGCGCGCAGCACCCGTTCGCTGAGCGAGTTGCCGAGCGACCGGCGGGCGAAGGTGACCCCGAGGTAGGTCTGCCCCTCGGCGTGGTTGACCGAGAGCAGGTGCCGTTGCGCGGCCACGAGATGGTCCGACCAACTGGTCGCCCCGGGCACGGTGGCGAGCGGGTTCGGGGTGTGCGCGTCGACGGTACGGGCCCACTCGTCGGCCGGGAACGGCCGGGTCGTCCGCCGCAGGTGCAGCCGGAACCCGGCGAGGCCCGCGTACTGCTCGGCGATGGCGGCGAGCAGCGCCTCGCGCTCGGCGTCGGGCCGGAACGCCCACCGGACCTCGGGCAGCCAGTACCAGGCGGTGACGGTGTTCGGGGTGAAGGTCAGGTGTCCGGCGATCTCCGTGATGGCGAGTTCGATCGCGGGATCGCGGTCACGGAACCGGATCTTCGGCGGGCGGACCGGCTTGGCCGCCGGCTCCCGACCGGATCGCTTGGCGCGCTCCGGCGGCCGGCCGGGGTCTCGCCGGGCCGTACGCCGGTCCGTGTCCTCCGCGGGCAGGTGCGCCGGTCGGGCCGGTTCCACGGCCGGGGTCGCCGCGCCGGCTGGCCGGTCCAGCGGGGCTGGGGCACCCCCGGGCGCCGTCGACGGCTGCGCCGGAAGCGACTCGCCGACCGGACGGGTCGCCGGCAGCGGACCCGGCTGCTCGGGGATCCGGTGCCGGCTGGGCCGGGGCCGCGGCGTGCTCCGCTGAGCGGGGCTCGCCATGGGGCGGGGGGAGGGGAGCGCGATGGCCGCCGTCGGGTCGGCCAGGGTCTCGTCCTCCGGCCACTCGGTCGGGGGCGTCCGCTCGGTACGCCCGTTGGGGCGCGCCGGTACGGGCTCCACCGGCCGGGACGGCGCCTCGACCACGACGGCCGGGGCGGGCTGCTCCACGGGCTCCTCGCCCCAGCCGGGGCGGCGCGGCGCCGGCGGCTCGGCCGGTCCGACCGCGCGGGGCGGGCGGGGATGGGCGGCCGGCCGGGGGCCGCCACCGGCGAAGAGGTCGAGGAACGGCGAGTCGATGTCGGGGTGCTCGGCGGTGCCGGACGGCTGCGCCGATGTCGGGGACGGCTGCACGCCGTTACCGCTGGTGGGCGCGGGACGGTTCCGGGCCGGCGGGTGTGGCGCGCGGAAGACCGCCACCCCGCCGTGTCCCGGGCTGGTCACGAGCGCGCCGTCACGTACGACCTCGTCCTCGCCGGCCGGCTCGCCGTAGTTGTTTGATTGCCTAGAGTAGTCATCGTGGTTGCCGGACCGGCCGGCCGGGTGAGAGGAACCCGGCGGAGTGGGGCGGGTCATGCCATCGCCTCGCTCGGGCCGGCGATGGCTGTGCTGGGGTGCGACGCGTACATATCCCGCCTCGATTGGCTCCACGCGGATTGGATCATGCCAGCTCCTCCCGGACCCGGATACGCGTCGCGATCAGCCGGGGGTCGCGCTGTTCCGTCGCCGGTTCGCTGGTCCGCCGCCAGTCGGTGAGGGCGGTCCGGATCACCATGCGGGCCGGTCGATCGGGATCGACGTAGCGGAACACGAACGACGTCGTGACGATCGCGAGGGCGATCTCCCAGGCTGGAAAGAGCTCGACCTTGAACGTGAACAGCCAGTGGATGAACACGTAGAGCGGCACCAGCAGCATGAACAACCCGTACTGGGCGTACGGCAGGTGGATGGGCAGCGTGTACCCGGGCGGGCCGAGGTAGACCAGGCGGGCCCGGTAGATGTCGTCGTCGGTGCGCAGCCGCATCTCGTGCCCAGGCGCCTATTCGAAGATCAGGTTGATCAGGTAGTCGCCGACGAAGAAGAGCGTGGCGGCGCCGGCGATGAAGGCCAGGCCCACGATGGCGATGGCCGAGCTGGTCAGCACCTTGGAGATCTCACCCCGGCTGGCCCGGCCGATGAAGATCACTCCGAGTACGGCGAGCAGGATGGGCGCAATCTTGCTGGCGAAGAAGGTGACGACGCCGTTGGTGTCGATGCCCTTGGGGGCCGGCTCGGCGAGCGGCACCAAGGCGAGCGCGTGGAGGGCGTGGGTCGCACCCGACCACACCGCTTCCACGGACTCCGTCGCGATCATCGAAAAACCTCCCCGAGCCACGGCAGGCGGAGCCGCGGCAGCGTACTTGTCAAGCCCTGGCGCGAATGCCGGGTTGTCGATAGTCGTGGTAGACCGGCTGCTTCGTGCCCGTCACGGCAGGTGACGCGTTATGGGCGTTTTTCCCCGCTTTGGCCCTTCCCCTCAAGCTTCGCCATCCGATCCTGCGCAATTCCAAAGCGTACGGCCCGCTCCTGTTTGGAACAAGCCGCGAAGAGCATGCCCGTCGGGTACTGGAAGCCCGTTCCGACGTCCGTACCAATCCCCTGCTCAGTGCTGCTGCGCTCGCGTCGC
>NZ_JBFAPK010000007.1:0-142973 GCF_040676675.1 Micromonospora sp. NPDC049559 | reverse complement strand
CGCTTCGCGGCGCCTGAGGGGCGGTGTCTTTCCTTCCGCGGCGGTGTGGGTGGGTGGTCGGCCGCCGCGACGCGTCAGTGCAGACACCGCCGGCGCGGCTGCGCTCGCTCGCTGTGCTGCTGCGCTCGCGTCGCTTCGCGGCGCCTGAGGGGCGGTGTCTTTCCTTCCGCGGCGGTGTGGGTGGGTGGTCGGCCGCCGCGACGCGTCAGTGCAGACACCGCCGGCGCCGCTGCGCTCGCTCGCTGTGCTGCTGCGCTCGCGTCGCTTCGCGGCGCCCGAGGGGCGATCGTCCTTCGCCCGCGGGGCGTGACGGCTTCGCCGCACGCTCCTCGGCTCCAGGACGACGCCGGCGCCGCTGCGCTCGCTCGCTATACCTCTGCGCTGGCTCCCGGGGATTGAGCGCGCGGGCCGCGCCGACGGAGCCGGCGGCGGGGGGTCGGCTACCGTCTAGCCGTGACTGATCTGCTGCGGTCCAGCTCACCGGTGGTGATGGGGGTGCTCAACGTCACGCCGGACTCGTTCTCGGACGGCGGGCGGTACGCCGACCTCGACTCGGCGGTCCGGCACGGGGTGGCGATGCACGTGGACGGGGCGGCCCTCGTCGACGTCGGCGGGGAGTCGACCCGGCCCGGGGCGGACCGCGTGGACGCCGCGACCGAGGCGGACCGGGTCCTGCCGGTGATCCGCGAACTCGCCGCCGCCGGCGTACCGATGAGCATCGACACGACCCGCGCGCGCGTGGCGGCGGCGGCGCTGGCCGCGGGCGCGGCGGTGGTGAACGACGTCTCGGGTGGGCTCGCGGACCCGGACATGGCCAGGGTGGTCGCGGAGGCGGGTTGTCCGTGGGTGCTGATGCACTGGCGTGGGCACTCCCGGCGGATGCAGGACCTCGCGGTCTACTCGGACGTGGTCGCCGACGTCCGGGCCGAGCTGGCGCAGCGGGTGGACGAGGCGCTCGCCGCGGGCGTCGCCGCCGACCGGATCGTGATCGACCCGGGTCTGGGCTTCGCCAAGCGCGCCCCCGACAACTGGCAGCTCACCGCCCGCCTGCCGGAGCTGCTGGAGCTGGGGTTCCCGCTGCTCTTCGGGGCGAGCCGGAAGTCGTACCTCGGTGCGTTGCTGGCCGGGCCGGACGGTGGCGCGCGGCCGGTCGCGGAGCGCGAGGCGGCGACCGTCGCCACCAGCGTGCTGGCGGTGGCCGCCGGGGCGTGGGGGGTACGGGTGCACGACGTGCGCGGTACGGCGGACGCGCTCGCGGTGTGGCAGGCCAGCGGGCGGCCCCGGCTGGCCCAGCGGGTGGAGGCGCGATGAGCCGGCTGGAAGGCGCCGTGCGTCGGGTGGAGGCGCGATGAACAGGTTGGAAGGCGTCGTGAGTCGGGTGGGGATGCGATGAGCACGGACCGGATCGCGTTGACGGGGCTGCGGGCCTTCGGCCGGCACGGCGTCTACGACTTCGAGCGGCGCGACGGGCAGGACTTCGTCGTGGACGTGGTGCTGGAGCTCGACCTCGGCCCGGCCGCCCGTACCGACGACGTCGCCGACACCGTCCACTATGGCGAACTCGCCGAGCGGCTGGTCGCCATCGTCTCCGGCGAGCCGGTGAACCTGATCGAGACGCTGGCGGACCGACTCGCGTCGGCCTGCCTCGCGGACCCGCGGGTGGCGGCCGCCACCGTGACGGTGCACAAGCCGCGCGCACCGATACCGCACGAGTTCGCCGACGTGGCGGTCACCGTGACCCGGGGGAGGCGGCCGTGACCAGGGCGGTGCTCTCCATCGGCAGCAACCTCGGCGACCGGATCGGCCACCTTCGTACGGCGGTGACGGCCCTGCGGGAGGTGCTGCTGGTCGCCTCGGGCGTGTACGAGACGCCGCCGTGGGGCGACACGGAGCAGCCGCCGTACCTGAACGCGGTGCTGGTCGTCCGGGACCCGGGCGCGACCCCCCGGGACTGGCTCGACCGGGCGCGGGCGATCGAGGAGGCGGCGGGGCGGGTCCGGGATCCGCTGCGGCGGTTCGGGCCGCGCAGCCTCGACGTGGACGTGATCGCCGTCTGGGACGAGGCCGGGGAGGCGGTCCTCAGCGACGACCCCGAGCTCACCCTGCCGCATCCGCGGGCGCACCTGCGGGCGTTCGTACTGCGGCCGTGGATCGACGTGGAGCCGTACGGGCGGCTCCCCGGGCACGGCTGGCTCACCGACCTGCTGAACGCGCAGCCGGTCGCCGGGGACGTGGCGGACCTGAGCCCTCGACCAGAACTGCCGTTAGAGTCGGTTCAATGAACGAGCGCAGCGATTGGGACGGTGGGTTCGGCGCCGCGGCGCGGCCCGGCGCCCGCGGACACCGCTCGGGCGGCGGTGGCCGGACGACGCCGCGCCGCTCCGCCCGGTCGCCGGGGAGCCGGGGCGCGAGCGACGATTCGCGGGGTCGCGGCGGGCGTGACGAGGTGGCGCGATGACCGATCGGCAGTCGCCGCCGCGCGGTCCCGCGCCCGAGCGCGGCCGGATGGGGCCCACCCGGCCGGCCAGCCTGATCGTCTCCGGCCTGGCCGCGGCGGCCCTGGCCTGGCTGTTGATCAGCACCTTCTACCAGGACATCCCGGGTCTGCCCTGGCTGCCGGCGGTGACGATCGCCGCCCTCGCGGTGCTGGAGGGGTACGCGGCGGTGAACACCCGGGCCCGGATCGAGCGGCGACCGGGGCGTGATCCGGTCGACCCGCTGGCGGTGGCGCGGTTCGTCGTCCTCGCCAAGGCCTCCTCGCTGGCGGGCTCCATCTTCGCGGGCTTCTACGCGGGCACCACGGGCTGGTTGATCCTCGAGCAGACCAGGGCCTCGTACAACGATCTTCCGGCTGCCAGTACCGGGCTGGCGGGGTCGCTCGCGCTGGTGGGCGCGGCGCTCTGGCTGGAGCGGTCCTGCCGGGTGCCGAAGCGGCCCGACGACGACGAGCGCGAGGACCGCGACCGCCGCCCCTGACGGGCGCGCGTCGCGGGCCCGGCCTGCTCGGGGGTTACGCGAGGCCGCGATCGGCGAGTACGGTGCCTGGCGACCGGTCGATTCCGGGCGCCGCGTCGCGCCCGTCCGGCCCGGTCCGCTCGGCCAGCTCGGCCCCACCATCCGGCCCCGCACGCTGACTGGTCGACGGGACGACCAGAGGAGGCGCGCGACATGGCGTACGACGAGTCGATCTACCGGCGACGCGGTGACGACGGCGCGGAGCGGGTCGGTGACGGGACGCTGGACGACCTGGGGTACGGCGAGTCGAGGTACCGGGACGAGGGACGTCACGGCGGCAGCTTCGTCGCCGACGTGTACGAGCCGGCCACGGAGCGCACCGAACCGCAGCCGGACGGACCGGTCGACGACGGCTACGACGACCCGATCGACGGTGACGGGGGCCGGGACCGGCTGGCGGTACACCTGATCTGGGAGGTCGTGCTCCTGCTCGGGGCGGGCGCGCTGGCGTACCTGATGTACCGGGACTACCCGGGCGAGCTGCGCGGCGCCGGGCTGAACCACCTGCTGGTCGCCGGTACGGCGCTGGGGCTGCTGGCTCTCGGGGCGGGCCTCACGCTGCGGGCCGGCGTACCGAACCTCGCGATCGGGCCGGTCGCGCTCGCCTCGGCGCTGCACTTCGCCGAGAACGGCGACCGGGGCGTGATCGAGGCGATGGCGCCCGCCACCGTGACCGTGGCGCTGCTCGGACTGGCGGTCGCGGCGCTGGTGGTGGGCCTGCACGTCCCGTCGTGGGCGGCCAGCCTCGCGGCGGCGCTCGGCGCGATCGTCTTCATCCAGCAGCGGGTGGCGCCGGTGCAGGTGCAGGGCGACTACGACCCGACCGGCGAGGCCTGGTACCTCGCGGGCGGCTTCGCCGCGCTGGCGGTACTGGGTGGGCTCCTGGGCACCATCAGGACGCTGCGCCGCACCGTCGGCCGCTTCCGCCCGGTCGGCGATCCGGCGGTACGGCGCGGCGCGCTGGCCGGCGTGGTCGTCGCGCTCACCCTGGTCGTGTCGATGATCTTCGCGATGCTGGCCGGGGTACTGATCGCCGCGAACGGCACGGGGCCGGTGCGCCCCACCTCCGGGCTGGAGTGGACCGGGCTGGCGCTGGGAGCGGTGCTGGTGGCCGGCACCAGCGCCTTCGGCCGTCGCGGCGGGGTCCTCGGCACGCTCCTGTCGGTCTCGCTGCTCACCCTCTTCATCACGTACGCCGACCGGCGGGAGTGGCACATCGCCCTCGCGGCGATCGCGGCCGTGGTCGTCGCGGGCGGTCTGCTCGTGACCCGGCTCGTGGAGTCGTACGGGCGCCCGCGCCCCGGCGGGCCGGACGACCTGTGGCGCCGCGCCCCCGCCGGTACGCCCGCCCCGAGTTGGGAGAGCCCCCGGTCGGACCGGGCGGACTCCTGGTCGTCCTCGCTGCCGGCCCAGCGCGCCGAGAGTCGGGTGGACCCCTGGGATCCCGACCGCTGGCGCTGACCTGCGGACTTGAGTTGGGTACGCCGACCCGCGCCGGTTAGGCTCGGCGGTATGACCGAATCGTCGACCGGCGGCCCGACCACCCCCTCCTTCGCCGAGCTGGATGCCCTGTCCACAGAGGAGCTGCGGGAGCGGGCCTTCGCCCGGGCCCGGGACCGTCGCGACGTCGGCTTCTTCTGGTCGGTACTGCGGCACCTGCCGGACGCGGACGAGGCGTCGGTGCTGGACGGCTCGCCGAACTCGGTCGGCCCGACCGTCGACGAGGCGGTGGCGCTCTGGCGGGAGCTGACCGGGCACGGGTACGAGGAGGCGGCGCCGCTGCTGCGGGCGGCCTTCATCGACTACCTGTCGAAGCACTGACCGGCCGGCGCGCGCCCAGCCCCGGATCGCCGCAGGACGGGCGGATCGCCCGATCGGCTCAGCGGGGGCGGATCGCCGCATAGCGGCCGGTCAGGTTTGCCGGTGGAACGGCGCGGGGCATTTACCGCGCCATGGCTCTCACCAACCGTTACAAGACCACCACCGGTGCGGGCACCCTGACCGCACTCGTCCTGGTCCTGGTCTTCGGCAGCCCCTGGTACGCCGACTGGGCCCGGGACAACACCGACGCCGGTACGGCGGGCGGCTGGTTCCTGCGCCTGCTCAACTGGCCCGCCTGGCGCTTCGACTCGAACGACTCGGTCCAGGACGTCTTCGCCGCCGACCTCAAGGCGATCCTGGTCGTCGCCCTCACCGCGCTCTTCCTCCACCTGCTGCCCGGCTCGCAGCTGGCCCGGGCCCGGGGGACGCTCAGCCAGCTCCTCGCCGGCTGGTCGGCGTACGTCTTCGCGGGCGCGTTCGCCGGGCTGCTCGCCGCGCTGATCGTCAGCAACCCGTCGCTGCTCGGGGCGTTCGAGGCGGCGGGCGCGGGCGCCGGGTACGGCTTCTTCGTCGGCTGGATCATCGGGATCGCGACGCTCGGCGGCTGGCGCGGTCCCCGCTGACCGGTGGTGGGCAAGCCCGTACGGGGCCGCCCACGCACCCCGAGCCCGCGGCCGGGTCCGGCCCCCTTCCCTCGCCGGACCCGGCCGCGGCAGGTCCACCGCGGCAGGTCCAACCGCGACCGGCCAGCTCGCCGCGGGTCTTGCCTAGGCCCGCTCGGCGGGGTAGTCGATGCTGAGGATCCGGTGCCGGCTGAGCAGGCCCACCGGCTCGGTACCGTCCACCACCCGAGCCTCGTCGGCGTTCGCGGTCAGCAGTACGGCCAGCGCGTCGTAGAGCGAGGAGCCGAGCGCCACCGTGGGCAGGTCGGTGGGGGCGGTCGGGCCGGGCCACGGTGCCAGCATCTCGGCGGTGATCGCGGTGACCGCGAGGCGTCGGATGCCCCGGTCGGCCCCGACGAACTCGCGCACGAACGGGGTCGCCGGCTCGCCGAGCAGGGCGGCCGGCGAGTCGTACTGCTGGAGCTTGCCACCCTCGGAGAGCAGGGCGATCCGGTCGCCCAACCGCACCGCCTCGTCCAGGTCGTGCGTGACCAGCACGATCGTCTTGCGTACGTCGGCCTGGAGGCGGAGGAACTCCTCCTGGAGCCGGGTCCGCGCGATCGGGTCCACCGCCGAGAACGGCTCGTCCATCAGCAGCACCACCGGATCGGCCGCGAGCGCCCGCGCCACGCCCACCCGCTGGCGCTGCCCGCCGGAGAGCTCGTGTGGGTAGCGGTTGGCGAACTGGGCGGGGTCGAGCCCGACCAGGTCGAGCAGCTCGTCGGCCCGGCCCCGGATGCGGGGCCGGGACCAGCCGAGCAGCCGGGGCACCGTACCGACGTTGGCCCGTACCGTCTGGTGTGGGAAGAGGCCGACGTTCTGGATGACGTACCCGATCCGGCGCCGGAGCCGGACCGGATCGGCGCGGGTCACGTCCTCGCCGTCGAGCACGATCCGGCCGGAGGTCGGCTCGATCAACCTGTTGATCATGCGGAGGACGGTGGACTTGCCGCAGCCCGACGGGCCGACGAGCACGACCAGCTCGCCGGCCTTCACGGTGAGGCTCAGGTCACCGACGGCCACGGTCCCGTCCGGGTACTGCTTGCGTACCGATTCCAGCGTGATCGTCGCGGCGCCGCCGGTGGCGCCGCCGGGCCCGGCCGCGGGCGTGGTGTGCTGCGGAGCGGGGGAACCGTCCGGCGGGGTAGCGTCCACGTATGTCCTTCCAGCTGAGCTACCAGGATTACCCGGGTAATCCGTGGTTTTCCTGGCAGTACGTGCGGGACAACTCCGACACCATCCTCGCCGCCCTGCGCGAGCACGCCGAACTCACCGTGCAGGCGGTGCTGATAGCCGCGGTGGTGGCTGTCCCGCTGGCGGTCGCGGCGTACTGGTTCCGGCCCCTCACCGGGCCGATTCTCGCACTCTCCGGGGTCCTCTACACGATCCCGTCCCTGGCATTGTTCGCCTTCATCGCCCCGTACGTCGGCACCGGCACCGGCACGGTGCTCATCGGTCTGGTCCTGTACGCGCTCCTGCTGATCATCAGGAACGCGCTCGCGGGGCTCAACCAGGTACCGCCGGAGGTGCGCGAGGCGGCGCAGGGCATGGGGTACGGGCGCTTCGCCCGGCTGTTCCGGATCGACCTGCCGCTTGCGCTGCCCGGCATCCTCACCGGGCTGCGCCTCGCGACGGTCTCCACGGTGGCGCTGGTCACGGTCGGGGTGCTGGTCGGCCACGGCGGCCTCGGCCAGCTCATCCTGGGCGGCTTCCGTAACAACTTCTACCGGGCCGAGATCCTCACGGGTACGGTCCTCTGCGTGGGGCTCGCGCTCGTCCTCGACCTGGTGCTCGCCGGGATCGGCCGGCTGTTGACGCCCTGGATCGCCCGTCGGACGGCATCATGACGCCGGCGGACCCCGTGGTGACGCGGGCGGGCCGGGCCGGGACGTCGGCGGACTCCGGCGTGACGCGGGCGGGCCGTACCGTGACGGTGGCCGGGGAGGAGCCGCGATGAACCCGGTCGAGCAGGCGATCGTCTGGCTGAACGACCCGCTGAACTGGACCGTCCCCGGCGGGATCCTGGACCGGCTCGGCGAGCACCTCGCCATCTCGGCGGTGGCCGTCGCGCTCGGCTGCCTGGTGGCCTGGCCGATCGGGCTCTGGCTCGGGCACACCGGCCGGGGCGGCGGCGTGGTCGTCGTCATCTCGAACGTGACGCTCGCGATACCCACCATCGCGCTGCTGACCATCCTGCCGTTGACCTTCCTCGGCTTCGGGCGCCCGCCCGTGATCATCGCGTTGGCGGTCTTCGCGGTCCCACCGCTGCTCGCGAACGCGTACACGGGCGTGCGGGAGGTGGATCCGGAGACCCGGGACGCCGCGCGGGGAATGGGGCTCTCCGGGGGCCAACTGCTGCGCTGGGTGGAGCTGCCGCTGGCGCTGCCGTACCTGGCCGCCGGCTTCCGTACCGCCGCCGTGCAGGTGGTGGCCACGGCCGCGCTCGCGTCGTTCGTGAACGGCGGCGGCCTCGGGCAGATCATCAGCGCCGGCTTCGGGTTGGGCATCGCGAGCGGCGGCGGGCAGATCCTCGCCGGCGGCGTGCTGGTCGCGGTCCTGGCGCTGCTGGTCGAGCTGGTCCTGGCTCTGGTCGAGCGCCTGGTGACGCCCCGCCCGCTGCGGCGTACCCGGGTGCGCGGGCGCGCCGACCGCCGCGCCGACGCGGCGGTCGCCGGCTCCTGAGCGGGGCGCAAACCGCCGGCCGGGGCCGGACCCGGTCCGGCTTCCGGGCGTGGTGCGATCCGGCTTATGAGCGGGGCGCAGTCCGGCGCCTGCGCTGGGCGCGCGACACGGCGCCCGATCTCTGCGCGACACGGCTCCCGAGCGTGGTGCGTTCCTGCCCGGAAGTAGCGCCAAACCCGGCATTCTTCGCGACGATGGTCGAAGTTCCGAAACCGGTGCCCGGATTGCTGACATGGGTATGACGATCTGGTTTCAACTCGGCGGCGAAGTTGTCTGACCGGATGTGAAGATGTTTCCTGGTAGATCGCGGGCGACCACCGGTTTGGCCGTCCGTCGGACACGCGGCCGGACCCACGGGGGGTTCGCGCCGGGACACGGAAGGCGGGCGTCCATGCACGCACGTACACGTATCGCCGTCGGCGCGGCAGGCGCGCTCGCCGCGGCGTCGTTCCTCGCGGGATGCGGGGGTGCCGGCTCATCCGGCACCGAGGCTCCCCGCGGTGGTACCGCCGCCGGGGCCGGTTGTGCCCCGGTCGCCGGCAGCAAGCTGGTCGTCCTGGACGACGACAAGAAGCTCCAGAACACCGACAACGTGATCGCGGCGGTCAACGCCAAGGCCGCGAACCCCGCGCTGCTGGCGGCGGTGGACAAGGTCGCCGCCACGCTCGACACGTCCAAGTTGATCGAGTTGAACAAGGCGGTCGACGTCGACCGCAAGACGCCGAAGGTCGCCGCCGAGCAGTTCGCCTCCGCGAACAACCTCACCGCCGGACTGGCCCAGGGTCCGGGCGGGAAGCTGACCGTCGGCGCGGCGAACTTCAGCGAGAACCAGATTCTCGGCGAGCTCTACCGGATCGCGCTGACCGCCGCCGGGTACCAGGTGACGGTGCAGCAGATCGGCAACCGGGAGCTGTACGAGCCGGCGCTGGAGAAGGGCGAGATCCAGGTGGTGCCCGAGTACGCCGCCACCATGGCCGAGTTCCTCAACAAGAAGGTCAACCCGGGCACGACCACCGAGATCTCCTCGCCCGACCTGGACAAGACGGTGAGCGGACTCCGTACCGTCGGGGAGAAGGTCGGGCTGACCTTCGGCCAGCCGTCCCCCGCCCAGGACCAGAACGCGTTCGCGGTGACCCAGGCCTTCGCCGACAAGTACGGCGTGAAGACCATCTCCGAGCTCGCCGCGAAGTGCTCCGGTAGCGCGACGGTGCTCGCCGGCCCGCCGGAGTGCCCGCAGCGGCCGAAGTGCCAGGCCGGCCTCGTGCAGGTCTACAACTTCAAGGCGGGGAAGTTCAGCTCGCTCGACGCGGGCGGCCCGCAGACCAAGTCGGCGCTGACCACGGGCGCCGCGAGCGTGGGTCTGGTCTTCTCCTCCGACGGCGCGCTGGCGGCCGGCTGACGGTCCGGCTCGTATCTCCGGCGCGGGGGCCGGCGGCATTCGATGCCGCCGGCCCCCGCCTTTTCCGGCCGGCTCCAGCCCCGTTTCGGCTCCGGGCGGGGAGGCGCGCGGGCGGGTTCGACGATTGTGCCGGAATTGGTACGGTACCGATGCCGCCGGTTCACACTTTCAGGAACTCTCGGTAGGCTCCACTGCCATGCCGGACCCGGACAGCGCCGAGCAGCCACGGCGGAATCCGCTGTTGACCGTGTTGTTCTGGGCCGGGGTCGGACTCGCGCCGCTGGCGGCGTTGCTGCTGTTGGTGGGGAGCGGCAACGGCCCGTTGCGGATCGCCGCGGTACTGGCGGTACTGGCCGTCGTACTGATCGGCCTCTCGATAACTTTGCGCGGAAACGCGGACACGGTCCGTAGCGAAATCGAGGAGACGCTCTACGAGGAGATCGACGGTCTCCGCGAGAACGTCCGCAACGACATCGCCGCCGCGGCCCGCGCCACCCACCAGGCGTTCGGCGAGAAGCTGCAGACCCTCCAGAACGACGTCCAGGCGCTCCGTGGCCAGGTGGACGCGATTGCGACGAGCGGCCCGGCCCCGGCGCGCGCCGAGGACGCGCGCGGCGAGAGCGCGCGCGGCGAGAGCGCCCGCGGCGAGGCCGTGCGGGGCGAGCCGGCACGGGGCGCGGCCCACCGGTCCGGCCCGCGCGGGGCCGAACCCGTCGGGTACGACGCCGACCACGATGACGACGATCCGGCCGGTTACGACCAGCCCCGATACGGCCAGCCCCCGCACGGGCGGGGCGGATACGCCCAGGCCGAGGCCGGTCCGGGCGTACCGCGCGGTCACGCCCAGCCGGGTCCGGGGGAGTACGGCGTGGCGGGCGAGTACGGCGCCCGCGGCGGCCACCAGCACCCGGCCGGCGCCGGACAGTACGACCCGCCACCCCCGTACGGGCCGGCGCAGCAGTACGGCGGGGGCCCGCGCGGCGGCCGGGCCGGCGTACCGGGCGGTGGCGAGGCGCCGCCCCGGCCGCACCTGGCCGGCGGCGTGGTACGGCACACCGAGACCGTCCAGGTCACCACCCGCTCGACGATCGTCGGCCCGCACGGGGCCGACCCCGACGCGGCGGCCGGCTACGGCGCGGGCACCTACAGCGGAAACGTCTACGGCGGCGGGAATGTCTACGGCGGCGGGAACGTGTACGGCGCCGGGGCCGGGCACGAGCCGGAGCCGGAGTGGTCGGACGAGCCGCCGCGGGGCCGGCGCGCGGAGCCGCCGCGGGACGAGGGCCGCGCCGGCCGGTGGGGCGAGGGCCCGCGCGACGACGAGCGGGAGGGCCGGGGCGGTCGCCGCCGGCAGGCCGAACCGCGCGACGACGACCGGGGCGAGGACCGGGGCGGCTGGCGCGGCGACGGTCCGCGCGACGACGAGCGCGGCGGCCGGCGGCAGGCGGAGCCGCGTGGCGGCGCGGGCCGGCGGTCCCGGCGCGACGAGGCGGACGACGACGCCGACGCGGAGTACTGGTCCGGCCTGCGGGCCGGCGACCGCTGGGCGTCGGTACGCAGCGACGACCGGGGGCAGGAGGTCCGGATGGGCGAGCGGCGTGCCTCGTTGCACACCGACTCCTCCGGTACGGAGCTGCGGATGGAGGACCGGTGGGCCGAGATGCGCCAGGCGGAGCCGTGGCGCGAGGAGCCGCGGCGGGGCGGCGCGCGCCGGGCCGGGCCGGATCCCGACGAGTACGACCCCGGCGACGCCCGGCGCGGCGGCGGGTACCCGCTGGAGGGCGAGTGGTCCGGCGGCGGTGACCGGCCGGGTGGCCCCCCGGAGTGGCACGCCGACCGGGGCGGGGAGGGCCGGCGGGGCGTGCCGGCGTTGCCGCCCGGCGGGCTCGAACCTCCGGCGCCGTGGCGTCCCGAGCACGGCGAGCCGGGCCGACGGCGCCGGGCGGACGACGGCGAGTACGGCCACCCGCCCGCCGGTGACGTCCCGCGCGCGGGAGCCCGCCGGGCCGGGTACGAGTACTCCGACGAGCGCTGGCGCTGACCCGTCCCGGGACCGGCGGCTACTTGTCGATGTCGCCGACGACGAAGAACATCGAGCCCAGGATGGCGATCAGGTCCGGTACCAGACAGCCGGGGAGCAGCGTGCTGAGCGCCTGCACGTTGGCGTACGAGGCGGTCCGCAGCTTCATCCGCCAGGGCGTCTTCTCGCCCCGGGAGACCAGGTAGTAGCCGTTGATGCCGAGCGGGTTCTCGGTCCAGGCGTAGGTGTGCCCCTCCGGGGCCTTGACCACCTTCGGCAGCCGTACGTTGACCGGGCCGGTGATCCGGTCCACCTCGTCGAGGCAGCGCTCCGCCAGGTCGAGCGAGACGTACACCTGGTCGAGCAGCACCTCGAAGCGGGAGTGGCAGTCGCCGGCGGTACGGGTGACCACCGGCACGTCCAGCGCGCCGTAGGCCAGGTACGGCTCGTCGCGGCGCAGGTCGAGGTCGAGCCCGGAGGCGCGGGCCACCGGGCCGGAGGCGCCGAAGGCGGCGGCCTCCGCGGCGGAGAGCACCCCGACGCCGACGGTGCGGGCCAGGAAGATCTCGTTGCGCCGGATCAGGTTGTCCAGGTCGGGCAGGCGCCGCCGTACCTCGCCGATCGCCTCCCGGGCCCGGCGGGTCCAACCGGCGGGCACCTCCTCCTTGAGCCCGCCGACCCGGTTGAACATGTAGTGGATCCGCCCGCCGGAGACCTCCTCCAGCACCGCCTGCAGCGTCTCGCGCTCCCGGAACGCGTAGAAGACCGGCGTGATCGCGCCGATCTCCAGCGGGTACGAGCCGAGGAACATCAGGTGGTTGAGCACCCGGTTCAGCTCGGCCAGCGCGGTACGCAGCCAGACCGCCCGCTCCGGTACCTCGATGCCCATCAGCCGCTCGACGGCGAGCACGACGCCGAGTTCGTTGGCGAAGGCGGAGAGCCAGTCGTGCCGGTTGGCCAGGACGATGATCTGGCGGTAGTCGCGCACCTCGAAGAGCTTCTCGGCGCCCCGGTGCATGTAGCCGACGACCGGCTCGCAGCTGATCACCCGCTCGCCGTCGAGGACCAGCTTGAGCCGGAGCACGCCGTGCGTGGAGGGATGCTGCGGGCCGATGTTCAGGACCATGTCGGCCGTGTCGAGGCCCGCGCCGGTACCGACGGTCAGCTCGCGGAGGTCACCGGCTTCGGTGGTCATGCCCGCCATCGTGCCATGAGCGGGGCGGGATCGACGCCGACCGGTTGCAGGATCCACCAGTGGCCGCCGAGCCCGGCGGGTTCGGTCAGCTCGGCGGCGGCCGAGGCGGTGGCGAGCGCGCGTACGTAGCCGGCGGGGTCGGTACCGGCCAGCGCCAGCGGCGGGCGTCGCCCGTCCACCCCGAGCGCGCGCAGCGCGTCCCGCTGCCGGAGCAGCGTGTACGGCAGCCCCGCGGCGGCGGACCCGGCCGCGGCGGCGGAGTCGACCGCGACGTGCGCGGTGACGTCGCGCGACCCGTCGGGCAGCGGCGGCACCTGGCGCCCGGCGAGGTACCCGGTCAGCGTGCCTTCCGGCGGACGCTCGGCGGTCAGGTGGCCGTAGTCGACGGCGAGGGCCAGCCCCCGGTCGACGGCGGCCACCGCCTCGGCCCAGGCGGCGTCGCGGCTCAGCCCGATCTCGGCGCGCCCGCCCGGCACCGCCGGCCACCACCGCGCCAGCCAGTCGGCCTCGGCCGGCCCGAGCACCCCGCCCGTCGACTCGGTACCGGTCGCCGGGTCGACCAGGACCCGGTGCCAGCCCGCCGGGCCGACCTCGGCGACGTCGAGCGGTACGTTGTCCAGCCATTCCGTGGCGACCAGCAGGCCGGTCACCCCGCTCGGCAGCGTGTCCCGCCACCGCACGTCCGGCGGCGGCGGGTCCGGTCGGGGCGCGAGTTCGACCGCGGTGAGCCGCAGTCGGCGGGCCAGTCCGGGCGGGGCGAGGCGGGCCAGGGTGCCGAGCAGTTCCGCGCGGCCGGCCCCGACGTCGACGACGTCCAGCGGGTCGGGCCGGCCGAGCGCCGCGTCGAGGAGGTCGAGCAGGCGCAGCACCGCCGCGCCGAAGACGGGTGAGGCGTGCGCGCTGGTACGGAAGTGCGCGGCCGGTCCGGCGCCGGAGACGAAGAACCCGCCGGGGCCGTAGAGCGCCTCGGCCATCGCGGCCCGCCAGGGCCGGGCCGCGGCGCTCACCCGCTCGACCGTTCACGGCTCGTCACCCCGCCGACCCTACGGCCGGGGCGGCTCGGCGGAGTCTCAGGGGGGCAGCTCGCGGGGCAGCTAGTGGAGGCCGTGGGGCGGTGAAGGTTTTCACACAGGCTTGTCGCCGATCCGTAACAACGGCGCATACTTGCCATCGACCGGTACCCACTTTTCGAGGACTGGATCACGATATGAGCGCATCGACGCGCGGGCCCTCGGCCGCCCCGGACCGGGCCGTCGGGCCCGTCCCGCCGGCCGCCGCCGGCCCCGTCATTCCGTCCCGCCGCCTGGTCGTGGGCGTGCTGGGTGCCGGCCGGGTGGGCGCCGTCCTCGGTGCCGCGCTGGCCGCCGCCGGCCACCGGGTGGTCGCGGCCTCGGGCGTCTCCACCGCCGCCCGCTCCCGGATCGGGCGGCTGTTGCCCGGCGCGGTCAATCTTCCGGGCGACGCCGTGGCCCGCACGGCGACCGATCTGCTGCTCGTCGCCGTACCGGACGACGCGCTCGTGCCGGTGGTCACCGGGCTCGCCGAGACCCGGGCCCTGCGACCCGGTCAAGTGATCATGCATACCTCCGGCGCGCACGGCCTGGCCGCGCTCGCGCCGGCCGCCGCCGTGGGCGCCCTGCCGCTGGCGGTGCACCCCGCGATGACCTTCACGGGCACCGCCGACGACCTGGCCCGGCTGGCCGGCATCTCGTACGGCGTCACCGCCCCGGCGGCGCTGCGCCCGCTCGCCGCGCGGCTGGTGGCGGACCTCGGCGGGGTGCCCGAGTGGATCGCCGAGCCGGACCGGCCGCTCTACCACGCGGCGCTGGCGCACGGGGCGAACCACCTGGTCACGCTCGTGAACGAGGCGCTGGACCGGCTGCGCGACGCGGGCGTGGCGGAGCCCGAGCGGGTGCTCGGACCGCTGCTGCGGGCCGCCCTGGAGAACACCCTCCAGCTCGGCGACGCGGCGCTGACCGGCCCGGTCTCGCGCGGCGACGCGGGCACCGTGGCGCGCCACCTGGAACGGCTCGCCGCCGCCGCGCCGGAGTCGGTACCGGTCTACCTCGCGCTGGCCCGGCGCACCGCCGACCGGGCGCTGGCCGCCGGACGGTTGCGCCCGCTCGACGCCGCGTCGCTGCTCGGGGTGCTCGCCGAGCGGGACGACCGGGAACCCGGTCGGCGGGACGGTTCCCGGCGGAACTGGGAGGCCCGGCGCCACGACGCCGCGCGGGACCAGGAGCGGGTGGCATGAGCGGCACCGACGCCCCGGCCGGGGCCGGTACGGCGATGGAGAACGGCTCGGTCGCGCCGCGGGTGGTGCGTACCCGGGAGGAGCTCGCTGCGGCCCGGTCGGCGCTGACCGGCACGGTGGCCGTCGTGATGACCATGGGCGCGTTGCACTCGGGCCACGAGTCGCTGCTGCGGGCGGCCCGGGCCGGCGCCGCGCACGTGATCGCGACGATCTTCGTCAACCCGCTGCAGTTCGGGCCGAACGAGGACTTCGACCGCTACCCGCGCACCTTCGAGGCGGACCTGGAGGTCTGCCGGCGGGCCGGGGTCGACCTGGTGTTCGCGCCCGCGCGCGAGGAGGTCTATCCCGGGGGCGAGCCGGCGGTACGGGTCAATCCCGGCCCGCTCGGCGAGCGGTTCGAGGGGGCGAGCCGCCCGGGCTTCTTCCACGGCGTACTGACGGTGGTGTTGAAGCTGCTCCACCTCGTCCGCCCCGACCGGGCGTACTTCGGGGAGAAGGACTACCAACAGCTCACCCTCATCCGGCGGATGGTGCGGGACCTGGACGTGCCGGTGGAGATCGTCGGGGTGCCGACGGTACGCGAGCCGGACGGGCTGGCCCTCTCCAGTCGCAACCGGTACCTCTCGGACTCCGAGCGTCGGGCGGCGCTGGGCCTGTCCGCGGCGCTGCGGGCGGGCGCGGCGGCCGCCGAGGCGGGGCGGGGACCCGACGAGGTGCTGGCGGAGGCGCGAGCGGCGTTCCCGGAGAACGCGCCCGGCGTACGGCTGGACTACCTGGTGCTCGCCGACCCCGACCTGGGCCCGGAGCCCGAGCCGGGCTCCGACCTGGGCCCGGGCTCGGGTCCGGTGACGGACCCGGCGCCGTTCCGGGGGCCGGGGCCGGCGCGGCTGCTGGTGGCGGCCTGGGTCGGTAACACCCGTTTGATCGACAATGCCGCGGTTCGGCTGGCCTGAGGCGGATCTTTGACCGGCGTAGCCACGGTCGACGCCGGTGCCGCTGACTTCGGGGAGGGAATTCGAATGCTTCGCACCATGCTCAAATCCAAGATCCACCGTGCCACGGTGACCCAGGCGGACCTGCACTACGTCGGTTCGGTCACCGTGGACGAGGACCTGATGGACGCCGCCGACCTGCTCCCCGGCGAGCAGGTGGCCATCGTGGACGTGACCAACGGGGCCCGGCTGGAGACCTATGTGATCCGGGGCGAGCGCGGCAGCGGCGTGATCGGCATCAACGGCGCCGCCGCCCACCTCGTGCACCCGGGCGACCTGGTCATCCTCATCTCGTACGCGCAGTTGGACGACGCGACCGCCCGGTCGTACCAGCCGCGGGTGGTGCACGTGGACGCCGCGAACCGGATCATCGAGCTGGGTGCCGACCCGGCCGGTGTGGTACCCGGCATGGCGGGCGACCCGGTCCGTGGGGACCTGGCCGTCGCGGGATAACGGCGGCATCGCCCGATCCCGGGGCAGGCATCGCCCGATCCCGGGTGGCGTTCCCCGGCCCCGGGCCGGCTTCCGTCGGCCGTACCGGCCCGGGCACGCGACTCTGTATTCTGCGTGCTTGCCCGGTTACCCTAGGTGTCATACCCGAGCGCGGGTGCCCTGGGGAGGTACGCGATGCGTCGTTGGTGGACCCTGCTACTGGCCGGCGTGACGGGTGTGCTGCTCAGCGGCTGCGGCCTACCGGCCGGAGTGGACGGCGAGCTGACCGACGGGTGGGCCGCGCTGGGCGCGCCGCGGATATTCGTACCTCCGGCCGGCGTCTGCCACGCCGGGGGCTTCGTCGCCATCCCCTACCTCTCCTCCTTCAGCCCGGTCGAGTGCACGACCAGCCACCGGCTGGAGACCGTGCACGTCGGTACCTTCACCGGGCTCGACGCCGAGCGCACGGAGCCGCCGGAGCCGGGGTCGGCGCAGCTGCGCGGCGCCTTCGCCGAGTGCGACGGCAGGGCGAGCGAGTACGTCGGCGGCCCGTGGCGCACCGCCCGGCTCTGGTTGGGGGTGGCGGTGCCGCCCGCGGAGGCGTGGCACGGCGGGGCGCGCTGGTTCCGCTGCGACCTGTCCGAGGTCGCCAACGTCGAGAACAACGGCGACCCGGTCAACCGGGAGGCGAGCCTGGCCGGGGCCCTGCGGTCGGCCTCGCCGCTGCACCTGGGCTGCTACGCCGCGAAGCTGACCCGGGCCGAGACGATCGAGTCGATGCCGGCCAGCGACTGCGCCCGGCCGCACAACGCCGAGTTCACCGGCGTCTGGACCGCCCCCGACATCGCCTATCCCGTGACGGACCGCGACTGGGTGCCCTTCTACGCCGGCTGCTGGCAGCAGGTCGCCCGGTACGTGGGCGTGCCGGACGACGGCAACCTGCGCTACCGCACGGGCATCATGGCGCTGCCGGCGGCCCCCAACCAGTGGCGTACGGGCGACCGCGGGGTGCGCTGTTACCTGTGGCTCAGCGACCGCTCGCTGACCGCGTCGCTGAAGGGGGCCGGGCCGGCCGCCCTACCCATCAAGACGGGGTGAGGCGGCCGCCCACGTGACGGAGCCCGTCCCGCCGGTCGACCGTCCGGCGAGAAGGGGGGCCGCCGAGAAGAGGGCCGTGCCGCTGGTCGGTCGTCCCGCCGGTCGACCTTGCCGTCGAGGAGAGCGGGCTGGCGCACTTTCTGCGGCCCCGGCCGGCGGGGGAGCCGCCCGGCGCGGTTGACTGGTTGGATGGAACTTCCACCTCTTGAACTACCGGCGTTACCCGCCCTGCTGGCCGCGCCGGCCCCGGGCTGGGTGGAGACCACGGACGTGATCGTGGTGGGGTCCGGCATCGCCGGCCTGACCGCCGCCCTGCACCTGCGAGAGGCGGGACTGCACGTCACCGTCGTCACCAAGGTCAACATCGACGACGGCTCCACCCGCTGGGCCCAGGGCGGGATCGCGGCGGTCCTCGACCCGCTCGACACGCCGGCCGCGCACGCCTCGGACACCGAGATCGCCGGGGTCGGGCTCTGCGATCCGGCCGCGGTACGGGTGCTGGTGGAGGAGGGACCGACCCGGCTGCGCGAGCTGATGCGTACCGGGGCCGAGTTCGACCGCAACCCGGACGGCTCACTCATGCTGACCAGGGAGGGCGGCCACCGGGCCGACCGGATCGTGCACGCCGGCGGGGACGCCACCGGGGCGGAGGTCCAGCGCGCCCTGCACGCCGCCGTCGGCCGCGACCCGTGGATCCGGCTGGTCGAGCACGCGCTGGTGCTCGACCTGCTGCGCGCGCCGGCGCTGCCCGGCGAACCGGCCCGCGCGTGCGGCATCACGCTGCACGTGCTCGGCGAGGGCAGCGAGGACGGGGTGGGCGCGATCCTGGGCCGCGCGGTCGTACTGGCCACGGGCGGGATGGGCCAGATCTTCTCGTCCACCACCAACCCGGTCGTCTCGACCGGCGACGGGGTCGCCCTCGCGCTGCGGGCCGGGGCCGACGTCACGGACGTGGAGTTCGTCCAGTTCCACCCCACCGCGCTGATGGCGCCCCCGGCCGGCGGCGCCGGGACCGGCGCGGACCCGGTCGCGGGGAACGGGTCCGCGCGGGTTGCCCAGCTGCCGCTGGTCTCCGAGGCGTTGCGTGGGGAGGGCGCGCACCTGGTCGACTCCGACGGCAAGCGTTTCATGGTGGGGCAGCACGAACTGGCCGAGCTGGCCCCGCGCGACGTGGTCGCCAAGGGCATCCACCGGGTACTGCTCGCCGAGGGGACGGACCACGTCTACCTGGACGCGCGGCACCTGGGCGGGGAGTTCCTGCTGCGGCGCTTCCCGACCATCGTGGCCTCCTGCCTGGCGGTCGGGGTGGACCCCGCGACCGACCTGATCCCGGTGGCGCCGGCCGCGCACTACGCCTCCGGCGGTGTCCGTACCGACCTGCACGGCCGGACCTCGATCCCCGGGCTGTACGCCTGCGGCGAGGTCGCCTGCACCGGCGTGCACGGCGCGAACCGGCTGGCCAGCAACTCGCTGCTGGAAGGGCTGGTCTTCGCCCGCCGGATCGCCGAGGACATCACCCGGGACCTGCCGCCGCAGGCGGACCCGGCGCCGACCGGGGCCTGGCTGGGTGGCGCGGGCTGGGTGGTGGACGAGACGGTGCGTACCGGGTTGCAGCGGGCGATGACGCGCGGTTCCGGGGTGCTCCGCTCGGCCGACTCGCTGCGGGCGACGGTGGGCGAGCTGGCGCGGCTCGGCGCGACCCGGGGTGCGCCGCGCACCGCCACCTGGGAGGCGACGAACCTGGTGACGGTCGCCTCCGCGCTGGTCGCGGCGGCGTACGCCCGGGAGGAGACGCGTGGTTGCCACTGGCGGGAGGACTTCCCGGTGGCGCGACCGCAGTGGTTGGGGCATCTTGTGGAGTCGATCGGGTCGGGTGGCACGGTCGGGCAGACGTGGGAGGCGTTGTCGTGAGGGAGTCGACCGAGGCGGCGTTGCGGGCCGCCGGGCTGGACCCGCGGGCGGTCGCGGGGATCGTGGAGAACGCGCTGGCGGAGGACCTGGGGCCCGAACGGCTCGACGTCACCAGCGTGGCGACGATCCCGGCGGGGCAGGTCGACACGGCCGAGGTGGTCGCCCGGGCGGAGGGCGTGGTGGCCGGTCTGGCGGTGGCGGCGGCGGTCTTCGAGCTGGCCTCCGCCGGTACGGTGGAGCTGACCGCGCGGGTCGCGGACGGCGACCGCGTGGTCCGCGACGACGTGCTGGCCGTCGCGACCGGCCCGACCCGGGCGCTGCTCTCCGCCGAACGGACCGCGCTGAACCTGCTCAGCCGGATGTCCGGGGTGGCGACGCACACCCGCGCCTGGGCCGACGCGCTGGCCGGCACGAAGGCCACCGTGCTGGACACCCGGAAGACCACGCCGGGCCTGCGGATCCTGGAGAAGTACGCGGTACGCGCCGGCGGCGGCACCAACAAGCGGTTCGGCCTCTACGACGTCGCGATGATCAAGGACAACCACAAGCTGGCGGCCGGCGGGATCGCCCCGGCGTACCGGCGCGTGCGGGACGCCTTCCCGCGGGTCCCGATCCAGGTCGAGGTGACCACGCTGGCGGAGGCGGTCGAGGCGGTGGAGGCCGGGGCGGACTTCCTGCTCTGCGACAACATGAGCGTGCGGCTGCTCGCCGAGGTGGTCGCCGCGGTGGGCGACCGGGCGGAGCTGGAGGCGACCGGCGGGCTCACGCTCGACGTGGCGGCCGACTACGCGGCGACCGGGGTCGACTATCTCTCCGTCGGGGCGCTGACCCACTCGTCGCCTATCTTGGACATCGCACTGGATCTCCGGGCGCCGGTGAGCGGCCGATAGGGTCCAGGTAAACACCTCGGCCCCCGGGACTGACGCATGTTGCTCTGCATCGACATCGGTAACACCAACACCGTGCTGGCGACCTTCGAGGGCGAGAAGCTGGTCCACTCCTGGCGGATCAAGACCGACGCCCGCTCCACCGCCGACGAGCTGGGCCTGATGTTCCGCGGGCTGCTCGCCGGTGACGCGGTCGAGATCACCGGCGTCGCCGCCTGCTCGACCGTGCCGGCGGCGCTGCGCACGCTGCGCAGCATGCTGGGCCGCTACTACCGGGACATCCCGAGCGTGATCGTGGAGCCCGGGGTGAAGACCGGCGTGCAGCTCGCCATCGACAACCCCAAGGAGGTCGGCTCCGACCGGGTGGTGAACACGCTGGCCGCGTACACGCTCTACGGCGGGCCGTCGATCGTGGTCGACTTCGGCACCACCACCAACTTCGACGTGATCAGTGGCCGGGGCGAGTTCCTCGGCGGGGCGTTCGCCCCGGGCATCGAGATCTCCTTCGACGCGCTGGCGGCGCGCGCCGCGCAGCTGCGGAAGGTGGAGCCCACCCGCCCCCGCTCCGTGATCGGCAAGAACACGGTGGAGTGCCTGCAGTCCGGCATGTACTTCGGCTTCGCCGGGCAGGTCGACCGGATCGTCGAGCGGATGACCGAGGAGCTGGGGCAGGTGGAGGCGGTGATCGCCACGGGCGGCCTGGCGCCGTTGGTGATCGGCGAGTGCCGCACCATCACCCACCACGAGCCGATGATCACCTTGATCGGGCTCCGGATGGTCTACGAGCGCAACGTCTGACCCGTCAGCGGCGGCGGGCGCGGTAGGCGAGGGCCCGGTACGGCAGCTCGAAGCTCTCCCGGCCGGCCAACTGCGGGTGTTCGCTGGTGAGGGCGCGCAGCTCGCGTTCGATCGTCGCCTGCTCCTGCGGGCTCGCCGTCAGGTAGTACGAGCGCGTGGTCATCATCGTGACCAGGCTCTCCGGGGTGTGCAGGACCTCGTGCCGGAACTCGGCCCGCTCGAAGTCGACGAAGTCCGGCCCGAACGAGTCGAACGTCTCGATCACGGCGTCCCGGCCACGGTCGTCCCGCCGCCAGCGGTCGGCGATGCGGGTGAGCTCGGCGACCCAGTCGACCGTGTTGTCGCGGATGTTCCAGATGGCCGCGAAGGCGCCGCCCGGTCGGAGCACCCGGGCCGCTTCGGCGTGGGCCCGGTCCCGGTCGAACCAGTGGTACGCGGTACCGGCGACGACGGCGTCCGCCTCGCCGTCCCGCAGCGGGATCGACTCGGCCGAGCCGGCCAGCGGGGTGGCGCCGAGGGTCGCCGCGGCCAGCCGTGCCCGCATCGCCTCGTCCGGCTCCACCGGCACCACGTCGTAGCCGAGCCCGATCAGGGTGCGGGTCAGGATCCCGGTGCCCGCACCGAGGTCCACCACGCGGGCCGGCGGCGGGGCCGCCGCGATCCAGCTGGCGGCCGTACGCGGATAGGGTGGACGGAACCGGTCGTACCGGGCGGCGGCGGCGCCGAAGGAGAGCGCTTGGTCGGTCCGGCTCCCCGTTTCATGATCAGTCATGGGGCGAGCGTATCCAGACCTGATCGCGTCTCTGGGGTGGTTATCCGCTAACCGGCGCCAAAGCACTTGAGTACGCTCGGGGCCGAACCCGCCGGATTTCTTAGCTGAGGAAGCACGCCGTGACTGAGCAGTCCCCCCTCCCCGCCGAGGCCGTTGATGATCTTCCCGAGCAGATGCGGATCCGCCGGGAGAAGCGGGACCGCATGCTCGCCGACGGCGTCGAGCCGTATCCGGTCGGATATCCCCGTACCGCGACGTTGGCCGAGATCCGCGCCCGCTACGCCGACCTGCCGACCGATACCGCCACGGGGGACACCGCGTCGGTGACCGGGCGAGTGATCTTCGTACGCAACACCGGGAAGCTCTGTTTCGCGACGCTGCGGGACGGGGACGGCACCGAGCTGCAGGCGATGATCTCGCTGGACCGGGTCGGCGCGGAGCGGCTGGAGCAGTGGAAGCGCCAGGTCGACCTGGGCGACCACGTCGGCATCACCGGCGAGGTGATCACCAGCCGGCGGGGCGAGCTCTCGGTGCTGGCCGACAGTTGGGCGCTCACCGCGAAGGCGCTCCGGCCGCTTCCGGTGGCGCACAAGCCGCTCAGCGAGGAGGCCCGGGTCCGGCAGCGCTACGTCGACCTGGTCGTCCGCCCGCAGGCGCGCCAGATGGTACGCACCCGCGCGACGACCGTACGCAGCCTGCGGGATTCGCTGCACGGGCGGGGTTTCGTCGAAGTCGAAACGCCGATGCTGCAGTTGCTGCACGGCGGCGCCGCCGCCCGGCCATTCGTGACGCACAGCAATGCCCTGGATACCGATCTGTACCTGCGAATCGCCCCGGAGCTTTATCTCAAGCGGGCGGTGGTCGGCGGCATCGACCGGGTCTTCGAGATCAACCGCAACTTCCGGAATGAGGGCATCGACTCCTCGCACTCGCCTGAGTTCGCGATGCTCGAGGTGTACGAGACCTATGGCGACTACGACACGATGGCCACGCTGACCCGCGAGTTGGTGCAGGCCGCGGCGGTTGCGATCGGCGGGTCGCACACGGTGGCGCATGCCGACGGGACGGAGTTCGATCTCGGTGGCGAGTGGCGCTCGGTCACGCTGTACGGAGTGCTTTCGGAGGCGCTCGGCGAGGAGGTGACGGTCGAGACCGACCGCGCCCAACTCGTCCAGTACGCCGAGAAGGTCGGCTTGGCGGTGGATCCCAAGTGGGGCCCGGGCAAGCTCGCCGAGGAACTGTTCGAGGAACTCGTCGTGCCCGGCCTGCGCCAGCCGACCTTCGTGCGGGACTACCCGGAGGAGACGAGCCCGCTCGTCCGGGGGCACCGGGAGCGGCCCGGCCTCACCGAGAAATGGGACCTCTACGTCTTCGGATTCGAGCTGGCGACGGGGTACTCGGAGCTGGTCGACCCGGTGGTGCAGCGGCAGCGGTTGGTCGCGCAGGCGCAGCTCGCGGCCCGGGGCGATGACGAGGCAATGCGGCTCGACGAGGACTTTCTCCGCGCCATGGAGTACGGAATGCCGCCCACCGGCGGCATGGGAATGGGAATCGACCGGCTCCTGATGGCCCTCACGGGGCTCGGAATTCGGGAAACGATCCTCTTCCCGTTGGTCCGCGCGGAGTAGTCGCCCGGTTGTTGTTGCGTAGTTTCCGAGTCCTATTGACGCAACAAGCAGCTTGAGCGCTATTGTTCTCTTGTTTGCGGGAGAACCTGCTCGAAAGGAACGTGGCACGTGGCCAAGCAGATCATTCACAAGCTGGTCGATGACCTGGACGGCGGAGACGCGGAGGAGACCGTCAAGTTCTCGCTCGACGGGGTTCAGTACGAGATCGACCTCTCGAAGAAGAACGCCGGCAAATTGCGGGAGCTATTCGCCCCATACGTCGCGGCTGGTTCGAAGGTCGGCCGGGGCGGCGTGGTGGTCGGTGGCCGGGCGGCTCGTGGCCGCGGTGGCGCCACCGCCGACCGGGAGCAGAACAAGGCGATCCGGGCCTGGGCCAAGAAGGAAGGCAAGGAGATCTCGGACCGTGGCCGCATCCCGCAGGAGATCGTCGACGAGTACCACGCGAAGGCCGGCCGCTGAGTCGCTGGCGACCGCGCGATGAGCGCCGGGCCGAGGCACGAAGGTGCTTCGAGCCCGGCGTCGGCGTTTTCGGGGGCTTTCCGGGCGGTCGCTCTTGGGGGTGGTGGCTCTTGGGGGTTGGGGGCCGGATCACCCGCTCTGGGCGGTCAGGCTTGATCCCGTCGCGGGCGATCCGGCCCCCAACCCGTCGGTGGTCCCGCGCCGTACGCCCGCGCGGGCGATCGGGTGGCGAACCCGGCGGCCGAACCGCGCGTCTTGGGGCAGATCCGGCGAAATGGGATGCCCGGGGTGAGGCCTAGCGGGTGAGTCTGTCGGACGGGATGTGGCGGCCGTCACGTGGCGTGTCGGCGCGAGCGCGGAGGGAGATCTCTGTGCGTCGGTGGGAACGATCCGGGGAGGCCGGGCGTTATCCACAACCAGTGGACGCCTTTGTCCACAGCCTGTGGACCACCACGGCGGGTCCGGCGGTCGTCGCACCGCCGGTTGAATTTCGCTCTGCGCGTAGCGCTCGGGGGTGAGGAACAGCCGCTGAGCGTGCAGGGTTGGCTAATACATCCCGCGGCAGGCCCGATCCGGCGCGCAGGGCGTCGGACGAGCGGGGTCGCGGCGATAGAGTAAGAGAGCACGGACGTCCGTCTTGGACGTCCGGGCGCTGGCCCCGCCAAGACCACTGGCGCACGGCACGTGAGGAGCACGAGGGCATGTTCGAGCGGTTCACCGACCGAGCGCGACGGGTTGTCGTCCTGGCCCAGGAAGAGGCCCGGATGCTCAACCACAACTACATCGGTACGGAGCACATCCTGCTGGGCCTCATCCACGAGGGTGAGGGCGTGGCGGCCAAGGCGCTGGAGAGCCTCGGTATCTCCCTGGAAGGCGTCCGCCAGCAGGTCGAGGAGATCATCGGGCAGGGGCAGCAGGCGCCGAGCGGGCACATCCCGTTCACGCCGCGGGCCAAGAAGGTGCTGGAGCTGTCGCTGCGTGAGGCGCTGCAGCTCGGCCACAACTACATCGGTACGGAGCACATCCTGCTCGGGCTGATCCGTGAGGGTGAGGGCGTCGCCGCCCAGGTGCTGGTCAAGCTCGGCGCCGACCTCAACCGGGTCCGTCAGCAGGTCATCCAGCTTCTCTCCGGCTACCAGGGCAAGGAGCCGGCCGCGGCCGGTACCGCCACCGGCGAGGCCGCCCCGTCGACCAGCCTGGTGCTGGACCAGTTCGGGCGCAACCTCACCCAGGCCGCCCGGGAGGGCAAGCTCGACCCGGTGATCGGGCGCGAGAAGGAGATCGAGCGGGTGATGCAGGTGCTCTCCCGCCGTACCAAGAACAACCCGGTACTGATCGGGGAGCCCGGCGTCGGCAAGACGGCCGTGGTGGAGGGGCTGTCCCAGAAGATCATCAAGGGCGAGGTGCCCGAGACGCTGAAGGACAAGCAGCTCTACACCCTCGACCTCGGTGCGCTGGTCGCCGGCTCGCGGTACCGCGGTGACTTCGAGGAGCGCCTCAAGAAGGTGCTCAAGGAGATCCGTACCCGCGGCGACATCATCCTCTTCATCGACGAGATCCACACCCTGGTGGGTGCGGGTGCGGCCGAGGGCGCGATCGACGCGGCGAGCATCCTGAAGCCGATGCTGGCCCGCGGCGAGCTGCAGACCATCGGCGCGACCACCCTCGAGGAGTACCGGAAGTACGTCGAGAAGGACGCGGCTCTCGAACGGCGCTTCCAGCCGATCCAGGTGGGTGAGCCGTCGCTGGCGCACACCATCGAGATCCTCAAGGGCCTGCGCGACCGGTACGAGGCGCACCACCGGGTGAGCATCACCGACGCCGCGCTGGTGGCGGCGGCGACGCTGGCCGACCGGTACATCTCCGACCGGTTCCTGCCGGACAAGGCGATCGACCTGATCGACGAGGCCGGTGCCCGGATGCGGATCCGCCGGATGACCGCGCCGCCAGACCTGCGCGACTTCGACGAGCGGATCGCCCAGGTCCGCCGCGACAAGGAGTCCGCGATCGACGCGCAGGACTTCGAGCGCGCCGCCCAGCTGCGGGACAAGGAGAAGCAGCTGCTCGGCCAGAAGGCGCAGCGGGAGAAGGAGTGGAAGGCCGGCGACCTGGACGTCGTGTCCGAGGTCGACGACGAGGAAATCGCCGAGGTGCTGGCGAACTGGACCGGTATCCCGGTCTACAAGCTCACCGAGGAGGAGACCTCCCGGCTGCTGCGCATGGAGGACGAGCTGCACAAGCGGGTCGTCGGCCAGGAGGACGCGGTCAAGGCGGTCTCGAAGGCGATCCGGCGTACCCGGGCCGGACTGAAGGACCCGAAGCGGCCCTCCGGTTCGTTCATCTTCGCCGGTCCGTCGGGTGTCGGTAAGACCGAGCTCTCCAAGGCCCTCGCCGAGTTCCTCTTCGGCAGCGAGGACGCGCTGATCCAGCTCGACATGTCCGAGTTCCACGACCGGTACACCGTGTCGCGGCTGGTGGGTGCCCCTCCCGGCTACGTCGGCTACGACGAGGGTGGTCAGCTCACGGAGAAGGTGCGGCGTCGGCCGTTCTCGGTGGTGCTCTTCGACGAGATCGAGAAGGCCCACCCGGACGTGTTCAACACGCTGCTCCAGATCCTGGAGGACGGTCGGCTCACCGACGGTCAGGGCCGGATCGTGGACTTCAAGAACACGGTCATCATCCTGACCACCAACCTGGGCACGCGCGACGTGGCCAAGGCGGTGTCGCTGGGCTTCCAGGCCTCCGAGGACCAGGAGTCCAACTACGAGCGGATGAAGCAGAAGGTCAACGACGAGCTGAAGCAGCACTTCCGGCCGGAGTTCCTCAACCGGATCGACGACACGATCGTGTTCCACCAGCTCAACCAGACCGAGATCCTCTCGATCGTGGACATCATGATCCAGCGGATCGAGACGCAGCTGCGTAACCGCGACATGGGCCTGGAGCTGACCGACAACGCCAAGAAGTACCTGGCGAAGAAGGGCTTCGACCCGGTGCTGGGTGCCCGGCCGCTGCGCCGGACCATCCAGCGCGACATCGAGGACAGCCTCTCCGAGCGGATCCTGTTCAACGAGCTCACGCCGGGGCAGATCGTCGTCGTCGACTGCGAGGGCGACCCCGACGACATCGACAAGTCCAAGCTGGTGTTCCGCGGCGCGGACAAGCCGGTGGAGGTTCCGGACGCGGTACCGGCCGACCTGGGCGGCACGGCCGCCGCGGGCGCGGACGAGTAACGAGCGAGCGGGACCAGAGCGAGAACCAACAACGGCTTCGGGCCGGTGGCGAGCAGAGCCACCGGCCCGAAGCCGTTTTTCACGCCAGAGCCAGGCGTTTTCGCACCACGCCAGGCGAGAGCGCCGGGCCGGGCAACGGCGTCAGGCCGGACGGGGCTCGCCGGGCCCGACCGGCCCCATCCCGACGGCAACCCCGTCCCCGCCGGAGAGATCCACCGGGTCCACGGACGCGGCGTCGCCGGCCAGCACGCAGCTCTCCCCGACCAGCTCCACCAGGCCGTCCTCGACGAGCCCCGCCAGCGCCCGGGCCCGCTGGGCGGCATCCGACCAGACCAGGTCCAGCCGTTCGCGCGGCACCGGGCCGGACGCCTCGCGCAGCACCGCGAGCAGCAGACCCCGTACCTGCCGATCGGTGCCGGCGTAGCGCTGCGGGCGCCGGGTCGGCCCGACCGGCGCCGGCCGGCCGGAGGCGCGCCAGGCGCAGCGGTACGCCAGCGGGCAGTCGGCACAGCGCGGGGTGCGGGCCGTGCAGATCAGCGCCCCGAGCTCCATGAACGCGGCGCTGGCCCGGGCCGCCTCGGCGGGCCGCTCGGGCAGCAGCCGCTCGGTGGCGACCAGGTCCGAGGGGCGGGTCGCCGGGCCGGCGTCGGCCTCGCCCTCGACCGCCCGCGCCACCAGCCGCCGTACGTTCGTGTCCACCACCGGGTGCCGTTGGCCGAAGGCGAAGGCGGCGACGGCCCGGGCCGTGTAGTCGCCCACCCCCGGCAGGGCGAGCAACTGTTCGAGCCGGTCCGGCACCGCGCCGCCGTGCCGCTCCACCAGCGCGACGGCGCACTCCCGCAGCCGTAGCGCCCGGCGCGGGTAGCCCAACCGGCCCCACATCCGGATCGCCTCGGCGGGGGTGTCCGCGGCCAGCGCCGCCGGCGTGGGCCAGCGCGTCATCCACGACCGCCAGGCGGGCAGCACCCGCACCACGGGCGTCTGCTGGAGCATGATCTCGCTGACCAGGATCGCCCAGGCGCCGACGCCGGGCTCGCGCCACGGCAGGTCGCGGGCGTTCTCGTCGTACCACCGGATGGCGTCGGCGGCGAGCGTCGTCTTCTCGGGCATGGCGCCGCCGATGATGTCATGCCGGGCGCCGCGCCGGCACATCGCCGGGCCCGGACCGGCGTTTCCCGCAGCGTGGACCGTGC
This sequence comes from Micromonospora sp. NPDC049559, assembly GCF_040676675.1. NCBI lineage: Bacteria > Bacillati > Actinomycetota > Actinomycetes > Micromonosporales > Micromonosporaceae > Micromonospora > Micromonospora sp. NPDC049559. The sequence continues at coordinate 114,522 of NZ_JBFAPK010000007.1, read as the reverse complement.
CGCCGGTGGCCCCCCGCATCGCCGCCGCGTCGGGCAAACTGCGTGGATGAACGAACTCGCGATCACCGTCATCGGACCGGACCGGCCCGGCATCGTGGCGGATGTCGCGGAGGTGCTCGCGCGCGTCGGCGCCAACCTGACCGACTCGACGATGACGCGGCTGCGTGGTCACTTCGCCATGACGCTGGTCTGTACCGGCCCGTCCGCCGCCGAGGCCGAGGCGGTGCTGGAGCCGCTCACCGCGGACGGCCAACTGCTGGCGACCGTACGGCGGATCGACGGGGAGGCGGAGTCGGCGCCGGCCGGGGAGCCGTACCTGCTCGCCGTCCACGGCGCCGACCGGCTCGGCATCGTCGCCGCGGTGACCCGGGTCGTCGCGGAGGCCGGCGGCAACGTGACCGACCTGACGACCCGCCTCACCGGTCCGCTCTACGTGGTGGTCGCCGAGGTCGACCTGCCGCCGGGCGCCGCCGACGCTCTCGCGGGACGGCTCGCGGAGGTCGCCGCCGGCCTCGACGTCGAGGTGACACTGCGCCCCGCCGAGTCGGACCTACTGTGACCGGCGAGCACCCCGACCTGGGGGACTGGTCGCTGGAGGTGCTGGGGAAGCCGGGGCAGGTACGTCCGGTCGTCGAGGCCCCGCATCCGGTGCTCTCCCGCGCCGGCGCCGAGGTGGACCCGACCGCCGCCGAGACGGTACGGCTCGCCGCCGACCTGGTCGCCACCATGCGCGTCTCGCCCGGCTGTGTCGGGCTGGCGGCGCCGCAGGTCGGGGTCGGCGCGCGGGTGTTCGCGGTCGACGTCACGGGCCATCCGAAGGCGCTGACCGTGCACGGCACCTTCGTGCTCTGCAACGCGCGGGTCGTCGAGGCGAGCCGGTGGCGCCCGGGGCGGGAGGGGTGCATGTCGGTGCCGCACCTCACGGGCGACGTCAAGCGCGCCGGGCGGCTGGTGGTGGAGGCGGTACTGCCCGGTACGGGAGCGCCGGTGCGGCTCAGCACGGACGGTTTCGAGGCGCGCGCGGTGCAGCACGAGATCGACCACTGCGCCGGGCTGCTCTTCCTGGACCGGGTCGCCGGTGCGCACGCGATCTACCAACGCAAGGTCTACCGGTGACGGCCGCGCCCCCCGGCGTACGTCCGGGCCGCGATCCACGCGACCCGCCGCCGGGAGCGCCGGTGGCGCCCGGCCCGACCCGTTTCGCCCGGGCCGGCGCGCGGTGGGTGGGAGTGCCGGCGGTGCTCGGCGCGTCGCCGGAGTCAATGTGGTCCGTGCCGATACGGTGAGGGCATCATGCGTCTGACGGTTGGCCCCCTGCCACCCGCCGTCTATTGGCGGCGCCGGGCCGTTGTGCTCGGGGCAGGACTCCTCTTCCTGCTGGTCGTCCTCTACTCCTGCGGCGATCCCAACTCCGGCGCGTCCCCGAAGGGGGACCCGTCAGCCAGTTCCTCGGTGGGGTCCAAGCCCACGGCGGTCCTGACACCGGAGACGGAGTCGCCCCCGCCGCCGGAGGTGAACCAGCCCGGGAACGACGCCTCGACGGCGGCGACGCCGAGCGCCGGCGGGACGGTGCCGTCGGTCGCGCCCCCGCCGGACGGTTCCTGCACGGACGCGGAGGTCTCCGTGGTCCCGGTGCCCGCCCGGACCTCGGTCAGGAGCGGCACTGCGGTCGACCTGCACCTCAAGATCAAGAACGTCTCCGAGCGTACCTGCAGCCGGGACCTGGGCGCCGACCTCCAGGAGATCTACCTGCGGCTCGGCGCGACCGTCGTCTGGTCCTCCGACACCTGCGGCACCGCCCGAGGCCACGAGGTCAAGTCGCTCACGCCGAACGTGGAGCACGAGTACACGGTGACCTGGAACGGCAGGGACGCCAGCAAGTGCGCCGGCGGCCTCGCCGCCGGGGACCCGCCGGGCCCGGGTGACTACCAGCTCTTCGGGCGCCTCGGCACCAAGCGCAGCGACCCGGTGACCTTGAAGATCACCGGCTGAGCCGATGTTCCCGTCGCGTGACGGGCCGGCCTCTTTCCGCGCGGCGAACGCAAGTGCGGTTGATGGGGCCGACCGTGCCCGGCGAGGACACCAAGCCTGACGGGACTCGTCGGGCCTGGTCGGCGCCATTCCCCACCGAGGCCGAGCCCCAGCGCCGAAGTCAGACGTACCGCTCCAGGATGGACGCCTCGGCGAGCCGGGACAGGCCCTCGCGTACGCCCCGCGCCCGGGCGTCGCCCACCCCCTCGACCGCCTGCAGGTCCTCGACCGTCGCCCCGAGCAGCCGCTGGAGGCTGCCGAAGTGCCCGACCAGCCGGTCGACCACGGCGGCCGGGAGGCGCGGCACCTTGGCCAGCAGGCGGAAGCCACGCGGGCTCACCGCGGCGTCGAGCGCGTCCGAGGCACCGGGGTAGCCGATCGCCTTGGCCACGGCGACCAGGTCGATGAGGTCCGTCGCGCTGAGCAGGTCGAGTTCGACCAGCGCCTCGTCGAGGGTGCGGGCCTTGCGTCCGGTCGGCAGGTAGTCGCGGATCACCAGGGTGCGGTCCGCGTCCACGCCGGCCATCAGCTCGTCGAGCTGCAACGCGAGCAGGCGGCCGTCGGTGCCGAGCTCCACCACGTAGCCGGCGATCTCGTCGGCGATCCGCCGGACCATCTCCAGCCGCTGCACCACGGCCACGGCGTCCCGTACGGTGACGAGGTCCTCGATCTCGAGCGCGGAGAGCGTGCCGGAGACCTCGTCCAGCCGCAGCTTGTACCGCTCCAGGGTGGCGAGCGCCTGGTTGGCGCGGGAGAGGATGGCGGCCGAGTCGTCGAGGACGTGCCGCTGGCCGTTCACGTACAGGCTGATGATCCGCATCGACTGGCTGACCGAGATGACCGGATAGCCGGTCTGCCGGGCCACCCGCTCGGCGGTGCGGTGGCGGGTGCCGGACTCCTCCGTCGGGATCGACGGGTCCGGCATCAGGTGTACGGCGGCCCGGACGATCCGCGTACCGTCGCTGGAGAGCACCACGGCCCCGTCCATCTTGCACAGTTCCCGCACCCGGGTGGCGGAGAACTCGACGTCGAGCGGGAAGCCGCCGGTACAGAGCGTCTCGACCACCTTGTCGTAACCGAGCACGATCAGCGCGCCGGTACGACCCCGCAGGATGCGTTCGAGCCCGTCGCGCAGCGCCGTGCCCGGTGCCATCAACGCGAGGTTCGCCCGGAGCGGATCGCCGGTGGCACCGGGACCACTCATCGTCACGCCCACGGCGATGGGTCGCGCCGGTGAGCCCACCCCGCCGCGAGGGGCAGGGGCGCTCGCGCCAGCGGTTTTGTTGGCATCGCGGTCGATCGGCACCCGAACAGTCTACGGACCGGCATGCGTTGGGTGCTGCCGTGGTTACTGTGATGTGCCACTGTGCCCGCTTTCTCCGCCGGGGCGGCGCCGGTTTCCCGGCGGCAGCTCCTCGACGAGCCCTCCGGGTGGGCAGTGCCTGGCCCGGCTCGCCGGTCCGGCGGTGTCACCCCTGGTCGCCGCGCGGTCACTCGGCCGACGCCCGCGCGGCGCACTGCAGAGCCGAGCGTACATCGGTGACCTCCATCACCCGCATGTTCTCCGGCGTCACCCCGGTCGAGTCCGGGCCGCAGCCGACCGGTACCAGGGCGGTCCGGAAGCCCAGCCGGGCCGCCTCGGCCAGCCGGCGGGGCACCGCGCCGACCCGGCGCACCTCGCCGGTCAGCCCCACCTCGCCGATCGCCACCAGCCGGGGCGAGATGGCCAGGTTGAGCCCGCCCGAGGCGACGGCGAGGGCCACGGCGAGGTCGGCGGCGGGCTCGACCACCCGGATCCCGCCCACCGTGGCGGCGAAGACCTCCCGGTCCTGCAGGGTGAGCCGCTCGGTACGGCGTTGCAGCACCGCGAGCACCATCGCGAGCCGGGCGCCGTCGAGGCCGGAGACGGTACGGCGGGGAGAGCCGGCCACCGTGGCGCCGATCAGCGCCTGCACCTCGGTGACCAGTGCCCGGCGCCCCTCCATCGCCACGGTCACGCAGGTGCCGGGGACCGCCTCGGAGTAGCGGGTCAGGAAGAGCCCGGACGGGTCGGCGAGGCTGCTGATGCCGCCCTCGTGCATCTCGAAGCAGCCGACCTCGTCCGCGGCCCCGAAGCGGTTCTTCACGCCGCGCACCATCCGCAGCGACGAGTGCTTGTCCCCCTCGAAGTGCAGTACGACGTCGACCAGGTGCTCCAGCACCCGAGGGCCGGCGACCTGGCCGTCCTTGGTCACGTGCCCGACCAGGACCGTCGCGATGCCGCGTTCCTTGGCGACCGACACCAGCGCGGCGGTGACGGCCCGGACCTGGGTGACGCCGCCCGGCACCCCCTCGCTGTTGGCGGTCGAGATGGTCTGCACGGAGTCGAGCACCAGCAGGCCCGGCTTGACCGCGTCGAGATGGCCGAGTACGGCCGCCAGGTCGCTCTCGGCGGCGAGGTAGAGCTGCTCGTGCAGGGTGCCCATCCGCTCGGCGCGGAGCCGTACCTGGCTGACCGACTCCTCGCCGCTGATCACCAGGGACGGGCTGCCCGCGCCGGCCGCCCACTGCTGCGCCACGTCGAGCAGGAGGGTCGACTTGCCCACCCCGGGCTCGCCGGCGAGCAGGACCACCGCGCCGGGCACCAGACCGCCGCCGAGGACCCGGTCCAGCTCGGGTACGCCGGTGGGGCGGGCCTTGGCCGGAGCGGCGCTGATGGTGGCGATGGGGCGGGCCGGCTCACCCGGCATCCGGGAGCTGACCACCCGGCCCGAGACCACCGGACCGGTGACGGTCGACTCGACGACGGAGCCCCACTCGCCGCACTCGGGGCACCGGCCGACCCACTTGGGCGGCTGGTAGCCGCAGGCGTCGCACTCGTAGGCGGGACGGGGCTCGCGGGCGGCGGCGCGGCTGCGGTTGGCGGCGCCGCGAGGTACCGGTCGGGAGGTCACCCGGGCAACGCTAGCCAACCCCTACGACGAAAGCGCCGTCGGCGTAGCCGTAGCCACGCCGACGGCGCTTCGGGTCGGGTCGCGTCTCCGCTCAGCCCTCGTGGCCCTCGCCACCGACGACCGGGGTGGCCACCGGGGCCGGGGTCAGCGGGACGGTGACCATGGCGGCCGTGCTGAGCTGGGTGCCGCCGAAGTCGAAGACCAGGTTGACGGACTCGCCGGGCCGCAGCGCGGAGCGCAGACCGTTGATCTGCAACTGGCGGCCGGAGGTCGGGGTGAGCACGACGAAGCCGCTGGTCGGGATCTCCAGCCGGGCCGGTACCTCCGCCGGGGTGGGCGAGGCGCTCGGCGAGGCGGCGTCGCTCGGCGAGGCGGAGCCGTTGGGGCTGGCCGAGCCGTTGGGGCTGGCCGAGCCGCTGGGGCTGACCGAGCCGCTCGGCGAGGCCGATCCGCTGGGGCTGGCGGAGCCGCTGGGGGCCGCCGAACCGCTCGCCGCCGGGCTGGCGCTGGCCGAGGCGGCGGCGCCGGCGCCCGTGAGCACCACGGAGCGGCCGCTGTCGGTGGTGACGGTGACGGTGACCGGCTTGCCCGAGTCGTTGTAGATCACCATCTCCAGCGGCGCGTTCGCACCGGCCGCGTAGCCCTTCGTGCCCGGGTAGCTGACCGTGAGGTTCCGGATCTTGAAGGCGTTGTCCGCCGTCTGGACGTCGATCCCGTTGATGGCCGGCGTGATGCCGGCGGTCTCGGCGATCTGGCCCGCCCCGCACCCGGACACCAGCAGGGTGCTCACGGCGGCGGCGCCGGCCAGCAGCACCGTGGCCCGCCGGGATCCCCTGATCGAGCGCGTCACGTCGGTCCTCCTCGTTGCGATCCCGCCCAGCGGCACCTGGTGCGGCGGCCATGAGTTGTCGCTCGGCGACTGCGGGGGCGCTCGCGAACTCGGATCGCCCCTCGCGTTCGCGAAGCCCACGCAGGCCGGGCTCCAGGGTAGTTGGGGGCGATCAGCCGGCGTACGGCGACCCACAAATGTCGCCCGGGCCGGGTGATCACCGGCGGCGGACCGGAGGACGGTCGCCGCGCCGGGCCCCGGCTCACCGCTGCACGGCGCTCAGATCACCCGGCCGCTCGCCACCAGCAGCACCACGTCGATCAGGGCCACCACCATCACCGCCCGGAACGCGGCCACCGGGCGGCCGCCCCGGCCGGCGGTCGCGCGCCCCGCGTACCAGCCGAGCGGCAGGACCACGGCGGCGGCCCCGGCCGCGGTCAGGCCGGCCCACGACGGCCGTCCGGGCGGCCCGAGGACCAGCACGGCGGTCGCCGCGAGCAGCAGGCCGGCCGCCGCCAGCCGGGAACCGGCGGGTCCGAGCCGGTGCGGCAGCCCGCGTACCCCGGTGGAGGCGTCGTCGGCCAGGTCCGGCAGCACGTTGGCGAAGTGCGCGCCGGCGCCGAGCAGCGCGCCGGCCAGGACCAGCCAGGCGGGCGGGGGCGAGTGGTCGGGCAGCGCGAGGACCACGAAGGCCGGCAGCGCCCCGAACGAGACCGCGTACGGCAGCACGGAGGCCGGGGTGAACTTCAGCGGCCAGTTGTAGAGCAGCGCGGAGACCAGCGCGACGGTCGCCAGCAGCGCCGCCGTCGGGCCGAGGGTCAGCCCGAGCACCGGCGTGGCGGCGGCGGCGCAGAACCCGGCCACGCCGACGGTGCGGCGGCTGAGCAGGCCGCTGGCGACGGGCTTGTCGGTACGCCCCACCGCGGCGTCGCGGTCGGCGTCGAGCCGGTCGTTGACCCAGCCGATGGCGAGCTGGCTGGCCAGCACCGTGCCGGCCACCGCGGCGACCCCGGCGGGCCGATGCCCGATGCCCCAGGCGAGCAGGGCCGAGACGGCGGTGACGGCGAGCGCGGGCTCGGGGTGACTCGCCCGGACCAGCCCTAACACCATTTGCGACATACCGCCAGTCTGGCCGTTGTCCGTGACTCGTGTCACGCTCGACCCCATGCGGAAAGAGGGGGCGGGAGCGGCCCGGCTCCACATCCGGCCACCTAATGATCCACTTCAGTACGACGATCTCGCCGCCGAGTGGTGGCGGCCCGACGGCGCGTTCGCGATGCTGCACTGGATCGCCGAGGCCCGCGCCCGGCTGATCCCGCCGGCGTCCGATCCGGACGCGATCCTGGTGGACCTGGGCTGCGGGGCCGGCCTGCTCGCCCCACACCTGGCGGGCAAGGGGTACCGGCACGTCGGGGTCGATCTGGTCCGCTCGGCCCTGGCCCAGGCGGCCGGGCACGGGGTCAGTCCGGTCAACGGCGACGTCACGGCCGTACCGCTGGCCGACGGCTGCGCCGAGGTGGTCTCCGCGGGCGAGATCCTCGAACACGTACCGGACTGGCCGGCGGCGGTACGGGAGGCGTGCCGGGTGCTGCGCCCGGGCGGAACGCTGGTGCTGGACACGCTCAACGCCACCGCGCTCAGCCGGCTGGTGGCGGTACGGCTGGCCGAGCGGCTGCCGACCGTACCGCGCGGGATCCACGACCCGCGGCTCTTCGTCGACGCGCGGGAGTTGACCGCCGTCTGCGCCCGGCACGGGGTACGACTTCACGTCCGTGGCGTACGTCCGCAGCTGTCGGGCCTGGCGTGGTGGCTGCTCAGGCGGGCCGTGCCGGGGTTGAATCGAGGTGAGGCCGGCGCGCGTCGCGCGCCGCGAATCGTGCCGACCTGGTCGGCCGCGGTGCTCTACCAGGGGTGGGGTGTGAAGGAAGGGTAGCCGCGGCCAGGGAGGGGACGGCGGAAGGGGGCAGGAATGGCGGTGGATGCGCTTGCGGCTGCGCGCCGGTTGACGCCGCGGCTCGCCGCTCGGGCGGCCGAACATGACCGGGATGGCAGCTTCCCGGTCGAGGACTTCGCGGACCTCCGTACGGCGGGCCTGTTCGGACTGATGGTGCCCGCGGCGCAGGGCGGGCTCGGCGCGGGCTTCGCGCAGTACGCGGAGGTCGCCACCGAACTGGCCCGGGGCAACGGGGCGACGGCCCTGGTGTTCAACATGCACGCCTCGGTGACCGGCGCGCTCGGCGCGGTCACGGGAGAGTTGGCCGAGGCGCTCGGGCTGCCCGACGAGGCGCTCGCCGCCCGGGACCGGCTGCTCGCCGAGGCGGCCGCGGGCGCGTGGTACGCCGTGGCCATGAGCGAGCGCGGCGCCGGCGCCCGCCTCTCCCAGCTCAGTACCGTCTACGAGCCGGTGCCGGGCGGCTTCCGCATCAAGGGCCGCAAGACCTTCTGCTCCGGCGCGGGGCACGCCGACGGCTACCTCGTGGCGGCGCGCAGCGTCAGCGACCAGTCGGTGGTCTCCCAGTTCCTGGTACCCGGCAAGCTGGACGGTCTCGTGGTGGAGCCGACCTGGGACGCGCTGGGGATGCGGGCCACCGCCTCGCACGACCTGCACCTGGACGTGACCGTGCCGGCCGACCGGCTGCTCGGCGGGGTGGAGGGGCTCGCGCTGGTGGTGGCGCAGCTGATGCCGCACTGGCTGGTGGCCAGCTACGCGGCCGTCTACGTCGGGGTGGCCCAGGCGGCGATCGACGCCGCGGTGGAGCACCTGAACGCCCGCGGACTCGCCACCCTGCCGGCGGTACGGGCCCGGGTCGGGCGCGCCGACGCGGCGGTCTCCGCCGCCCGGCTGTCGGTGGCCGAGGCGGCGCGGCGGGTCGACGCGGCACCCGGTGACGCCGAGACCAACCGGTGGGTGTGGCGGGCGAAGCTGCTGGCCGGTACGACCGCTGCCGAGGTCGCCGCCTCGATGCTGGAGGCGGCGGGGACCTCCGCGACCCGGCGGGGACACGCGCTGGAGCGGCTCTACCGGGACGCCCGCTGCGGGTCGCTGCACCCGGCGACCTCCGACGTCTGCGCCGACTGGCTCGGCATCGCCGCCCTCGGCGGGGACCCGGACCGGGACGGATCGGTCCCACGATGGTGAGCGCGAGGAGCGAGCTTGCGAGCCCCATGGGCGAGCGCGAGGAGCGAGCCGGGTTTGCGAGCCCCGCAGTCGCGAGCGAAGAGACTGCAGTCGCGAACGGAGGGCGGCGATGGTGAGCGCGAGGGGGATCGGCGTGCCGGTGATCACCGGCATGGGTACCGCGCTGCCGCCGCAGGCCGGCCAGGACGAGCTCTGGGACGGGTTCTTCGCCAAGTACTTCGCCGGTACGACCCGCGCGCTCGCCCAGCGGATCTTCGAGCACTCGGGGGTCACCACCCGGCACGCGGCGGTGAACCCGCTGCTGGAGGACGTCTCGGACTGGCCGACGGAACGGCGGATGAGCCGGTACCTCACCGAGGCGCTGCCGCTGGGCAAGGAGGCGGTGGACCGGGCGCTGGCCGACGCCGGGCTCGCCGCCGACGAGATCGGGCTCTTCGCGGTCTGCTCGTGCACCGGCTACGCGACGCCGGGGCTGGACATCCTCCTGGCCCGGGACATCGGCATGGCCCCGGACACCCAGCGACTCTTCGTCGGCCACATGGGCTGCTACGCCGCGCTGCCGGGGCTCGGCGCCGCCAGCGACTTCGTGGCCACCCGGGGACGGCCGGCGCTGCTGCTCTGCGCCGAGCTGACCAGCCTGCACATCCAGCCCACCACGACCCGGCTGGACACCCAGCAGATCGTCTCCCACGCGCTCTTCTCGGACGCGGCCGTCGCGGCGGTCGTCGCGCCGGGCTCCTATCCGGGGTACGCCTGCTGCGAGGTCGCCGCGGTGACGGACACCTCGACCGCGGACCACATGACCTGGGAGGTCACCGACACGGGCTTCCGGATGGGGCTCTCGCCACGGGTGCCGCAGGTGCTGACCACGCACGTGGGCGGACTGGTGGACGGGCTGCTGGCCCGGCACGGGCTGGTCCGGTCCGACGTCGAGGGCTGGGCGGTGCACCCCGGCGGGCCGAGCATCCTGACCGCGGTGGAGAAGGGGCTGGGGCTGCCGTCGGAGGCGCTGGCCCCCTCCCGGGAGACCCTGGCCGAGCACGGCAACTGCTCCTCCCCCACGTCGCTGCTGATCCTGGACCGGTTGCGCCGCGGTCCGCGACCGCCGGACTGGATCGTGATGCTCGCCTTCGGGCCGGGGTTGACGCTCTACGCCACCCTGCTGCGGCGCTCGCCGGCCGGAGAGGCCGTCGTCGCGACGGGGGCGGGTGGGCGCGTTCCCGAATAGAATCTCCGACGTGGACCCCGCGCGCGCCGACCGGCTTCGCGGAGTGGTGCTCGCGTTCGGCGCGCTGGCCGTACTGGTCGCCGGTGGCGCCTGGTGGGTGGCGGCCGACCCGGCGGTCCCGGCGCGCCTCGCCGCCCCGGACTCCGCTCCGGACGCCGCGCCGTTGTACGGGGCGGGCGCGGACGGGTTGCCGGGACCGGCGGCCGGGCAGGCGGTGACGCTCGACGTCGCGACCGGGGCGGTGCTGCAGAGCGGGCCGGCGCTTCAGCTGCGCGGCCTGCTGGTCGAGTCCGCGCTGCCGCGGGCGCCCAGGACGCTACGCCGGGAGCTGCTCCCGCTGGACCAGGGCCGCTCGGCCAGCTGGCGGGTCTCCGCCGGCTGGGGGCAGCGCTACCGGCTCCAGTACGCCTGCGCCGGGCCGGCCGGCGCGCGGCTGCGGGTCTACAGCGGCCGGCTGGAACAGACCTGGTCGCGTCGTTGCGACGGGACCCGGCTCGACGTGACGGTGACGGCCTGGGGCGACCTGCTGATCCAGGTGGAGCGGGATCCGGGCCCGCCCGTCATGGTCGGTTTCCAACTGCTCGGGCGGCCCCGGAACGGCAGCGGCAGCGTCGGCCCGCCCCGCTGAGCGCCTCGGTAAGCCGGATCCAAGCGCATGCGCCCGGTGCGCCCGGTGCCGGCGGTGCGCTCGGTCCCGGTGCGCCCGGTGCCGGCGGTGCGCTCGGTCCCGGCGCGCCCCCGGTGCCGCCGTGAGCCCTGCTCGCGGTGGGGCCGACGTGCTCAACGGGACGCCAGTTGGGAGAGTTCGCTGGGGTACTCCGCGACGTCCCCGGCGGTCGGCACCAGCCGCAGGACCCGACCCGACCGCGCGGCCAGCACCGCGGGCGCCGTGCCGGGGCGTGGTACGGCGGGGAAGAAGCCCCGCAGCCCGGAGGCCGGGTCGGCGAGCGAGCGCCGGACGCCGGCCGCGTCCGAGATGCCCGGTCGCGGGACCGCCGGGCCGGCCACCGGGCCCGTGCCCGGTGTGGCGCCGGGTGACTGGGCGGCGCCCGACTCTCCGGGTTTCGGGGGCGCCGAGACCCCCGTGACGACGGTGACGACGCGTACCCCGGTCGGTACGGCCCGCACGGCGGCCGCCACCTGGTCGGCGCAGGTGCAGCTGTCCACGAAGATGATCACTGCGGGCAGCAGGGTGCGCAGGGGTACGGGTTCGCCGTTCTCGCCCACCAGGTTGAGCGTGGGCAGGGTCCGCCCCTGGGTGCCGCTGCTGGCCGTCCGGGGCACCGCGGGCTGGCGCTGCTGGCCCGGCCAGATGACGGCGAAGAGGCTGGTCAGCGTCGCCAGCAGGGCGACGGCCATGATCAGCAGCGGGAGGCGCAGGGCGGGGCGGGCGGGACCGCCCGCGGCGGGCGCCAGCCCGAGCCGCCGCCGCCAGACCCGGCGCCGGTGCAACTGGCGCAGTTCGCGCCGGACCAGCGCGGCCTCGGCGGCCAGTTCGGAGGGGTCGTCGGGGATGACGATCGATCCCCACTCCGGCGGCAGGCCGGACAGCTCGTCGTGCGGACCGCCGTTGTCCGGCCGGCCGTCGCTGTTGCCCGAAGTGCCCATAAGCGTCCCCTCGCCGATGGCCGGAAAAGTGGATCGCGCGCCCCCTCCAGCGTCCCGCACCGACCGTCTTATCGCCAGTAGGGGTTCCGCCCCGTAAGGGGAGGGATACGATTGAAGGACCACAACGCCTTACATCCGATTTTCCCGACCACGCTCGCGGACCGGTGACCCCGACGTCACGCAGCGTGGCGAAATCATCGGATCGACCGGCTGTCAAGCCTAAGAAAGACCTCTCACAGGGCCTCTGAGCTGCGCTAACGGTCAGGACTGCGGTGAGACATCGGTGCCTGAGCGTGTTACCCTAGACACAGCGAAAGGGGTTTCGAACCTATGGTTTTCAGTGTCGGCGAGACCGTTGTTTACCCCCACCACGGGGCCGCACTCATCGAGGCAATCGAGACTCGGGTCGTCAGGGGCGAGGAGAAGCAGTACCTCGTCCTTAGGGTCGCTCAGGGTGACCTGACGGTGCGGGTGCCCGCCGAGAACGCCGAGATCGTCGGTGTGCGCGAAGTGGTCGGCGAAGAGGGCCTGGGCAAGGTCTTCGACGTCCTGCGCGCTCCCCACACCGAAGAACCGACCAACTGGTCGCGGCGTTACAAGGCGAATCTGGAGAAGCTGGCGTCCGGCAACCCCCTCAAGGTGGCCGAGGTCGTCCGCGACCTGTGGCGCCGGGAGCGGGAGCGAGGCCTGTCGGCGGGCGAGAAGCGGATGCTCGCCAAGGCGCGGGACATCCTGGTCGGCGAGGTCGCGCTGGCCGAGAAGAGCACGAAGGACGAGGCGGAAACGCTGCTCGACAAGGTGCTCACCGAGGCGTAGGGCACAACCTCACTCACGCCGATACACCCCCACCCAATCAGGAATTCGAGGACCGCGACGTGACCGCGCAGCTCAATCCGCGCGGTGACGTCGCGGTCCTTGTTCCTGCGGCCGGCGCCGGCGTACGGCTCGGGCCCGGGCGTCCGAAGGCCCTGCGACCGCTCGCCGGCGAGCCGTTGCTGGTGCACGCGGTGCGCCGGATCGCCGCCGCGCCGTCCGTACGGACCATCGTGGTGGCGGCACCCGCCGCCGAGGCCGCCGGCGCCGCCGCGCTGCTCGCCCCGATCACCGAGGTCACCGTGGTGGTCGGGGGCGCGACCCGGCAGGAGTCGGTGGCCGCGGCGCTGGCGGCGGTACCGGCCGGACCGGAGATCATCCTGGTGCACGACGCGGCGCGGGCGCTGGCCCCGTCCGCACTGGTCGAGTCGGTCGCCGCGGCGGTGCGGTCCGGCCGGGACGCGGTGATCCCGGTGTTGCCGGTCGTCGACACCGTGAAGCAGGTCACCGACGGTGAGCTCGTGGTCGGCACCGTCGACCGCTCCGCGCTACGGGCCGTGCAGACCCCGCAGGGGTTCCGCCGGGCCGTGCTCGCCGCCGCGCACGCCGAGGCCGTCGACCCGCTCACCGACGATGCCGGTCTGGTCGAGAAGCGGGGCGTACCGGTGCACTGCGTGCCGGGCTCCGAGTACGCCTTGAAGATCACTCGGCCGTTCGACCTGGCGCTCGCCGAGCACCTGCTCGGTACCGCACCCTGATCGCGCGGGCCGGTCCGCCACCGGCCCGGACCGGCGCTGGCCGCCCCGTCGATCGCCTATGCTGCCCGGCGTGATCCTTCCGCTGGTCGGGGTCGGTACCGACGTGCACGCGTTCGAGGCGGGGCGGCCCTGCTGGGTGGCCGGGCTGCACTGGCCCGGCGTCGACGGGCTGGCCGGCCACTCCGACGGTGACGTGGCCGCCCACGCCGCCTGCGACGCGCTCTTCTCCGCCGCCGGCCTGGGCGACCTGGGGTCGAACTTCGGCGTCGCGGAGCCCGAGTGGGCGGGTGCGGCCGGGGTGGCGCTGCTCGCGGAGGCCGCCCGGCGGGTCCGCGCCGCCGGCTTCGAGATCGGCAACGTGTCGATCCAGGTGATCGGCGTACGGCCCAAGATCGGTACGCGCCGCGACGAGGCGCAGCGGGCCCTGGGCGAGGCCGTCGGCGCCCCGGTCACGGTCTCCGGTACCACCACCGACGGGCTCGGGCTGACCGGGCGGGCCGAAGGGCTGGCCGGCATCGCCGTGGCCCTCGTCCACCGGGTCTGAGGCCCAGCACCCGCGCTGGTCGGCAGCCGCGCTGCCCGGCACCGACGCCGGCCGGCAGCGGCGCTGGTCGCGTCCGGGCCGTGCGGCCGGTCGGCGCACCGACCCGCCGGGCGCTGCCGGCGGTGGCGGGGTCCGACCCGTCGGGCTTCGATGGGTTGGCTACGCTCGGCGCGTGTCCAGTGACGCGACATCCGAGCCGTACGCCTCCGCCGACGGGTACCGTCAGCGGGCCGCGCTCCTGGCCGACCTCGGCCGGTACGACGAGGCCGCGTCCGAGCTGGGCGACGGGCTCGCGCTGACCCCGGGCGAACCCGGGCTGCTGACCCTGCTCGCCCGCGTGCAGCTGGCCGCGGCCCGGCCGGCCGAGGCGCTGGCCGCCACGGATCCGCTGGTCGGGGCGGAGCCGGCGACGGAACCGCCGGTGCCGGCGCTCGTGCTCCGCGGGCTGGCCCTGACCGACCTGCGCCGGTTCGGCGAGGCCGCCGCCGTCGCGGACCGGATCCTCGCCCTCGGCCCGGCGGACGGGTACGCCCAGCGCAGCGCGGCGGCGATCCTGGCCGGAGCGCGCAACGGGCAGCCGGCGCTGAACGCCGCCTGGCGCGGGGTCGAGCTGACGCCCGAGGAGCCCCAGGCGCACCTGGTCCTGGGCCTGGTGGCGGCCCGGTTGGAGCTGTTCGACCTGGCCGAGCGGGCGTACGCGGAGGCGCTCCGGCTCGATCCGGCGCTGACCGAGGCGCGGCACGACGTGGGCGTGGTCCGGCTGGAGCAGCGGCGCTACGCCGAGGCGCTGGAGCAACTGGCCGAGCTGGCCGGGAGCGGGCCGGCGCCGGTACCGGCCCGCCGGAGCGTCGGGGAGGCGCTGCGCCGCCTGGTGCTGTACGGCGCCGGATACACCCTGGTGGCCGTGGTGCTGATCGCCCTGCTGGCGGCCGAGAACGCGGCGATGTCACGGCTCTGGGCGGTGCTCGTCGCGCTCGGCGGGGTGGTGGTCGTCTGGGGCTTCGCCGCCCGGGTGCCGAACCTCACCCGGGCGGTCCTGCCCGAACTGCTCCGGACCGACCGGGCCCTGGCCCTCTCGCTCTGCGCGGTCGCGGCGGCGCCCTGCCTGATCCTGCTCTACGCCCTCGTCGGTGGGCCGTGGCCGCTGGCGCTGGCGATCGGTGCGACGTCGCTGGCCGAGTTCGCGGCGCTGCGGCGGGTGGTGCGGCCGGCGCGCTGACCGGGAACGCGGGCCCGCCGAGCCCGGCGCGCTGACCGGGAATGCGATTCTGCCGCGACCGGCGCGGGTGACCCGGAGCGTGGGCTCCCGCGACCGGCGCGGGTGACCCGGAGCGTGGGGCTGCCGCGACCGGCGCGGGTGACCCGGAGCGTGGGGCTGCCGCGGCACGCGGCGGGGATCCGCCGGCCGAACCGGCCGGTCAGTCGGTGGGGGCGCGGCGGGACCAGGTCCAGGCGTAGCCGGTGTCCTCGCAGGAGAGCGCCGACTCGCAGAGGTCCAGCGGGCGGAAGGTGTCGACCATGACGGCCAGCTCGTCGAAGTAGTCGACCCCGATGGCCCGCTCCGCCGCGCCCGGCTGCGGGCCGTGGGTGAAGCCGGACGGGTGCAGCGAGATGGAGCCCTGCTCGATGCCGGAACCGCGCCGCGCCTCGTAGTTGCCGCCGGTGTAGAAGAGCATCTCGTCGGAGTCGACGTTGTGGTGGTTGTACGGCACCGGGATCGCCAGCGGGTGGTAGTCGACCTTGCGGGGGACGAAGGAGCAGATGACGAAGTTGGGCCCCTGGAAGGTCTGGTGCACCGGCGGCGGCTGGTGCACCCGGCCGGTGATCGGTTCGAAGTCGTGGATGGAGAAGGCCCAGGGGTAGAGGTGCCCGTCCCAGCCGACCACGTCGAAGGGGTGGTGGGCGTAGACGTGCCGGGTCCAGCCGGCCCGGTGGCGGACGTACACCTCGACGTCCTCGCCCTCGACCAGCAGCGGCTCCGCCGGTCCGCGGATGTCCCGTTCGCAGTACGGCGAGTGCTCCAGGAACTGTCCGCGTACCGAGAGGTAGCGCTTGGGCGGTCCGATGTGGCCGGTGGACTCGATGGCGAGCACGCGCAGCGGGACCGGGGCGATCGGCACCACCCGGTACACCACCGAGGTCGGGATGACGACGTAGTCGCCCGCGGTCACCCCGAGCACCCCGAAGGTCGACTCGATCCGGGCCGCGCCGGACTCGACGTAGAGGCACTCGTCGCCGGTCGCGTTCCGGTAGAGCGGCGACGGCCGGTCGGCGACCACGTAGGAGATCCGTACGTCGTCGTTGGCGAGCAGGTACTGCCGGCCGAGCACCGCGTCGGCGTCCGGGCTGTCCAGCTTGTGGGTGCGCAGGTGGCGCGGTTTCAGCGGCCGGTTCGCGGTACGGATCCAGCCGGGCCCGTCGAACTCCTCCGCGGCCACGATCGCCGTGGGCAGGTGCCGGTGGTAGAGCAGGGACGAGTCGGACGAGAAGCCCTCCTGCCCCATCAGCTCCTCGGCGTAGAGGCTGCCGTCGGGCTGGCGGAACTGGGTGTGGCGCTTGCGGGGTACCTCGCCGACGCTGCGGTAGTACGGCATGTGCACACCTCCTGCTCGCGTACCGGCCGGCGACCTGCCACCGGCAGTCGCGCCGGAACGCTCGTTTTGTCCCAGTCAGCGGCCGAGATCGTCCGATAATCGGACGCTGTTGTCCGTTACTCGTAGCGTCCCGTAAGTTCTCTGTTCGTGTCAACGCAGGTGCCCCGGCTCTTCGACCGTCTGGTCGACGACGCCGCCGTCTTCCCGCCGGGAAGCGCGCCGCTGGCCGAGGCCGTCGCCGCGCACCGGCTGCACCGGACCGCCTGGTACGCCCCGCTCGTGG
Source organism: Micromonospora sp. NPDC049559 (assembly GCF_040676675.1). Lineage (NCBI taxonomy): Bacteria > Bacillati > Actinomycetota > Actinomycetes > Micromonosporales > Micromonosporaceae > Micromonospora > Micromonospora sp. NPDC049559. Next base: position 97,762 of record NZ_JBFAPK010000007.1, on the reverse strand, counting down.
GCCCCCTGCTCGTCCCCGCCTCGGCGCTGGACGAGCTGGCGGGGCTGCTCGGACCCGACGAGCGCGTCGACGTCGGGGTGATCGGGGACGTGCCGCTCCCGCGCCTCTACGCCCTGCGCGACCGCGTCGATCCCCGGCTGCGGATCCGGCAGGTCGAGGCGGCGGTGGCCAAGCGCGGCGAGGATCCGCAGCCCGGCCTGGCCGAGCTGGTCGGACTCACCGCCCACCTGGAGGACGCCGACGTCTACGCGGAGATCCCACTGACCTGGGGCCTGCTCGGGGCGCTCGACACCCTGGCCGCCCGGCGGGCGGCCGGGACCCGGATCGCGGCGAAATTCCGCACCGGCGGCCTGGCCGCCGAACTCTTCCCGACCCCGGTGGAGCTGGCCGCCGTCATCTGCGCCTGCCGGGACCGGCAACTGCCGTTCAAGCTCACCGCCGGGCTGCACCACGCGCTGCGACACACCGACCCGGAGACCGGCTTCACGCACCACGGCTTCGTCAACGTGCTGGCGGCGACCATGCTCGCCGTCGAGGGTGCCGAGGTCGCCCAGGTCGCCGAGCTGCTCGCCACGACCGACCCGTTGCGGCTGGTCGAGCCGGCCCGGAGCCAGCGGAACCTGGCCCGGCCGCTCTGGGTCGGATTCGGCTCGTGCAGCATGCTGGAACCGCTGACCGACCTGATCCGGCTGGGCCTGGTCAACGCCGAGGCGCCGAGTTGAGCCGGCCGGGCGGGTCGTGCGGGCAGCCCGGAGCGAGCGGGCCGGACGGATCGAGGGGAGTCGGATGAGCTGGGTCGAGGGGGCCGCGGGTTCGCCGTACGGCACGCACAACCTGCCGTACGGGGTCTTCCGGCACGCCGGGCGGGCGCCCCGCATCGGCGTACGGGTGGCAGACTTCGTGCTCGACCTGGACGGCGCCGAGGCGGCCGAACTGATCCTGGCCGGCGGTGCCCTGCGCCGCCCGGTGCTCAACGAGTTCATGGCCCTCGGGCGGGCCCAGTGGGCGGCGGTCCGGGAGCGGATCGTCGTGCTGCTGACCGATCCCGGGCACCGGGCGGCGGTGGAGCCGCTGCTGGTGCCGCTCGCCGAGGTCGAGCTGGTCCTGCCGTTCGAGGTCGGCGACTACGTCGACTTCTACTCGTCCGAGCACCACGCCTCGAACGTGGGACAGATCCTGCGCCCCGGCCAGCCGCCGCTGCTGCCGAACTGGCGTCACTTGCCGATCGGGTACCACGGCCGGGCCGGCACCGTCGTGGTCTCCGGTACCCCGGTGGCCCGGCCCCGCGGGCAGCGACGCGGCTCCGACGGGCCGGTCTTCGGCCCGTCGGCGCGGCTCGACATCGAGGCCGAGGTGGGCTTCGTCGTCGGGATCCCGTCGCCGCTGGGCGCCCGGGTACCGGTCGCGAAGCTGGCGCAGTACGTCTTCGGCGTCGTGCTGGTCAACGACTGGTCCGCGCGGGACATCCAGGCGTGGGAGTACCAGCCGCTCGGACCGTTCCTGGGCAAGTCCTTCGCCACCTCGGTCTCGCCCTGGGTGGTGCCGCTGGACGCCCTCGCGGGCGCGTGGGTGCCGGCCCCGCCGCAGGACCCGCCGGTGCTCGACTACCTGCGCGACGTACCGCACCTGGGGCTGGACCTGCGGCTCGCGGTGGACTGGAACGGCACCCGGGTGAGCGAACCGCCGTTCGCGTCGATGTACTGGACCCCGGCGCAGCAGCTCGCGCACCTGACCGTGAACGGTGCGGCGCTGCGTACCGGCGACCTCTACGCCTCCGGTACCGTCTCCGGCCCGGCCCGGGGACAGGTCGGCTCGTTCCTCGAACTGACCTGGGGCGGCACCGAACCGGTGACGCTGGCGGACGGTACGACCCGCACCTTCCTCGTCGACGGAGACACGGTCGTCATCAGCGCCACCGCGGCCGGGCCGGACGGCACCACGGTCGGACTCGGCGAGGTCGCCGGCACGGTGCTGCCGGCCGAGCCGGACTGACCGGCCCGGCAGCCGGCGGCCGCCCGTGGTCGGCGGTGATCGGTGGTCAGACCGCGGCCGGTGTGCCGGCGAGCCAGTGCAGCCGGGGCGGGCTCCCGTCGTCGGCGACGACCCGCTCGATCCACCGGCGGATCAGATCCCGCCGCCGGTCCGGGCCGCAGCGCAGCCAGGTCGCCCGCCGGACGCAGAACCGCCGCCACGTGTAGCGGGGCAGGTGGGTGAGCGCGACGTCGATGACCGCGCGGAGCACCTCGCGCTCCAGCCCGGTCGCCGGTATCGGCGGACGGCCGCATCCCGCGTCGCAGCGGTAGAAGCGCTCGGCGCCGCCGTGGCGCCGGTCGAGCGGCACCATGGTCGTGCCGCAGCCGCACCAAATCAGGCCCCACAACAGGTACGGGGTGGGTCGTCCCGGGTTGTCCCACCAACTGTTGCTCGGGGCTCGCGCCGCCTGCCGGTCCGGTGAAATGCCGCCGCCCCCGCGTTGCCGCATCCCAGTCGCCGCCTTCCGCTCGGGTACCTTCCGTTCCGCTTCGTGTCCGTTCCGCTTGCTGCTCGGTGGACGGCTCGCCGGTCGCCGTCCGCCCGGTCGTACCCGAGTCTGGTCGCTCGCGCTGAGCGACACAACGCTTACCCAAAGATGCGACAGAGATAGATACGAATGACCGACCCGTGCCATCGGTTGAACACCCCCACCCTCCGGATCAGCGCACGGCGAAAGATCTGTCTCGATTCCGCGGCCGGAGGTTCCCGCGCCGTACGCGCCTTCGCACAGCGAGTGCGATCAAGGCGCCGTCCGGCTCGTTTCTCTACCCGGACGCGCCCCGGCGCGGGCGCGGAGAGGGCGCACGACCAACCGGGTCGGACGCGCAGTTTGCATCTTCAAGGGGAACGACATGACTGACTTCTCGGGTGCCGTGTGGCGCAAGAGCAGCCGCTCCAACGACCAGGGGCTCTGCGTCGAAGTGGCCGACAACCTGGTGGCCACGGCCGGCGTGGTCGGGGTACGCGACTCCAAGGACCCGGACGGGCCGGTGCTGACGATCAGCCCGGCCGGCTGGTCCGCGTTCGTCGCGGCGACCCGGTCCGGGACGCTCGCCTAACCGGCGTACCCGGCGCCTGGCCGCTGACGGCGCCGACCCGGTGCTCCGTTCCCGCGGGGCACCGGGGGCCACGGGGCGCCGGGGGCCACGGGGCGCCGGGAGTCACGGGCGCCGGGAGTCACGGGGCAGCGGGGGAGTCACGGGACACCGGCGACCACGGGACAGACCTGGACGACGTCCGGTCAGCCGACCGACCCAGCGCAACGGGGCCGGCCAGTCGACCGACCCCACAGGGTCCTGTCAGCCAACCGACACCAAGGGCCGATTTCGCTTCGCGTTGTCGGTGGCCCGCCGTACCGTTGACAGCGGAGGGTGGGAGGCGCGATGTCGACGGTTACGGCTCGCAGGTCGATCGATGCGTCCGTGGCGGAGATCTGGCGGGTCTGCACGGACCTGCCGGCCCGCGCGCGCTGGCTCTCCACCGTCGATGCCGTCGAGGCGCTGACCGAGGGGCGCTTCGACGCCGGCACCCGCTGGCGGGAGACGAGGTCCCTGCCGGACGGCGGCGTAGTGGTCGAGGAGTTCGAGGTCGTCGAGGCGAGCGAGCCCCGGAGCTTCACCGTCGTCTCGCCCGGGATCGGGGTCGACTACCGCACCACCTACCACTTCGACCCGGTCGCCCACCGCTTCGGCCGGGGCAGGCCGCGCCCGTCCCGCGAGCGCACCACCGTGACCGTGGTCCAGGAGGCCGTCTCCACCGCCCCCTACGGCAGGGTGCTGGCGCTCCTCTTCGGCGGCCTCGCCGCCCGCAGCGCCGAGTGGGCGCTGCACCGGGAACTGGCCGACCTGACCGCGGCGGTGCGGCCCGTCGGCCGGGGGCCGGCCGTGGCCGCCTGAGCCACCCCGCCGGACTCCCGGGGCCGAACCTGACAGGTACGCGGCCGCTCGCGCTGGGTAGGGTGCCCGGCGGAGGTGCGGGGTATGGGAAGGCCGACCGGCGCGCGGAGCTGGCCGCGAACTACTGTCGTCACGGTCGCGGTGCTGCTGGGCCTCGTGGCCGCCGCCGCCATCGTCCACCGGGTGCTCGCCCCGGCCGAGGTGCTCACCCCGGCGCGGGGGCCGGTGCCCGTGGCCGAGCAGGTGCCGCCCGGCGTGATCGGCACTCTCAACGCGGCCCCGCTCGTCGTCGACGACCGGGTACGGGTCTTCGCCACCACCCGCCAGGTCTGGGCGGACGAGCCGGTGGACGCCAAGACGCGCCGCACCCCGTACTGGTCCTACCGGCGCTGGCCGGCCCAGGTGACCGGGGTGCTGGCCAGCGGCGAGACGGTGGTCACGCGCTGGTCGGACGGGGAGGTGGTGGCGCTGGACGCGCAGACCGGCCGGGTACGGTGGCACGCCGCCGGCCCCGAGCCGGAGGGAGGGTACGCGGGCCGCCGTACCGGCGCCGCCACCGTGTACGCGCCCGAAGGACTGCGTACCGCGACCGCCCGCGACGGCCGCCGGGTGCTGGTGGTCGGGGGCCGGTCGGAGCTGCGCGGCATCGACCTGGACAGTGGCGAGCGGCTGTGGCGGGTACCGGTCGACGGTTCCTGCCGGACGGACGGGTTCACCACCGCCACGGGTGCCCTGGTCGCCGTGGACACCTGCGCCACGCCGCAGGTGGTCGAGGTCCGGGACGCCGCCACCGGCGCCCCGGCGACCCGCTGGCGGCCCGAGGGCGCCGGCCCGAAACTGGCCCTGACCGGCCTGGGTTGTACGACCGAGGGCTCCGCCTGCGGGGGCGTCCGGACCGGTGGCGGAGGCACCGACCGGGGCTGGCGCTTCGAACCCGGCCAGCCGGCTCCGGTACCCGCGCCGGAACTGGACCGAGCCGGCACGGTACTGGTGGGGTCGGCCGCGGTGGCGGTCGAGGACGGCGGGGTGGTCGCCCGCGCGGCCGGTACCGGCGTCGAGCTGTGGCGCCGTGCCGGCCTCGGACCGGCGCGGATCCTCGCGGCGCAGCCCGGTCGGGTGCACCTGTTCACCGACGCCGGTGACCTGGTGAACCTGGATCCGACGACCGGCGCGGAGCTGTCCCGCTACCCGCTGACGTACGGCGGCGACTCCAGGTCCTGGGAGCCCGGCTTCGCGTACGCGGGCGGTGGCCTGCTCGCGGTGGAGCGGCTGGCCGAGCCGGTCGACCCGCGGGCGGCCGACGACCGCTACTACCTGGCGGCCCAGCCCGTCATCCTCGCAGCCGGCTGAGCCGCGCCCCACGTTCTCGGACGACTTCGCCCCTAGCGGGCGGGTACCCGAGCAAGGCGGACATCGCCGGCTCGGCGGCTGGTTACGCTGCGGCTGAGATCTCGTGGTTCCGCTGCCACCACGGGGGTGAATCCGGTGAGCTTCCGGTTGTGCGTGAGACGTCGGGCCTTCGGCCTGTCGACGACGTTCGTGGTGACGGCTGTGGCGCTGGCATTGCCCGGCGCGCCTCCTGCCGCCGCCTCCACGGGGCGGGCGCGACCGGTCGAGGCGGGACCGGCGCGACCCGCCGAGACGGATCGGGCCTGGCCTGCCGAGACGGATCGGGCCTGGCCTGCCGAGACGGAGCGGGCTCGGCCCGGTCAGACCTCGGACAGCGGGCAGGTCACGTTCGAGGTGTTACCGGCGGTGCCGACGGCCACTCCGACCGGCTCGCCCGGTCCGACCCCCGAGCCGAGCGGCGGCGCCCTCCCCAAAACCGATTCCAATGGTGGGCCCGGCTGGCTGGCGGCCCTGGGCGGGCTGTTGGTTGTCGTCGGCGCGCTCCTGATCGTGGCCCTGGTGCTGGCCAACCGTCGGCTCGCCGGACGAGCGGGCGGCGACGGCTGAAGTGGTCACACGCCCGTACGATCGCGCCTCCCCCTGCTGCGAATCACGAGGACCAGACCCACGATGACCACCAGCCCGATGCCCAACGAGGTGCCGATGATGCCCCACAACCCGGTGAGGCGGGAGAGCCGGCCCGGCTTGCCCAGCTTGCCGGGGTCCGGGAAGGAGATCGTCGCCGTCACGGAGCGCGTCACCGTTCCGCTCCGGAGATTGATCTCGATCTTCCAGGGTCCGTTGGAGATCTCGGCGGGCAGCCGGGCGAGCACCTGGCCGGCCTGGCCTGGCGCGAGAGTGGTCCCGCTCGCCACCTGAAACGGTCCGGCTCGCATCCCCGCTGGGCCGTCGGAGAGGTTGACGGATCCGGTCATGTCCAGTGCCCGCCCGCCGGTGTTCCGTACCCCGATGCTGACGGACGGGACGCCCTGCACGTCCCGGGACGGGACGATGTCGCCGATGGTGAAGTCGGAGCGTGGCTCGCCGCCGGGGCCGATGTCGAGGTAGACGCGTACGCCGACGCGGTGGACCTTGTGCACGCTGGCGGACGGGTCCGTGCCGGTGGCGACCGCCGCCCACACCACCCCGTAGCGCTCGCCAGCCGGGGCGGTCATCGGCACCTGGATCGTCACCCGGGCCCGGGTCTCGCTCTGCGGTGGAAGCTCGACCGTGCGTCGGTCGAGCGATATCCAGGAGGTCAGCTCGTTGTCGGCCTGCTCTCCCCCGTACTGGAACGCCCCGTGGTCGATCGTCGCCGCCTCGGGGTAGAGGTCGACCTTCAACGGTCGCCCGGACTCGTTCTTGACCAGCACCCTTCGGTTGATGGTCGTGCCCGGCGGCAGATGGTCCACGATCGATCGCTGCGCACGGGGGTCGTTGCGCCGGTTGACCGGCGCCTCCAGCAACTGCATGCCGAAGCTGCCGGCGTCGGGTGGCGGAGCGGCCCCGCCGGCCCGGGCGGGTAGGCCCGGACCAGCGAGGCACAGCAGAGAGAGAAATACCCGGCAGGCCAACCGGCCGGATCGGCTAGGCCACACCCGGCGTCACCGAGTGGGTGATCGTACCGGTGTAGGTGCCCGCCACGTTGGTGGTCGCCAGGGTGACCACCAACGAGGGGTCCCAACTGCAACTGTTGTTGCCGGTACCGCCGGTGTGCGTCGCCGCGTCCTGCGCCGTGACGGTCAGCGCCGTCGTCGTGAGAAGCGCGTTGCAGGTGCCGGTCTGGCCGGCTCCCGGCGTCATCGTGCCCGTCGTGTAGGTGACGCTGCCGATCGGCACGACCTCACCGGGGTCGTCGCCGCCCCCGGTGGTGAAGTTCGTGCCGAGAACCGTGGCGGTCCAGGTCGGTGTGGGCGAGGCCCGCTGGTCGTTGACCGTGACCGTGCCGAGGTTGTCGGTGATCGTGCCACCGGCCGGGGTGGCGGTACCGAGGGTCGACGCGTCGGGCACGGTGATCGTCAACGCGCCCGCCTGGACCTCGAACGTCACCGTGGTCGGGCAGGGGTCGCCCGCATCGCAGGTGGTGGTCTGCGCCTGGGCCGGCGAGGCGACGACCAACGACGCCGCCAGCGTGGCGGCGCCGAGCAGGACGCCGCCGACGCGGGCGGGCCGGGGCGTGGCGCCGCCCCGTTCGCGAAGTCGCCGGCCGCCGGCGAGGGATTCGCTAATGCTTTCATATGGTGGAACCTCCATCAACCGATGATTCAGCCTGATTCCGCGCAATGCGGGCAATTGGGAAGTTACCGACTGTCATCTGGCGAGGGAGGATTTTGGCGGTATATAGGTCCTAGAGGGCCGCCTCGGCGGCCGCGAGGAAGGCGTCGTTCTCGGCCGGCGTGCCGATGGTGACCCGGACCCCGTCGCCGGCGAAGGGGCGGACGATCACGCCCCGCGCCTCACAGGCCCGGCCGAACTCCACCGCCCGCTCGCCGAGCGGCAGCCAGACGAAGTTGGCCTGGCTCTCCGGTACGTCCGGCACCAGCTTGCGTACCGCCTCGAGCACGCGGTCCCGCTCGGCCACCACCAGCGCGCAGCGGCGGCGTACCTCGTCCTCCTGCTGGAGCGCGGCGAGCGCCGCGGCCTGCGCGACGGCGCTGGTGGAGAAGGGGGTGACCACCTTGCGGATCGCCGCCGCGACGTCGGGGTGGCCGACCAGGAAGCCGATCCGCAGCCCCGCCAGCCCCCACGCCTTCGACAGCGTGCGCAGCACCACCACGTTGGGGCGGTCGCCGTAGCCGGCCAGGCCGTCGGGCACCTCCGGGTCGGTGACGAACTCGCGGTACGCCTCGTCGAGCACCACCAGCACGTCCTCCGGTACCGCCGCGAGGAAGCGGTCCAGCTCCTCGCGCCGCACGCTCGTGCCGGTCGGGTTGTTCGGGTTGCAGACCAGCGCGAGCCGGGTCCGGTCGGTGATCGCCTCGGCCATCGCGGTCAGGTCGTGCCCGTGCCCGGGCGTGTTCGGTACCTGCACGCTGGTCGCGCCGTTGGTGATCGTCATGATCGGGTACGCCTCGAAGGAGCGCCACGAGTAGACGACCTCGTCGCCGGGGAGGCAGGTGGTGCGGACCAGGTGTTCGGCGAGCGCCACCGAACCGCAGCCGGTGGCGATCCGCTCCGGGTCCACGTCGAACCGCTCGGCCAGGGCGGCGCGCAGGGCGAGGACGCCCATGTCCGGGTACCGGTGCGCGGTCGCCGCCGCGGTGGCGACCGCCTCGACCACCCCGGGCAGCGGGCCGTACGGCACCTCGTTGCTGGCGAGCTTCACTGCCTCGGGCAGCCCGAGTTCACGGGCCAGGTCGGCGGGGTTGCGCCCCGGTACGTAGCTGGGCAGCGCCGCCAGATCGGCACGGGTGAGGCGCAGCCGCGGGGCACGGGGACCGGACTCGGTCATGCGGATCCTCCAGGGGGGTCGGTACGGTCGTCGGTGGCGCGCTCGCCGGTGCCCCGGTCGCCGGGTGCCCGGGGCACCTGCACCACGACGGTCTGCGCGCGCTTGTCGTGCAGCGCCTGGCGCAGCGGCCGGTCGAACAGCGCGGAGACGCAGTCGAAGAGCTGTAGCAGGAAGCCGATCCCGCAGCAGTACCAGAGCAGGCTCGGCAGCCCGCCCAGGGTGTTCCAGCGCCGGAACGCGCGGCCCAAACCGAGCGGCGCCTCCTCGGCGAGCGGCACCACCTTGATGCCCATCAGCCGCTTGCCGACGGTCTGCCCGCTGTTCGCCATCGCGGGTACCTCGTAGGCGAACCAGCACGCGATGGTGAGCAGCAGGATCGCCACCTGGAGCCCGTCGGCCTGCGAACTCACCTGGGGCAGGCCCGAGGTCGACGTGTCGCCGGCCAGCGAGCGGCGGAACACCTCCCGGTAGAACGGCGAGATCTCCTCCACGTACCGCAGGACGAGATAGGCGTTCACCGCGGCGGCGAGCAGGAATACCAGCACGATGTCGATCAACCGGGCGACCAGTCGGGTACCGAACTGGGCCAGGGCGAGCCCGTGCGGTCGCGGCTGCGGCGGGAGCTGGTACCCGTACGGCGGGTACGGCCAACCGGGGGGCGTCGCCCCGGGCGGGAGCTGGCCGGGCGGGAAGGGCGGCGTACCGGGCGGGAGCTGGCCGGGCGGGAAGGGCGGCGTACCGGGCGGGAGCTGGCCGGGCGGGAAGGGCGGCGTACCGGGCGGCGGGGTGCCGTTGACCCACGGCGGCGCCGAGCCGGGCGGCCCGGCCGGCGGGTAGGCCGTCCCCGCGCCGCTGGTCGGGGCCGGATGGCCGGCGCCGGCGGTCGGGGTCGCCGGAACACCGGAGTCCGCCGGGGCGGCGCCGGTCGTGGGTGCCGCGGGCACCTCGGGTTCCTCGGGCTCCACCGGCGGCGGGCCGGGGGGCGGGGTGGCGTCGGCGGGCAGCGGCGCGCCGATCCAGCCCTCGCCGTCCCAGTAGCGCTGGGTGGTCGGTTCGGCCGGATCGGCGTACCAGCCGGGTTGCACGCTCATGCCGCCGACCTCAATCTGGTCATCCTGGAACCTTAACGACCACCGTACGGGCGAACTTGTCGTGGAGGCACTGCTGGTAGGGCTTGTCCCAGAGCTGCCACAACCCGTCGACGTAGCTCGCCCCCGGCACGAACATCGCCGCCACGAACTGCACGAGGTACCGCCGGGCGGCGCCGGCGCGGTCGAGCGAGGCGGCCGGGGAGAGCGGCACCACCTTGATCTTCATGACCCGCTTCCCGAGGGTCTGGCCGCTGCGGAACATCAGCTCCACGTAGTAGACGTAGGCGACGACCAGCATCGCGACCACGAGGCCGAGTTCGATCAGCAGCAGCGGCCCGAAGAGACCCACGAAGTCCGGTTCGGCCAGCGTCCCGTCGGGCTGCACCTGGAGGTCCGACTGGATCTTGAGAAAGAAGAAGATGAACGCCGGTATCGCGAGCAGCATCCCGACCACGGTGAAGACCGCACCGTCGATCAGGTGCGCCAGGAGCCGGTCGGCGAAGCTGGCCAGCGGCTGCCCGGCCGGGCTGAGCGGCGGTGGCGGCGGGGTGAAGTGGTACCGGCCGGGCGGGCCGTAGCCCGGCGCGGCCGGGTCCCAGAGCGGTACCGCGCCGGGTCCGGGCTGGTGGGGGATGCCGGGCCCCGCCGGGGCGGGGCCCGGCGGGGGCGGCGGTGTGGCGGCCGGCGGCCACGGCTCACGAGCGGGGGGCTGAGTCACGCCCGACAGTCTTACAAATTTCCGCGACGTTCCTGTTCCCGCTCGATGGCCTGGAAGAGCGCCTTGAAGTTGCCCTTGCCGAAGCCGAGCGAGCCGTGCCGCTCGATCAACTCGAAGAAGACGGTCGGCCGGTCCTGCACCGGCTTTGTGAAGATCTGCAACAGGTATCCGTCCTCGTCCCGGTCGACCAGGATCCGGCGGGCCTGCAACTCCTCGATCGGGGCCCGGACCTGGCCGATACGGGCCCGCAGCTCCGGGTCCTCGTAGTAGGAGTCGGGCGTGTCGAGGAACTCCACCCCGGCGGCGCGCATCGCGTCGACGCTGGCCAGGATGTCGTTGGTGGCGACCGCGATGTGCTGGGCGCCCGGGCCGCCGTAGAACTCCAGGTACTCGTCGATCTGGGACTTCTTGCGGGCCGCCGCCGGCTCGTTGAGCGGGAACTTCACCTTCCGGGTGCCGTTGGCGACCACCTTCGACATCAGTGCCGAGTAGTCGGTGGCGATGTCGTCGCCGATGAACTCCGCCATGTTGGTGAAACCCATGACCCGGCGGTAGAACTCCACCCACTCGTCCATCCGGCCCAGTTCCACGTTGCCGACGACGTGGTCGACCGCCTGGAAGAAGCGCTTGGGCTGCACCCCGGCCTCGATCATCGGCTGCCGGTCGACGATCGGACCGCGGGCGACGAAGCCGGGCAGGAACGGGCCCTCGTAGCGGGAGCGGTCGATCAGCGAGTGGCGGGTGTCGCCGTACGTGGCGATGGCGGCCACCCGGACCGTGCCGTGCTCGTCGGTCAGGTCGTGCGGGGCGGTGAGCCCGGTGGCACCCTGCGCGGTGGCGTACGCGTACGCGGCGTCCACGTCGGGCACCTCCAGGGCGATGTCCACCACCCCGTCGCTGTGCCGGCTGACGTGCTCGGCGCCCGGCGCGTCGGGGCGGACGGCACCGGTCAGCACGAACCGGGCCGAGCCGCTGGTCAGCACGTACTCGGCGTGGTCGCGGAAGCCCTGTTCCGGGCCCCGGTACGCCACGCAGGTCATGCCGAAGGCGGTGGAGTAGTAGTGGGCGGCCTGCTTGGCGTTGCCCACCAGGAACTGGATGTGGTCCATGCCCTTCACGGGGAACGGGTCGGCGGAGATGTCGTGGGCGACCGCGCCCACGAGACCGTCGATGTCCGCGTCGTCGCCGAGGGGCGGCCGGTCGATCGCCTGAGTCACGTCGGGCTCCTTCCGTGTGGCGGCGGCCGGTGGGCTGCCGCGCTGGTACCGGTGGGCGGTGGTACCGGTGTTGGGGCGAGCATCCCGGGCAGCGCCGGAACTGTGCAACAGTTCAGTAGGAATCTGGTCAGCTTGTGCATTCGGTATGGTCAACTCCCGTGACCGCTGTACACGATGCCCAGCTTGATCGACTCGACGTGCGCCTGATCGAACTGCTCGCCGCCGAGCCGCGGATCGGCGTGCTGGAGTGCTCCCGCCGGCTGGGGGTGGCCCGCGGCACGGTCCAGGCCCGGCTCGACAAGCTGCTGGCGCGGGGGATCATCCGCGGCTTCGGGCCGGAGATCTCGCCGGCGGCGATCGGGTTCGGGGTGACCTCGTTCGTGACCCTGGAGATCAGTCAGCGGCACGGGCACGACCGGGTGACCGCGCACCTGTCCCGGATCCCCGAGGTGCTGGAGGCGTACACCAGCACCGGGGCGAGCGACATGCTCTGCCGGGTGGTCGCCCGCTCCAACACGGACCTGCAACGGGTGCTGGACCAGATCCTCTCGTCGGAGGCGATCACCCGGGCCTCGACCCTCATCGCGCTGACCGAGCAGATCCCGTACCGGACGCTGCCGTTGGTCCGCTCGACCGTGGGGTTGCCCGTGGAAGATCAGCACCAAGGGTAAATACCGGGACGACACGGTCAGCGCCTTAGCGCGTCCGGCCGCCGGCCCTGGTTACCGTGATCCCGTGGCGAGAGGCAGCGGTCGCCTGCACGTGAAGGGTTTCCTCGCCTTCGCGCTGATCGTCGTGATCGTGCTCGCCGCCACCAACGTCTGGAACCCGTTCCCGAACCTGTGGAGCTGGGTCAACCGCAGCCAGCCCCTATCCGAGCCGGACGTGGTCTGGCAGCAGCGGGTGGGTGGCAGCCCCAAGAGCGTCACCATCGCCGGGGACACCGTGATCGTGCAGCAGCGCACCAGCGTCGAGGCGCGCAGCCTCAGCACCGGCGTACGGCTCTGGGAGCGCAAGGCCGACTGGGTCGCGGTGGCCGGCGGCGACCGGGACGCCGTGGTCGCCGTGGGCAAGCTCCTGGTGAAGGGGTACGACCTGGTCGACCCCGCGAGCGGCGCGGTGCGGCGCCACGACGGCGACGCGATCGGGGTCTGGAGCTACCGCAACGCGCTGCTCGACGTCCACTGTGACGACGCCAAGGACTGCACCCTGACCGCCTGGGAGCCGCGCGGCGCGAAGCCGCTCTGGACCACGTTCCTGGAGGGCGTCAAGGTGGGCTGGCTCGCCGACAACCCGGAGACGCTCGGCACCCGCCGGCTCGCCACCGAGCAGGTCGACCCGGGCGCCGCCGGTCCGGAACAGATGCCCTCCCTGCTCGGCCTGCCGGTGGACGGCCGGGTCCAGATTGTCGACACGGCCACCGGGCGGATGGTGCAGGAGTCCGAACCGGGGGAGAACGACAAGCTGGTCGTGGCCGGTGGGCGGCTGCTGCGGATCGGGGCCCGCTCCGCCGACGGCACCTGCTACTTCACGGTCGTGGCGCGGGACCCGGTCACGGGACAGGAGGTCTGGCGCCGGGCCGGGGTGAACCTGCGTACCGCCGACGGCGCGGGCTGCGCCCAGCGGCAGGGCCCGCAGGGCGGGCGCAACGTGCTGGTCGGCGTCGGCCCGGACGGCCGGGAGGCGATCCTCGACGGCTACGACGGGCGGCTGCTCTGGGTCGGCAAGGAGGGCGAGAAGCTGCTCGCCGTCGACGACCGGTACACGCTGGCCCGCTCCGCCGACAAGCGGACGCTCGGCGGTTACGAGCTGACCGCGTCGGCCGCCCGCTGGACCCGCCCGATCGACCCGAAGGGCGGCGCCGCGCTCACCCCGTACGCGGCGGTGATTGTGGACCACCGGCCGGACCGGATCGTCGCCCTCGACCCGCGTACCGGGCGGGAGCTGGCCACGCTCCGCTCGTCGGCGAAGGTACTCGCGGTCGGTCCGGCCGGGATGGTGATCGGCGACGGCCGGGACATCGGGTACGTCCGCTTCGCCGGAGCGGGGTCGGCGCCGGCGGGTCCGGACCGCCCGGGGGCAGGCCCCGGATCCGGCCCGGGACGGGGCGACGAGCCCGGTTCCGGGGGCCCCACCTGTGCCGGCCCGAAGGACGAGGTGTGCCCGGCACCGGGCGGCGGGAAGGACGGATGAGAGCGCCGTCCCACGACCGACCCGGCGGGTGCGACGGACCGGCCCGGCTGGCTTAGGCTTGCCGGTCATGAGCAGTGCCGCCGAGTTCGCCTACGCCCCCCTGCTGCCCCTCGGTGCGGACCAGACCGAATATCGCCTGGTCACCGACGAAGGCGTCGACGTGGTGCACGGGCCGGGCGGCCGACGGTTCCTCACCGTCGAGCCCTCGGCGCTGACCGCGTTGACCGCCGAGGCGATGCACGACATCGCGCACTTCCTGCGCCCGGCCCACCTGGCTCAGCTGCGGTCGATCATCGACGATCCCGCCGCCTCGCCGAACGACCGGTTCGTCGCGCTCGACCTGCTGCGCAACGCCAACATCGCGGCGGGCGGCGTGCTGCCGATGTGCCAGGACACCGGTACGGCGATCGTGATGGGCAAGCGCGGCCGGCACGTACTGACCGACGGCGGCGACGAGGAGGCCATCTCCCGCGGCGTCTACCAGGCGTACACCAAGCTCAACCTGCGCTACTCGCAGCTCGCCCCGCTCACCATGTGGGAGGAGCGGAACACCGGCTCGAACCTGCCCGCGCAGATCGAGCTCTACGCGGAGGACCCGGACGGGCACCCGGACGCGTACAAGTTTCTCTTCATGGCCAAGGGCGGCGGGTCGGCCAACAAGTCGTACCTCTACCAGGAGACGAAGGCGCTGCTCAATCCGACCCGGATGATGCAGTTCCTGGAGGAGAAGCTGCGGCTGATCGGTACCGCGGCCTGCCCGCCGTACCACCTGGCGATCGTCATCGGCGGCACTTCCGCCGAGTACGCGCTCAAGACCGCAAAGTACGCGAGCGCGAAGTACCTCGACAACCTGCCGACCTCAGGCTCGATGCTGGCGCACGGCTTCCGGGACCTGGAGCTGGAGGCCGAGGTGCTGGAGCTGACCCGCCAGTTCGGCATCGGTGCCCAGTTCGGCGGCCGGTACTTCTGCCACGACGTGCGGGTGGTCCGGCTGCCCCGGCACGGCGCCTCCTGCCCGGTGGCGATCGCGGTCTCCTGCTCCGCCGACCGCCAGGCCGTCGCCAAGATCACCCCGTCCGGGGTGTGGCTGGAGCGGCTGGAGACCGACCCCGCGCGGTTCCTGCCGGACGTCACCGACGCGCAGCTGGACGTCGGCGCCGACGTGGTGCGGGTCGACCTCAACCGGCCGATGGACGAGATCCGGGCCGAACTCGCCAAGTACCCGGTGAAGACGCGGCTCTCGCTCAGCGGGCCGCTGGTGGTGGCGCGGGACATCGCCCACGCGAAGATCGCCGAGCGGCTCGACGCCGGCGAGCCGATGCCGCAGTACCTGCGGGACCACGCGGTCTACTACGCCGGGCCGGCCAAGACGCCGGAGGGCTTCGCGTCCGGCTCCTTCGGGCCGACCACCGCCGGCCGGATGGACGCGTACGTGGAGAAGTTCCAGGCGGCCGGCGGCTCGTACGTGATGCTGGCCAAGGGCAACCGCTCGGCCCAGGTCACCCGCTCCTGCGCCGAGCACGGCGGCTTCTACCTCGGCTCGATCGGCGGCCCGGCCGCCCGGCTCGCCCAGGACTGCATCAAGCACGTCGAGGTGCTGGAGTACCCGGAACTCGGCATGGAGGCGGTCTGGAAGATCGAGGTGGAGGACTTCCCGGCCTTCATCGTCGTCGACGACAAGGGCAACGACTTCTTCGCCGAGGTGACCAAGCCCGTCCTCACCGTCGGCCGCCGCTGACGGCGCTGCCGGCGGAGACAGCACGGCGCTGCCGGCGGAGATGGCAATGCCCCGGGCAGCATGCCTGGCAGAGGCGGCACCGGGGCGTACCTCGTCACTGTATTCGCTCCTTCCAGGGAATACAGAACCAATCTTGGTACGGGGCGGCCCCTATAGGGGCCGCCCCGTACCAAGATTGCGGCCACAATCGTCGCGCCGCAGGTGTCACTCCCGGCGGTCGCCCGAGTCGTACTCGTACAGCGCCGTTCGGCCCTCGCCCCGGTCGAGGCCGGAGAGGGTCAGACACTTCACGGGAACCGTGACGCGCTGTCCCGTGCAGCTGGAGCCGGCGTCCATCCACACCTCGACCAGCTCGCTTCTCGGCAGTTGACGCGCGCCGACCGCCAGGATCGTCATGAGACGCGCCTTCCGCGCGGCGCTGACGGGACAGAACAAGAGAGACTGTTCATCGGGTCGGACCTCCCGTGTCCGATCAAGGCCCCGGGTTGCGTGTCCGCGCTGCTCGGGCCGACTTTCACCCCACCGTAGACCCAACCTGTCCAGCCTGTCCATAAAGAGAACACCATAGACAGGCTGGCGTGGCTGGACAGGTGAAAGCCTGTGGGCATGATCGACCCGTGGTCACCGCGCTCCTTCGCTGAACAGGTGGCCGACGCGCTACGGGCGAAGATCGACAGCGGCGAGTGGCCACCCGGGCACAAGCTCCCCGGTGAGGTGACGTTGGCGCAGACGTACGACGTAGCGCGCGGCACCGTGCGGACTGCGCTCGATCTGTTACGCGACGAGGGCCGGGTGGTGACGTTTACCGGGCGCGGCACATTCGTCAGGCCCGAGCCGGAGCCCGGGGACACCGGAGCCGTTGACGCTTAAATCGTCAACGAACGAGCGCCGTCTGTTCCAACATCTCCAGGATCTCCTCAGTGGGCCCGCCGATCGGCCTCCTTTCCGGTGGCCCGGGGACGTGCAGTTGGATCTCACTGATGAACGGCGCCCCGGCATTGTTCGGTAAGCGGGCGGTGGTGGCCAGGATCATCTGCGGGCTGGTCGGCGGCGCGGCAGGATGGATGTCGTGACCACACCAGAGGCAACGGGCTACCGCATCGAACGCGACACGATGGGCGAGGTGGAGGTGCCCGCCGACGCGCTGTGGCGGGCCCAGACGCAGCGTGCCGTGCAGAACTTCCCGATCTCGGGCCGCGGGCTGGAGCCGGCGCACATCCGCGCCCTGGCGCAGATCAAGGGCGCGGCGGCCCTGGTCAACGCCGACCTCGGCGTGCTGGATTCGGAGGTCGCCCGGGCGATAGCCACGGCGGCGGCGCACGTGGCCGAGGGCGGCTACGACGACCAGTTCCCGATCGACGTCTTCCAGACCGGCTCGGGGACCTCGTCCAACATGAACGCGAACGAGGTGATCGCCACCCTGGCCGCGCGGGAGCTGGGCCGGTCGGTGCACGCGAACGACGACGTCAACGCCTCCCAGTCCAGCAACGACGTCTTCCCCTCGTCGATCCACCTGGCCGCCACGCAGGCGGTCGTGCACGACCTGCTGCCCGCGCTCAACCACCTGGCCGCCGCGCTGGAGTCCAAGGTGGAGGAGTTCGCCACGGTGGTGAAGGCCGGCCGTACGCACCTGATGGACGCCACGCCGGTCACGCTCGGGCAGGAGTTCTCCGGGTACGCCAGCCAGGTCCGGTACGGCGTCGAGCGGCTGGAGGGCGTGCTGCCCCGCCTCGCCGAGCTGCCGCTGGGCGGTACGGCGGTCGGCACGGGGATCAACACGCCGGCCGGCTTCGGCGGGAAGGTGGTCGAGAAGCTGCGCGAGCTGACCGGCCTGCCGTTGACCGAGGCGCGCAACCACTTCGAGGCGCAGGGCGCCCGGGACGGGCTGGTCGAGGCGTCGGGCCAGCTCCGTACCGTCGCCGTCGGGCTTTACAAGATCGTCAACGACATCCGGTGGATGGGCTCCGGTCCGGCGGCCGGCCTGAAGGAGCTGCGTATCCCGGACCTGCAGCCCGGCTCGTCGATCATGCCTGGCAAGGTCAATCCGGTGGTCTGCGAGGCGGTCCGGCAGGTCTGCGCGCAGGTGATCGGCAACGACGCCGCCGTCGGGTTCGCCGGCTCGCAGGGGGACTTCGAACTCAACGTCATGCTGCCGGTGATGGGGCGCAACCTGCTGGAGTCGATCACCCTGCTGGCCAACGCCAGCCGGTTGCTCGCCGACCGCTGCGTGGTCGGGCTGGTCGCGAACGCCGAGGTCGCCCTGGCGTACGCGGAGGGCTCGCCCGCCATCGTCACGCCGCTGAACCGCTACCTCGGGTACGAGGAGGCGGCCTCCATCGCCAAGGAGGCGCTCGCCACCTCGTCCACCATCCGGGAGGTCGTGCTCTCCCGGGGGCACGTCGAGGCGGGCAGGCTGACCGAGCAGCAGCTCGACGAGGCGCTCGACGTGCTGCGGATGACTCGTCCCTGACCTGCCCACTGTTTCAGAGTTGACTTATATAAGCCGTAGCTGGGATTATCGCGGTCGTGCACGCGTTCGACGTACTCGGTGATCCGGTACGGCGCCGGATCCTGGAG
This sequence comes from Micromonospora sp. NPDC049559, assembly GCF_040676675.1. Lineage (NCBI taxonomy): Bacteria > Bacillati > Actinomycetota > Actinomycetes > Micromonosporales > Micromonosporaceae > Micromonospora > Micromonospora sp. NPDC049559. The sequence goes on along the minus strand of NZ_JBFAPK010000007.1, from coordinate 79,459 downwards.
CTGCTCGCCGACGGCGAACAGACCTCGGGTGCGATCAGCGCCGCTGTTCAGCGTGAATTCGGCATCTCCCAGCCCGCGGTCTCGCAGCACCTCCGGGTGCTGCGGGACAACGGCTTCGCCACGGTCCGGGCCGAGGGCACCCGCCGGCTGTACGCCGTGGACTCGGCGCCGCTGCGCGAGGTGGACCTCTGGCTCGACCGGTTCCGGGGGTTCTGGAACCAGCGGCTCGACGCGCTGGCCACGGAGCTGGCCCGGGGAAAGCGGGAGCGCCGGGGGCGCCCCGGCGGGGCGGAGCCGGCGGGTGGGGAGGCCGCGACCGACGCCGACCGTTAGGGGGCGACCCGTTCCGGCGAGGGCGGGCGCCTCCCCGTAAAGGGACGAGAAATGATCGACATCATCGACGAGATCAACGCCATCCGGCGGCGGGTCGGCCAGACAACCCTCGGCGAGAGCGACGCCCGGGTGGTCGTCGCCGAGCGCGGCTACGACGCGGCGATCGAGGACGTCTGGGACGCCATCACCACCCCGGAACGGCTCACCCGCTGGTTCCTGCCGGTCAGCGGTGACCTGCGCCCCGGCGGGACGTACCAGTTCACCGGCAACGCCGGCGGCCGGATCCTGCGCTGCGAGCCGCCCCGGCTGCTGCGGGTGACCTGGATCTTCGGTGAGCACGCCGAGGCGGGCGGCTCCGAGGTGGAGGTCCGGCTGCGGTCGGACGCGCCCGAGCGGACCACGCTGGAACTCGAACACGTCGCGGCGGTCGACCCCGCCATGTGGGACCGGTACGGCCCGGGCGCGGTCGGGGTCGGCTGGGACCTGACGCTGCTCGGCCTGGGCCTGCACCTGGGCGGCACGTCGATCGGCAACCCGGACGAGTGGGCCGTCTCGCCCGAGGGCCGGGGGTTCGCGACGAGCAGCAGCGAGGCGTGGGGTGCGGCGTACGGGGCGGCGGGCGCCAGCTCCGAGGTGGTGGCCACCGCGATCCGGAACACCACCGGCTTCTACGCGCCGGAGCCCGGTCCCACCGGCGAGGGAACGCCGGTGTCCGGCTGACGAGCGCCGGACGACCCACCCGCTCTTGCCCGCGCGACCGCCGACCAGGAGTGTCGACGAATCCGTCGATTCCGGGCGGTCCTCTGGCGATGCTCCTGGTGATCGGGTGAGATGACTCCACATCCCTCAAGGAAGGACCTGGATGTGGTGAGTAGACGCTTCACCGCCGCAGCCGTCGCGACCGCGACGACGGCGGCGCTCGCGCTGACCGTACCGGCCGGATCCGTCGCCGCCGCGCCGGCCGGCACGACCCGCTACACCGTCGTGGCCGAGGACGGAGTCTCCGCCGAATCGGCCGTCGCCGCGATCCGGGCGGCCGGCGGTACGGTCGTCTCGCGCACCGACGACGTCGGCGTCTTCGAGGTGACCAGCGACCGGACCGACTTCGCCAAGCGGGCCACCGCGGCCGGCGAGCTGATCGGCGCGTCCGAGCAGCGTGCGATCGGGTACGCGCCGAAGCTCAAGCGCGACGCGGTCGAGCGGGAGAACCTGACGCAGCGTGCGCGCGCGGCCGGCAAGGGCGGCGCCACGGGCGGGCAGCACGGGCCGAAGGCCGACCCGCTGGACGACAAGCTCTGGGGCCAGCGGATGATCCGGGCGGACCGGGCCCACGCCGCCGAGCCGGGCGACCGCGGGGTGACCGTCGGGGTGCTCGACACCGGCCTGGACGCCAGCAACCCCGACCTCGCGCCGCACTTCAGCCGGTCGCTGTCGCGCAACTTCGCGCCCGACAAGACCGATGTGGACGGCCCGTGCGAGGTGGCGAGCTGCCTCGACCCGGTCGGTACCGACGACGGCGGGCACGGTACGCACGTGGCGGGCATCATCGGCGCCGCGGCCAACGGCGTCGGCCTCACCGGCGTCGCCCCGGACGTCACCCTGGTCGAGCTCAAGGGCGGCCAGGACTCGGGGTACTTCTTCGTGAACCCGGTCGTCAACGCGCTGGTCTACGCCGGCAAGGCCGGGCTGGACGTGGTGAACATGTCCTTCTACGTCGACCCGTGGCTGTTCAACTGCGCCAACAACCCGGCCGACTCGCCGGAGGCGCAGGCCGAGCAGCGGGCCATCATCAAGGCGATGAACCGGGCGCTCAACTTCGCGTACGCCCACGGGGTGACGCTGGTCGCCGCGATGGGCAACGAGAACGACGACCTCGGCTCGCCGCGCAACGACGTCACCAGCCCCGACTACGGCGGCACGCCGTACGAGCGGCCGATCGACAACAAGACCTGCCTGAACCTGCCGACCGAGGGCCCGCACGTGATCGCGGTCTCCTCCCTCGGCCCGTCCGGCAAGAAGTCCGACTTCTCGAACTACGGCACGGAGCAGACCGAGGTCGCGGCGCCGGGCGGCTGGTTCCGCGACGGCTTCGGCACCCCGAGCTTCCGGACCAACGCCAACATGATCCTCTCGTCGTACCCGAAGAAGGTGCTGCAGGAGGAGGGGACGGTCGACGCCGACGGCAACGTCGTGCCCGGCAACGAGGACCTGGTCTACAAGGACTGCCCGGCGCAGGGGGAGTGCGGTTACTACACCTACCTGCAGGGCACCTCGATGGCCTCGCCGCACGCCGCGGGGGTGGCGGCGCTGATCGTCAGCAAGTTCGGCCGGCGGGACCACCGCACCGGTGGCCTGACGCTCGCGCCGGACCTGGTGGAGAACCAGCTCTACCGCACGGCGGCCGAGCACGCCTGCCCGACGCCGCGGCTGCAGCAGTACCGCGACGAGGGCCGGGACGAGACCTTCGACGCGTACTGCGCCGGGGGCACCAACTTCAACGGGTTCTACGGGTACGGCATCGTCGACGCGTACGCCGCGGTGACCACGCCGTTGCACCCCGGAGCCCGGCCGTAACGCAGGCGGATCCACACCGTCACGCAGGCGGACGCCGCGGGGCCCGGTCGGGTGAACGGCCGGGCCCCGTACCCTTCTCGCGTTGCGTTCGCGGCTTCGGCCGGCCATGATGACGGTCGATCACGCCGGGGCCGGCGGAGTATCGGCCGACACCGGGGTGAGTGAATCCATCCGGCGCGGGGTGGCAGCGGTCGTTTTTCGGTGAAGCGAAGTGGCCGAACTGTCCGCGGACGCGCAACGGCAGGGAGGCAGGCTTTCGTGGCTGAAGGTGACGCGCCGACGGTGGAGTTCCCGCGGTGACGCGATCGCCGAGTCTTTCCCCGCAGTCCCGCTCGCGCGGCGGCGTACGGCCGGCCGCGACGGAGGACCGGGAGTCGAACGGTCGGCACCGGGCCGCCCACGCGCGCGAACCCGAGGAGGCCGGGCCGTCCCGGGGGCGCCGCATCCTCTGGCTCCTCCCGGTGGTCGCGCTCGTCGGCGGGGTGGTCCTCTTCGTCGCCGCGCTGCTCGGACGGGGCGCGCCGGGGACCACGCCCCCGCAGGGCGAGGCGGCGCCGGAGGTCGGGGTGGCGGTCTCGGTGCCGGCCCCGACGCCCGATTCCACCGACTGGGTCAACTCCCTCACCCCGGCCGCCACGGCCGGCGGGGCGACCGCGACCCCCACGGGCTCGCCGAGCGTCACCCCCTCCGGGGCGTCCCCCACGGCCGGGGCCGCGTCGGTGACGGCCACGCCGACCGCGCCGCCGGCCAGCCCGGCGGCCCCGCCGCCGCCCGCGCAACCGGTCCTGCTGGGCCCCGGCGGCAACGGCCAACTGGAGTCCATGGTCGGGCAGTACTGCGACCGGCACTACGGCGGGAGCTGGGTGGACACCGACGGTGGCCGGTGGCGGTGCGAGCGGCTGCTCTCGTCGAAGACGGTCGACATGAACGTCGCCTGCCGGGACCGGTACGGGTCGGACGCGTTCGCCCAGACCTCGAACAGCCGCGACCCGTACGCCTGGCGCTGCTACCGGGCGGCCTGACCGCCGACGGCGGCCCGGGTCAGGCGCACGCCGGGTCAGGCGCGGGCCCAAATCAGGCAAGGGTCAGGCGAGGGCCCGGCCCACGGCCGCCGCGGTGGCCAGCACCTCCGCGCCCACCAGGGCGATGTCCAGCGGGGCCAGCGCGACCACGCCGACGCTCGCCTCCAGGCCCGGCACGCCGAGCACGGGCGCGGCGACGCCGTACGCCCCGGGCTGCAACTCCCCGCTCGTGGCGACCGGCTGCGCCTGCCCCCGGCGGCCGGCCAGGATCGCCTGGCCGGCGGCGCCCCGTTCCAGCGGGTGGCGGGAACCGGTCCGGTACGCCACGTGGAACGAGGTCCAGGTCGGCTCGACCACGGCGAGCGCCACCCCCTCGCCGCCCTCCACGACCGTGAGGTGCGCCGTCGCGCCGACCTGCTCGGCCAGGCGCCGCAGCGCGGGCAGGGCTCCCTCGGCGAGCAGCGGTTGGGCCCGCCGGGCCAGGTGCAGCACGCCCGCGCCGACGCGCAGCCGCCCGGCCCCGTCGCGGCGGACCATCCCGTGCTCGACCAGCGCGCCGACCAGCCGGTAGACGACCGCCCGGCCGACCCCCAGCCGGTGGGCCGCCTCGGTGACGGTGAGCCCGCTGGGCGCGTCCGCGACCAGGTGCAGCAGGCGCAGGCCCCGGTCCAGGGTCTGTGCCGTCTCGCCCGGTCGCGCGCCGCTCTCCACACCCGGCAGCGTACGGCCGCCACCCGCCGCCGTGGCTCCCTGCGGGGCGACCGCCGACAGTGGCGACGGCTACCCTGGTACGGTGACGCTACGCCTGTATGACACCGCCACCCGATCGGTGCGGGACTTCGTTCCGCGGGAAGCCGGCAAGGTGGGGATCTACCTGTGTGGTCTCACCCTCCAGTCGCCGCCCCACATCGGCCATCTCCGTTCCGGCGTCAACTACGACGTGCTGCGCCGGTGGCTGCGGCACAGCGGTCACGACATCACCTTCATCCGCAACCTCACCGACATCGACGACAAGATCCTCGTCAAGTCGCTGGAGCAGGGCCGCCCGTTCTGGGCCATCGCGTACGAGAACGAGCGCGTCCTGGAGGCGGCGTACCGGGCGCTCAACGTGCTGCCGCCGACGTACGAGCCGCGGGCGACCGGGCACATCCCGGAGATGCACGAGTTGATCGCCAAGCTGATCGCGGGCGGGCACGCCTACCCGGCCGGGGACGGCTCCGGCGACGTCTACTTCGACGTCCGCTCCTTCCCCGAGTACGGCGAACTCTCCGGCCAGCGGGTCGACGCGATGAAGACGACCGAGGAGTCGCTGGAACTCGGCAAACGGGACCCGCAGGACTTCGCGCTCTGGAAGGGCGCGAAACCGGACGAGCCGGCCGACGCCTACTGGCCGTCGCCCTGGGGCTCCGGACGGCCCGGCTGGCACATCGAGTGCTCCGCCATGTGCTGGCGCTACCTCGGCGCCGAGTTCGACATCCACGGCGGCGGTCTCGACCTGACCTTCCCGCACCACGAGAACGAGATCGCCCAGTCCCGCTCGGCCGGGTTGGGGTTCGCCCGCTACTGGGTGCACCACGGTCTGCTCAACCTCGGCGAGGCGAAGATGAGCAAGTCGCTGGGGAACGTGATCGACCTCGACCACGTGCAGTCGATCGGGGTGACCCCGATCGAGCTTCGCTACTACATGGTCGCCCCGCACTACCGCTCCCGGATCGACTACTCGGACGAGTCGCTGCGCGAGGCCGCCGTGGCGTACCGGCGGATCGAGAACTTCGTCCAGCGGGCGGCCGAGCGGGTCGGCGCCGGCGAGCCGGGCGAACTGCCGCCCGGGTTCGCCGCCGCGATGGACGACGATCTGAACACCTCCGCCGCGCTGGCCGTGCTGCACGAGGTGCTCCGGGACGGCAACAACGCCCTGACCGGCGGGGACGACGCGGGTACAGTTGCCGCTCTCGCCGCCGTACGAGCCATGCTCGACATCCTCGGCCTGGATCCCCTCGATCCGGCCTGGACCGGTGGTGGCGCGGGCGAGGACCTGCGCGCCACCGTCGACGCGCTGGTGGCGCTCGCGCTGGAGCAGCGCGCCCACGCCCGTGGGCGCAAGGACTGGGCCGCCGCGGACGCGGTGCGCGACCAGCTCAGGCGGGCCGGTGTGGTGGTCGAGGACACGCCACAGGGCCCCCGTTGGACGATCGGAGAGCAGCACTGATGCCCGGCAACTCAGCCCGACGCGGCAAGCGGGTCACCTCGAAGAAGGGGGCCACCATCGGCTCCGGCGGCAAGAACCGCGCCGGCCTCGCCGGTCGCGGCCGTACCCTGCCGGCGGACGAACGGCCCTGGCACAAGGCGTACTCCGGCACCGAGAAGCTCCCGGACCGGACGGCCTGGAAGCAGGAGAAGGAGCGCCGGGCGGCGGCGGCCGAGGGGCGGGCCCCCAAGGTCGGCCAGCCCGGCAGCAAGGACACCACCTGGGGCAAGGGGACCAAGGGTGCCCCGGGTGCCCGGCGCGGTGCCGCGTCCCGTGCGGGAGGCGGCGGCAAGGCGCCGGCGCGCGGCGGCCCGCGGGTCGCCCCCGGCCGCAAGTCGGCGCCGGCCAAGGACGCCCCGGAACTGCTCGTCGGGCGCAACCCGGTGCTCGAATCGCTGCGGGCCCAGGTCCCGGCGACCGCGCTCTACGTCGCGCAGGGCATCGAGATCGACGACCGGGTCAACGAGTCGGTGCGTACCGCCGCCGACCGGGGTATCGCGATCATGGAGGTGACCCGGGCCGAGCTGGACCGGATGACCGGGGGCGTACTGCACCAGGGCATCGGGCTCCAGGTGCCCCCCTTCGCCTACCAGCCCTTCGAGGACCTGCTCGGGGCGGCCGCCGAGCTGACCGCGCCCCTGCTGGTCGCGCTGGACGGGGTGACCGACCCCCGTAACCTGGGCGCGGTCATCCGGTCGGCGGCCGCGTTCGGCGCGAACGGGGTCTTCGTACCCGAGCGCCGGGCGGCCGGCATCACCGCCACCGCGTGGCGGACCAGCGCCGGTGCGGCGGCCCGGGTCCCGGTCAGCCAGGTGACCAACCTGACCCGGTCGCTGAAGGCCTGCCAGCAGGCGGGCTTCCTGGTCATCGGGCTCGACGCGGACGGCGAGACCGACCTGTACGACCTGGAGGCCGCGGTCGGCCCGGTCGTGGTGGTGGTCGGCTCCGAGGGCCGCGGCCTGTCCCGCCTGGTCGGAGCCACCTGCGACCTGCGGGTCAGCATCCCGATGATCTCCGGGGTGGAGTCGCTCAACGCCAGCGTCGCGGCGGCCGTCACGCTCGCCGAAATCGCCCGTCGTCGGGCGCGGGAGTAGTTGCGCTTCTGGGTGGGGGCCCACCGTACCCGGCGAATCCCGTCAGGCTTGATGTCTTCGCCGGGCACGGTGGGCCCCACCTTTCGCTGCTCGCGGGTCGATTGAACGGGGTGTCCCGAACGGTTGGGTGCTCCGGTCAGTGGGGTTGGCGTTGCCGATCGGGGCTGTGGGGTGGCCGTAACATGCAGGGCCGGGCATCCCCCTCGCCCCGGAGGAGTCGGCAGATGGCAGGGCTGGACGGCGGCTACGGGCTCGGCGTCGACCTAGGTACGTCCAACACCGTCGCCGTACTGCGCCGGCCGGACGGCCGTACCCGCCCGCTCCTCTTCGACGGTCAGCCGACCATGCCGTCGGGGGTTCTCCTGGACGGCGCCGGCCGGCTGCACGTCGGGCGCGACGCGCAGCGGCTCGCCCAGGCCGATCCGGTGCGCTACGAGCCGAACCCGAAGCGTCGGGTCGACGAGCCGCTGGTGCTGCTCGGCGACCGCGAGATCCCCACGGCCGAGCTGCTCGCCGCGACGCTGCGGGCCGTCGCCGCGGCGGCGGTGGAGGCGGTCGGGTTCGTCCCACCGGCCGTGCTGACGCATCCGGCCGGCTGGGGCGCGCGCCGCCGCGAGGTGCTCGCCGAGGCGGTACGCCGGGCCGGCTGGCCGCCGGTCGGATCGGGCGGTACCGGGCTGGTGCCCGAGCCCGTGGCCGCGGCCCGGTACTTCGCCGAGGCGCTGCGGCGTCCGGTACCGCTCGGCGCGGCGATCGCGGTCTTCGACTTCGGCGGCGGCACCCTCGACGTCGCGGTGGTCCGCAACTCGGGCGTCGACCAGGCGGGCCGGGCCCGCTTCGAGGTGATCGGTTCCGGAGGGATCGCGGAACTGGGCGGGTTGGACCTGGACGCCGCGCTGGTCGAGCAGATCGGCACGGTGGTCGCCGCGACCGATCCCGAGACCTGGCAGCGGCTGGCCCGGCCGGAGACGCCGGCGCGGTGGCGCGAGCGGCGGCAGCTCTGGGACGAGGTGCGCGCCGCCAAGGAGATGCTCTCGCGTACGTCGACCGCGCCGGTCGTGGTGCCCGGGCTGGAGCAGGCCCTGCACCTGACCCGTACCGAGCTGGAGCGGCTGGCGACGCCGCTGCTGCGCCGGGGCGTGGCCGAGACCGCCTCGGTCATCGCCGGCTGTGGGCTGACCCCGGACCAGCTCGCCGGCCTCTTCCTCGTCGGCGGCTCGTCCCGGGTGCCGCTGGTGGCACGCCTGCTCCACGCCGACCTCGGGATCGCGCCGACCGTGCTGGAGCAGCCGGAGCTGCCGGTCGCGGAGGGAGCGGTGGTGGAGTTCGCGCCGGCCGCCGTGGCGGAGGCGGCGATGCCGGGCGCGGCGCGGGTGGCAACGGCCGCCCCGGTCTCCGGCGTGCCGGTCTCGCCCGGCGCGCCCGGGGCGCCGGTCTCACCGATGTCGTCCGGCGTGCCCGTCTCGCCCGGGGCGCCGGTCTCGGGGGTGATGTCGCCGGACTCCGCAGCGGCAGCCGGACCAGGGGGCCGGCCGCGCCGGCGTACCACCTGGATCGTCGCGGCGGCGGTCGCCGCGCTGGCCGGCGTGGTCGGCGCGGTGGCGCTCTACCTCACCCGCGACCGGTACCCGGACCTCGACTACCAGCCCTTCGCCGACGCGGGGACGGTCGCCTTCGCCGACGGGGCGAATCCGTCGACCTACCTCACGGCCTTCGGCGGCGACCGGGTGTACTTCGCCTACGACGTGCAGGAGCGGTTGGAGGTGGTGGCGGTCGACACCGATCGGGCCGCCACGGGAGCCGAGCCGCTCAAGGAGGCGTGGCGCGAGCGGACCTCCGGCTCGGCCAAGGAGTGGCTCTCGATCGTCGCGCTGCCGGACGTGCTGGTCGCCGTGAGCCGGGCGACCGGCAGGGACGAGCCGTGCCACCTGGTCGCCTTCGCGGCCGGCAACGGGAGCGAGCGGTGGCGGTACGACCTGCGCGGCTGCGATCGCGGTGGCGACCAGGTGTTCTTCTTCGACGACCGGATCGTGGTGCTCGACCGGGCCCGGGACCGGCTGGTCGGGCTGGACGCCGCCAGCGGCCGACAGCGGTGGAGCGAGCCGAACCCGAAGCACGACCAGTACGCGCCGGAGTCGTTCGTGACCGTGGTGCGGACCGCCGACGACCTGGGCGGACCGGCCGACGCCGGCGGCGCGCCGATGGGGGCGTATCACGGCGACGACCGGCGGATCGTGCAGTTCGGCGGCGACCACTCGGTACGGGTCGTCGCGGTGAGTGACGGGACGGTACTCAAGACCCGGGGGACCGTCGCCGACCCGGACCTGACGGCGGCGTACGGCGACCGGCTCTACGTGGCCAACGACGACGGCGGCTACCACGTCGACGAGTACGATCTGACGACCCTCGGGGAGCCGGTGACCACCTACAGCGCCGCCGACGACCAGCGGCGCCTGGCGAAGCTGACGCCCTGCGGCGAGCAGCGGCTCTGTCTACTGGAGACGGTGAGCTTCGACCCGAAGACGGCCGAGCTGCAGCTGGTCGACACGAAGGCGCGCCGGCGGCTCTGGTCCGAGAAGGTGCCGGACGCCGAGCTGGTCGTGCCGGTCGGCGAGCACATCCTGGTGGGCGCCTCCGGCACCGACCGCACCGCCACGATCCTGACGCCGGAGAAGGGCGTGCTGGTGCGCCGCGACGGTGCGGCGGTACGCGTCGACGGCGGCAACGTGCTCTTCTTCGCGGAGGGGCTCTCCACCATCGCCGACGACCGGAGCGTGGCGGGGCTGGGGTTGGGTTCGACGGTCCCGACCGAGCTGGGGCAGCTCAAGGGCTCCCGCTCGGCGACCTGCTCGTGGAACAGCAGGTTCGTCGCCTGCGCCCAGGACTCCGGCTTCGCACTGCGCCGCTTCGCCAAGGGCTGAGCCCCGCCAGGGGGATGGTCCCGTCCAGTTCACGCTCCGGCCCATCGCCGGTGGGTGTCCGGCCACCCGGTGGTCACCCGGCCCGTCGTTAATGATCAAGACTGCGGGCGGACCCCGGAAGGAGCCCTGCTGGTGATCGACGACGGAGACCTCAGGCCGGCGGCCCGGCTGGCCCGGCGGCGCTTCCTCACCGTCACCGGAGCCGCGACGGCGCTCGCCTTCGCGACGAACCTGACGGGCGGATCCAGCGCCGGCGCCACCGGCGGAAACGTCACCGACGACCCGTTCAGCCTCGGCGTCGCCTCCGGCGAACCGCTGCCGGACGCCGTGGTGATCTGGACGCGGCTGGCGCCCCGGCCGTACGAACCGCTGGGCGGCATGCCGTACCGGGCGACCACCGTGCAGTGGCAGGTGGCCAGCGACGAGCGCTTCCGGCACGTGGTCCGCTCCGGCACCGCCAGCGCGAAACCCGAGTACGGCTACAGCGTGCACGTGGACGTCCGGGGCCTGGAACCGGGACGGCACTACTGGTACCGCTTCCGGGTGGGCCGGTACCTCAGCCCGAGCGGCCGTACCCGGACCGCGCCCGCGCCGAGGCAGCGGGTCGACCAGCTCACCTTCGCGGTCGCCTCCTGCCAGTCCTGGCCGGACGGCTACTACACCGCGCACCGGCACATCGCCGGCGAGGACGTCGACGCCGTGCTCTTCCTCGGGGACTACATCTACGAGTACGGCATCGCCGCCGCCGGCGGCTTGCGCTTCGTCACCGACCCGGTGCCGAGCCAGTTCCGTACCGAGGCCGACACGCTGGACCGGTACCGGCTCCAGTACGCCCTCTACAAGTCCGACCCGGACCTGCGGGCGGCGCACCAGAACGCGCCCTGGATCCCCACCTGGGACGACCACGAGGTTCAGGACAACTACGCGGACCTGACGTCGAAGAGCAACGCCCCGGCCGAGGACTTCCTGGTCCGGCGGGCCAGCGCCTACCGGGCGTACTGGGAGAACATGCCGCTGCGCTCGCCCGCGCCGCGCGGCCCGAACTACATGCTCTACCGCCGCTTCGCCTTTGGGCAGCTCGCCGACCTGAACGTGCTCGACACCCGTCAGTACCGGGCCGACCAGGCGGACGGCGACGGCTGGAAGGTGGACTCGGCCACCCGGCGCGACCCGGCCCGCGCCTTCGCCGGTGCCCAGCAGCAGCGGTGGCTCTTCGACGGGCTCGACCGGTCACGGGCCACCTGGAACCTGCTGGCGAACCAGGTGGTGATGAGCCGGATGGACCTCGACCCGACGGCCGGGGAGCTCTACAACATGGACGCCTGGGACGGGTACGCCGCCGAGCAGCGGCAGATGCTGGACGGGCTCGCCGCCCTGCGCGGGGGCAACCCGGTGGTGTTGACGGGGGACGTGCACGCCGCGTACGCGCTGGAGATGAAGCGCGACTTCGCCGACCCGGCCGCCCGGCCGTTCGGCGTCGAGCTGGTGACGACGTCGATCAGCAGTGGCGGAAACGGCGCCGACATCTCCGCGAACGGGCAGAACTTCCTCGCCGCCAACCCGCACCTGAAGCTGGTCAACGAGCGGCGTGGGTACCTCGTGGTCCGGCTCACCCCGCACGAGCTGCGCGCCGACTACCGGGTGGTGCCGTACGTGGACCGCACCGGCGCCCCGGTGCAGACCGTCAAGTCGTTCGTCGTCGAGGCCGGCAATCCCGGCCTGAACCCGGTGTGAGGGATGACCATGCTGAGTAGGTTCCGGCGCCGGCTGGCCGGCCTGTCCCGGGGACGGAAGACGAGCGTCGCGGTCGCGGCCCTCGTGCTGGTGGGGCTGGGCGCCGCCGTCCCGGCCGCCGCCGGTCACCCCGACACCGCCCGGCTGAGCCTCGCCGCCGACGTGGACCAGGTACGGGTCGATCCGGTCCCCTGTGCGAACCAGGGCTTCGAGCTGCGGTTCGGCAACACCGGCCGGACCGAGGTGTACGCCGACGCGTTCCTGGAGGCGCCGGCACCGCTGCAACTCTCCCGGTACCTGGTCTCCAGCTATCTGCCGGCCGGGTACACGCTCAAGGTGAAGATCTCGGTGAGCGCGCCCCGCTCCACCCCGCCCGGCCGGTACACCATCACGGCCCACGCGGGAAGCCAGCGGCTCGCGCTGCCGGTGGAGGTGGCGCCCGCCCCGGTGGAGACCACCGGCAACCTGGCCCGGTACGTGCCGGTCTCCGCCTCGTCGGAGAACCTGCCCACGTACCCGGCCTGCGGCGCGGTCGACGGCGACCGGGACTCCACCCACTGGGCGTCGACGACCGGCTGGAACGACGCGACCAAGGGCAGCTTTCCGGACTGGCTCCAGGTCACCTTCGACCAGCCGCAGGTGGTCGGCCGCGTCGATCTGTACACGCTGGACTCGGCGAAGTACCCGGCCGCCCGGTACGGCCTGCGGGACTGGGACGTGCAAGTGCGGGTCGGCACCGGCTGGCAGACCGTGGCGGAGGTACGCGGCAACCTGCTCGGACTGGTCAGCTCGACCTTCACGCCGGTCACCACGGGAGCGGTCCGGATCGTCACGCTCGCCAGCAACGAGGGCGTCACCTACTCCCGCGTCGTCGAGTTCGAGGTCTACCACGCCTGAGCCGACGGGTCCGGCTGCCGGGCCCGTCGTGTCGTACCTCCGCGCTACGGTGCGGCCGTGTTCTCGGTGATCCTTGCCTGCGACGATCCGTACCGGACCGCCGACATCTTCGTCACGCGGCTCGGTTGGCGCCTGGTCTTCGCCACGCCGGCCGACTCCGACGATCGGCTGGCGTGCGTGGAACTGGGTGACGCGCAGGTCATGCTCGGTACGGCAGAGGAGGAGTTCCTGCCCGGCGCCGCCCGCCCGTACCGTGGTGCGGGCGTCGAGGTCTACATCCGCCTACCCGAGTCGATCGAAATCGACGAGGTCCATCGACGTCACGCGGCGGGGAACGTGGTTACCCGTCCGCTGGCCAGGCGGGAGTGGGGAGAGGTGGCGTTCCACTTCGAAGTGGACGGTTACCGCTTCCTGGTCGCACAGGCGGAGCCGACGACCGCCCGGTGAGGCCGGCCATCCGCTGTCGCGCGATCCGCTGTCGCGCCATCCGGGCGTCGGTGTCTCTACCATCCGGCCCGCCGGGCGACCGCGTGCAGGGCGAAGAGGGTGTAGCCGGCCAGGATCGGGGTGAGCAGCGGCAGCACCATCGCGCCGAGCACCGCCGCCAGCACCAGTACGCCGGCCGAGGCGAGCAGCGCCACGGGCCGGCGCCCGGCGAGCCGCGCCGCCGCCCGTACGGCGAGCAGCCAACCCCGCCCGCCCCGGCGCCCGACCTCGACGACGGTCAACCCGGCGAGCCCGACGGCCGCGACGGCCAGCGCCGCGGTGACCACCAGCAGCGGCCGCCCGCCCGGCACCAGCCCGCGGCCGAGGGCGAGCAGGTTGAGGCCCAGCAGGGCGGCGGCGGCCCCGGCGGCCAGGGTGGCACCGGCGCCGGGGAGTACGCCCCGGCCGAAGTCCCGCAGCAGCCGCCGCGCGTCGGGCCAGCGGTCGTACGCCAGCCAGTGCCGCACGGCCGAGCTGGCGGTGGCGACGGCGGCTCCGGCCGTCAGCACGGGCAGCGCCGCCACGGTGACGAGCACGCCGAGCAGGGCGAGGTCGGTGGCGTTGCGCAGGGTGTCCCGCCAGTCGTGCCGCGGGGCCGTGCCCTCGTCGCGCTCCTCGGGCCAGCTCGGCGCCGCCACCGAGTCCGTCCGGCCCGGCCCGGTGCTCCCGTCCCGTTCCGCGCTCACGGTCCCCACCTCCCTTCCGCACCCTCTCCCCGTCTCATCCGCCCCCTCCCCGTCGATCTAGGGCAAATCCCCGTGAGTTGATCTCCGATCACCACGATTTGCCCTAGATCGACGGGGCTGGGCCCGTCGACGGGGGTCATCCCTTGAGGCCGCTGGTGTTGATGCCCTCGACGAGCATGCGCTGGAAGGCGACGAAGAACAGGAAGACCGGCAGCAGCGAGAGCACCGACATCGCGAACATGGGTCCGACCGCGCTCTCGCTGGTGGAGTCGATGAAGAGCGTCAACGCCACCGGTACCGTGTAGTCCCGCAGGTCGGAGAGGTAGACCAGCTGACGGAAGAAGTCGTTCCAGGTCCAGATGAACGAGAAGATCGCCGTGGTCACCAGCGCCGGCCGGCTCAGCGGCAGGATGACGTGCCGGAAGATGCCGTACGAGCTGGCGCCGTCGATCTTCGCGGCCTCGTCCAGCTCGCGCGGGATGCCCCGCATGAACTGCACCATGAGAAAGACGAAGAACGCCTCGGTCGCCAGGAACTGCGGGACGACCAGCGGCAGGTACGGCCACGGCCCGCCGACCATGTCGAAGGTCCGGAACAGGATGTACTGCGGCACGATCAGCACGTGCCCGGGGAGCAGCAGCGTCCCGATCATGATGGCGAACCAGAAGCCGCGCAGCCGGAACCGCAGCCGGGCGAAGGCGTACGCCGCCAGCAGGCAGGAGACGGCGTTGCCGAGCACGGTCAGCAGGCTCACCAGGATGCTGTTGAGGAAGAACCGGCCGAAGCTGACGTCGAAGTTGCGCCAGCCGTCGGTGTAGTTGCCGGGGGTGAACTCCTTCGGCAGCAGCCCGATGTTGCTGACGATCTCCTCCTGGGACTTCACCGAGGTGCCGAGCATCCAGAACAGCGGATAGAGCACCACGGCGAGGATGGCGACCAGGACGAGCAGCCGTACGGCCTGCCGTCCGGGTACGCCGCGCCGCCGGCCGAGCGCCGGCGTGTGGGTGACCATCAGCGGTCCTCCTCGTCCGAGTAGTGCACCCAGAACCGGCCGGTCCGGAAGAGCACGATCGTGATCAAAGCGATGGCGAGCAGGAAGACCCAGGCCATCGCGGAGGCGTAGCCCATCTCCAGCTCCACGAAGCCCTTGATGTAGAGGTTCAGCGTGTACATCAGGGTCGAGTCGACCGGCCCGCCGGTGCCGTTGCTGAGCACGAAGGCGGAGGTGAAGCCCTGGAACCCGTTGATCGTCTCCAGCACCAGGTTGAAGAAGATCACGGGGGAGAGCATCGGCAGCGTGATCCGGAGGAACTGCCGTACCGGGCCGGCCCCGTCGACCGCGGCGGCCTCGTACAGCTCGGTCGGCACCTGCTTGAGGCCGGCCAGGAAGATGACCATGGGCGCGCCGAACTGCCAGATGGCGAGCACCATCAGCGTCTCCAGTGCCCAGTCCGGGTCGTTCACCCACGGGCGCCCCTCGATGCCGACCAGGCTCAGCAGCGAGTTGAACGCGCCGTCGCGGTTGAACATGTTGACCCAGACGATGGCCAGCGCGACGCTGCCGCCGAGCAGGCTGGGCAGGTAGAACAGCCCGCGGAAAAGCCCGACGCCGCGCCAGGTCCGGTTGAGCAGCAGGGCCACGCCGAGCGCGGCGGCGAGCTTGAGCGGTACCGCGATCAGCGCGAAGGACAGGGTCACCCGTACCGCGTGCCAGAACGACGGGTCGTCGGTGAACATCCGCCGGTAGTTGTCCAGCCCGACCCACTCCACCTCCGACCAGGGGGTGAGCACGTCGTAGCTGGTGAAGCTGAGGTAGAGCGACAAGAGCATGGGTATCGCCGTGATGGCCATCAGTCCGACGAGCCAGGGCGACAGGAAGACGTACCCGGCCAACCCCTCCCGGCGCCGGGCCCCGCCGGGCCCACGCCGGTCGGCGCGGGCCCGGACGGTGTCCGTGGCACGAGGGGTCGGGTTGGGCGCCGTGGTCAGAGCCACGAGCCGGCTCCTCTCCGAGCGTGGTGACGCGCCGAGCGGTCAGGCGATCGCGGACTGGCAGACGGACAGGAAGGCCGCGGCGGCCTCGGACGGGCTCTGCCGGCCGTACTGGACGTTCTCCGCAGCCTTGATCAGTTCGGAGCGCACCTTGCTGTGGCCCTTGAGCGGCACCTGCGGCGACGGGCCGAACTTCGACGCCAGCTCGGTCTCGACCTGGATCGAGAGCTTCATGGCCGGGTCGGTGACGCTCTCGCTGACCGCCTTGCGTACGTCCAGGTTGGACGGCAGCCCCCGGTCGGTACCGAGGATCTTGCCGGCCTCGACGTCGTTGGCCAGGAAGTTGATCACGTCGACCGCGACGTCCCTGTGCTTGCTGTTGCGGAAGACCGAGAAGTACATCGAGGCCCGGGCCCACTGCGCGCTCGGGTCACCCGGGTAGGCCACCACGCCCAGCTCGTCCTTGGTGTTCTTCTTCAGCTCCGGCATCTGGTTGGCCCAGACGAAGGAGGTCGCGGCCTTGCCCGTGACGACCAGCTGCTTGCTGATGTCGGTGGCGTTGCCCTCGTGGATCACGTCCGCGGGCGGGGTCGCGCCCCGCTCCCGGGCGCCCTTCCAGAGCTCGAACCACTTGGTCACGTCGTCGGCGGTGAAGCCCAGTTCCTTGCCCTTGTAGAGGTCCTTGCCCTGCTGGCGCAGCCAGACCCAGAACGCCTTGTAGTCCGCGCTCGGGTCCATGGTGCCCGGGGTCTTGCTGGTCTTCGAGACCTGCTCGGCCCAGCTGATGAAGTCCGCCCAGCTCATCCCGGTGGTCGGCGCCGGCAGGCCGTGCTTGTCCAGCAGCGTCTTGTTGTAGACCAGGCCCTGGGTGTTCTCGCCGAAGGCGAGCCCCGCGAGCTTGCCGTCGACCACGCCGTACTGCCAGAGGCTCTCCGGGAACTTGGAGACGTCGAGCTTGCCGCTGTCCTTGTACTTCGTGAGGTCGAGCGTGGTGTTGCGGGACGCGTACTCGGTCAGGTAGTTGTCGTCGATCTGGAAGATGTCGGGCGGGCTGCCGCCGGCGGTGAGGGTGGCGAGCTTGTCGAAGTAGCCCTGGTTGGCCTGCCAGGTCTTCTCGAACGTCACGTTCGGGTGTTTCTGGGTGTAGAGGGCCAGCGCGTCCTCGGTGAGCTTGGCGCGGGCCTCGGCCCCCCACCAGAAGATCGACAGTTTCACGGGGGCGTTCGGGTCGCCGCTGCCGGCGTCGTCCCCGCCGCAGGCGGCGGCGCCGAGGGCCAGCGGAAGGGCGACCGCCGCGGCGACCAGGCCGCGCAGCAGCCGGCGGGGCCGGGTGGAGGTACGCCGTCCGCGCGCCGGAAGCGCGGGACGGGGGAATGGTGTGGTGCCGTGCATGTGCGCTCACTCCTTGGGGCGTTAGGAGGCGACAGCTTCGGGCGGATCCGCTACCTGGGGCTCCGGAGCCGCACCGTGGTGCGGACCCGGGCCGGTTTCCGTGGTCGCGGTGCCGGTGCGACCGCTGCCGGCCGCGGGGCCGGGGCCCGTCGAGTCGCGGATGACCAGCTCGGTCTGGAGCATTACCTGTGCGGTGGTGCGACGGTCGTCACCTGCGGTGGTGCGCCCGCCGCCGCGTCCGGTGCGGCTCGCGGCGGGGTGGTCGGGGTCGTACTGCAGGAGCATGTCGACGGCCGTCCGGCCGGCGGCTGCGGTTGGCGTGGCCACCGTCGTCAATTTGGGCCGGGTGAGCCGGCTCAGCGCGATGTCGTCGATGCCGACGACGCTCACGTCCTGGGGCACCCGGACGCCGAGGGAGTCGAGCCCCTCGATGAGGCCGATCGCCATCAGGTCGTTGTAGGCCAGCACGGCGGTGACGCCGGCCCGGCGGACCTGTTCGGCCATGGCCGTACCGCCGCCCTCGGTGGGCGGGTTCGGCCCGAGTACGGTCAGCGTCGCCTCGGCGGAGCGGGCCGCGGCCGTCGCGGCGCGGCGGATCTCGCGGCTGGTCCAGGAGCCGCGGGGCCCGCCGAGCAGGGCGAGGTCGCGGTGCCCCAGCGCGGTGAGGTGCTCCACCGCGAGCCGGGCGCCCTGACCGACGTCCATCACCACCGCCGGCAGGCCGGTGACCTGCCGGTTGATGACGACCAGCGGGACCTCGCGGCTGAGCTGCTCGATCAGGCTGTTGCTCATCCGCGGGCTGCAGAGCAGCACCCCGTCGACCTGCTTCGCCAGGGCGTGCACCAGCTCCTCCTCGGCGCCCGCGTCCTCGTTCGTGTCGGCCACGAAGATGTGGTAGTCGCGGTGCCGGGCCTGACTCTCGGCCGCCTTGATCAGCGGCGGGAAGAAGGGGTTGGCGATGTCGGCGACGATCAGCCCGATGTTGTGCGTACGGCCGGTGATGAGGGCGCGGGCCGCGCGGTTGGGCCGATAGCCGAGGGTCTCCGCGCAGGCCATGACCCGGCTGCGGGTCTCCGGGTTGACCAGGTGCGGGGCCGAGAACGTGCGCGACACCGTGGAGATGTGTACCCCCGACGCCCGCGCGACGTCCCGAATCGTGGCTGGCACGCGAGCCCCTTCCTCTTCGACGCCCGCCCATCCGCCGCGACGGGTGTGGCCGGAAACCCACGCCGGCCGGCGTCGTGGCGTGCGCTCCACTTCGCCGACCGGGGTCTGACTCTAAGTGATCTTCACTGCCCGATCGGGTGACCGGTGCAGCAATTAATGCAAACGGTTGCTCGGGTGTCAATGGACGGTAGTTACGAGATGATTGCGGTCGGCAGCTTCCATGGTCACCAAACTCTGGCATTAGCGGATGAATACCGCAGGATTGGCTCCGGTCGTTGACGCGATAGCTCCTCGCATGGTTACTTCGGCTGCAAACCTTTGCAGTGACTCGGAGGAAGCGGGATGGCTGGAAGCTCCGGAGAGCGAACCCGGTACGCGGTGATCGGTACCGGCGCGCGAGCCGAGATGTTCGTCCGGGCCCTGGTGCTCGACCACTCGGCGACCGCCGAGCTCGTCGCCTTCGCCGACGTCAACCAGACCCGGATGCGTACCCACAACGCCTGGCTCGCCGACCTGGGCGCCGCGCCGGTACCGACCTACGCCGCGGCCGACTTCACCACCATGCTCGACAAGGAGCGGGTCGACGTGGTGCTGGTGACCACCGTCGACCGCACCCACGACGAGTACATCGTCGCCGCGCTGCGCGCCGGTCGTGACGTGATCACCGAGAAGCCGATGACCATCGACGTGCCGCGCTGCCAGCGCATCCTCGACACTGTCGCCGAGACCGGCCGCAACCTCTCGGTCGCCTTCAACTACCGCTACAACCCGCTGCACGAGAAGGTCCGCGAGGTGCTCGCCGCCGGCGAGATCGGCGAGATCGGCTCCGTGCACTTCGAGTGGCTGCTCGACGTGCGGCACGGCGCGGACTACTTCCGCCGCTGGCACCGGGACAAGGCCAACTCCGGCGGTCTGATGGTGCACAAGGCGAGCCACCACTTCGACCTCGTCAACTGGTGGCTCGACGCGCGACCGGAGCAGGTCTACGCCGCCGGCAAGCTCTTCTTCTACGGCGACGAGGCGGGCCGCCGGCACGGGTACGCCCGCGACTACGACCGGGTGCACGGCGCCCCGGAGGCGGCGGACGACCCGTTCGCGCTGCACCTGGACGCCAACCCGCAGCTGCGCGCGCTCTACCTCGCCGCCGAGGCCGAGGACGGGTACCACCGGGACCAGAACGTCTTCGCGCCGGGCGTGACGATCGAGGACGACATGTCGGTGCTGGCCCGCTACTCCAGCGGTGCCACGATGACGTACCACCTCACCGCGTACTCGCCCTGGGAGGGCTACCGGGTGATGTTCAACGGCAGCCACGGCCGGCTCGAACTGGAGGTCGTGGAGAACGACTACGTGAGCCGGCGTACCGCGGGCGAGGTGAAGGGCGCCGCCCTGCACGGGGTGGAGGCCGCCGCCGAGGACGGCTGGGCCCGGATCACGGTCCACCCGTTCTGGGAGCGTCCCCGGGAGGTGCCGGTCCCCGGGCACACCCGCGAGGGCCACGGCGGGGCGGACGCCCGGATGACCGGGGTGCTCTTCGGCGGCCAGACCGACCCGATGGGACGGGCCGCCACCGCCCGGGACGGCGCGCTGGCCCTGCTCACCGGCCTGGCCGCCAACCGGTCCTTCGAGACGGGGGCGCCGGTACGCGTCGCCGACCTGCTCACCATCGACTGACCCGAGGACCCGCCCGAACCCGAGGAACAGCCCGAAAACCGAGGAGCCAGCTTCCGTGTCTGGATCATCCGACCCGAGCCGCGCCGCCCGGCACCAGGCCGGTGCCCGCCCCGACCTGCTCTTCCCCGCCGAGCCCGGTCAGCGGGCCATCGCCCGGGAGCTGTACGCGCTGGTCCGGGACCAGCCGCTGATCTCCCCCCACGGTCACGTCGACCCGGCCATCCTCGCCGACGACGTGCCCTTCCCGGACCCGGCCCGGCTGCTCATCGTGCCCGACCACTACGTGACCCGGATGCTGCTCAGCCAGGGCGTGCCGCCGGCCGACCTCGGCGTGCCGAGCGGTGACGGTACGCCGGTGGAGCGCGACGGGCGGACCATCTGGCGGCGCTTCGCCGCGCACTGGCACCTGTTCCGGGGCACCCCGTCGCGGCTCTGGCTGGAGCAGACCTTCGCCGAGGTCTTCGGGGTGACGAAGGCGTTCTCCCCGGCCACCGCCGACGAGGTGTACGACGAGATCGCGGCGAGGCTCGCCGAACCCGCGTTCCGCCCCCGGGCGCTGTTCGAGCGGTTCAACATCGAGGTCCTCGCGACGACCGAGTCGCCCCTGGACGACCTCGGCCGGCACGCCAAGCTCGCGGCCGACGGGTGGGGTGGCCCGGGCGGTCGGGTGATCACCACGTTCCGGCCGGACAACGTGGTGGACATGGAGTTCGACGGCTGGGCCGAGAACGTCGAGCGGCTCGGCGTGGTCGCCGGCGAGGACATCGGCACGTACGCCGGCTACCTGGCCGCCCTGCGCCAGCGCCGGCAGGCGTTCATCGCGGCCGGCGCGACCTCCTCCGACCACGGCCACCCGACCGCGTTGACGCTGCGGCTGAGCGAGGCGGAGGCGGCCACCCTCTACGACCGCGGCCTGCGCGGCGACGCCACCCCGGCGGACGCCGAGGCGTTCCGGGCGCACATGCTGGTCGAGTTCGCCCGGATGTCGATCGAGGACGGCCTGGTGATGCAGCTGCACCCGGGCGCGGTGCGCAACCACAACCGGTGGCTCTACGCCCGGCACGGCCGGGACGTCGGCGGGGACGTCCCGCAGGCCACCGAGTACGTGCACGCGCTGGCCCCGCTGCTCGACGCGTACGGCAACGACCCGCGGCTGCGGGTGGTCGTCTACACCCTGGACGAGTACACCTTCACCCGCGAGCTGGCGCCGCTGGCCGGTGGCTACGCCGCGCTCTACCTCGGCGCGCCCTGGTGGTTCCTGGACTCGCCCGAGGTGCTGCGCCGGTTCCGGGAGGCCGTCACCGAGACCGCCGGGTTCTACAACACCGCCGGCTTCGTCGACGACACCCGGGCGTTCTGCTCGATCCCGGTACGCCACGACGTCGCCCGCCGCATCGACGCCGGGTTCCTGGCCCGGTTGGTGGCCGAGGACCGGCTTCCGCTGGACGAGGCGGCCGAGACCATCGTCGATCTCGCGTACCGCCTGCCCAAACGCATCTTCAAGTTGGGAGAGGACCCGTCCTGATGGTGACCATTACCGGGGTCGACGTACACGACGTACGCTTCCCCACCGCCGCCGCCGGGGACGGCTCCGACGCCATCAACCGGGGCGACTACTCGGCCACCTACGTCGAGCTTCGCACCGACGGTGACGCGGTCGGTGCCGGTTTCACCTTCACCAACGGGCGCGGCAACGAGCTCACCTGCGCCGCCGTGCGGGCCCTGGCGCACCACGTGGTGGGCCGCACCGTCGAGGAGATCTTCGCGGCGCCGGTGCGGTTCTGGCGGTCGTTGACCGCGGACGTGCAGCTGCGCTGGCTCGGCCCGGAGAAGGGCGTCATCCACATGGCCACCGGGGCGCTGGTCAACGCGGTCTGGGACCTGCGCGCCAAGCTCGCCGGCAAGCCGATGTGGCGGCTGCTCGCGGAGCTGCCGACCGAGGAGCTGGTGGCCGCCGTCGACTTCCACCACATCAGCGACGCGATCACCCCGGCTGAGGCGGCGGCGATCCTGGAGAAGGGGCTCGTCGGCCTGCCGGACCGGCTCGCGGAGCTGGAGCGCGACGGTTTTCCCTCGTACACCACCTCGGTCGGGTGGCTCGGCTACCCGGACGACAAGGTCCGCGCGCTGACCCGCGAGGCGTACCAGCAGGGGTGGCGGGCCATGAAGATGAAGGTCGGCGGCCCGATCGAGGACGACGTGCGGCGGGCGCGGATCATCCGCTCCGAGATCGGCCCGGACGCGCTGCTGATGATGGACGCGAACCAGGTCTGGGACGTCGACGAGGCGATCACCAACATGGCCCGGCTGGCCGAGGCGGACCCGTACTGGATCGAGGAGCCCACCCACGCGGACGACGTGCTCGGGCACGCCCGGATCGCGCAGGCCGTCACCGACCTGACGGGCGGGCGCTGCCGGGTGGCGACCGGCGAGGTCGCCGCGAACCGGGTCATCTTCAAGCAGCTGCTCCAGGCCGAGGCGATCCGGGTCTGCCAGATCGACGCCTGCCGGATCGGCGGGGTCAACGAGGTCCTCTCGGTGATCCTGATGGCCGCGAAGTTCGGGGTGCCGATCTGCCCGCACGCCGGTGGCGTCGGCCTCTGCGAGTACGTCCAACACCTGGCGATCTTCGACTACCTGCGCGTCGGTACCTCGCTGGACGGGCGCATGGTCGAGTACGTCGACCACCTGCACGAGCACTTCGTCGACCCGGTACGCACCCGCGGGGGCCGCTACCTGCTTCCCGAGGCACCCGGCTACAGCGCCACCATGAAGCCCGCCTCGATCGCCGAGTTCTCCTTCCCGGACGGACCGGCATGGCGGTGAGCGTGGGCGCGTCGCGGCTCGGTCTCGGCGCGCTGCGGCGGCTACCGGTCGAGGCCCGTCCGCTGGTGCGCCCCGGTACCGTCGCCGCCGGCGTCGTCCACCTCGGCCTCGGCGCGTTCCACCGCGCCCACCAGGCCGTCTACACCGAGGCGGCGCTGGCCGAGGCGGGCGGCGACTGGGGCATCATCGGCGTCGCGCCGCGCAGCACCGACGTGGTGGACCGGCTCGCCGCGCAGGACAACCTGTTCAGCGTCACGAGCATGTCGGGGGCCGGCAACGAGACCCGGGTCGTCGGGGCGCTCGCCGGGGTGCGACACGCCGCCAGCGACCCGGCCGCGATCGTGGCGCTGCTGGCCGATCCCGCGATCCGGGTGGTGACGCTCACCGTCACCGAGAAGGCGTACCAGCTCGACCCGGCGTCGGGGCGGCTGCGACCGGACGACGAGGTCGCCGCCGACCTGACCACCGACCGGCCGCCGGTGACCGTACCGGGGCTGCTGGTCCGGGGCCTGCTGGCCCGCGCGTACGCCGACGCCGGGCCGATCGCGCTGGTCAGCTGCGACAACCTGCCGTCGAACGGGAAGCGGCTGCACAGCCTGGTCGGCCAGGCGCTCCGGCTGGTCGGGGACGCCACCGGCGGGCGCTCCGAGCGGATCGCCGACTGGTTGCACGCCAACGTCACCTACCCGGGCACGATGGTCGACCGGATCGTGCCGGCGAGCACGGACGAGACGCTCGCCGCCGCCGAGCGGGCGCTCGGGGTGGTGGACCTGGCCGCGGTGGCGGCCGAGCCGTACCGGCAGTGGGTGATCGAGGACCGCTTCCCGGGCGGGCGGCCGGCCTGGGAGCGGGCGGGTGCGGTGCTCACCGACGACGCGGGCCCGTGGGAGCGGCTCAAGCTGCGCGCCCTCAACGGGGTGCACTCGGCCATCGCCTACCTGGGCGCGCTGGCCGGGCACGAGACGATCGCCGAGGCGCTGCGGATCCCGCACCTGCGGCCGGTACTGGCCCGGTTCATCGCCGAGGACATCGCGCGGAGCTTCGCGCCGCCGGCGGGGGTCTCCGTCGTCGAGTACGGCGAGTCGGTGCTCTCCCGGTTCGAGAACCCGGTGATCCGGCACCGGACCATCCAGGTCGCCATGGACGGCTCGCAGAAGCTGCCGCAGCGGGTCCTGCACACCATCGCCGACCTGCGGGCGGCGGGGGAGCGGCCGCGCTGGGCGGCGCTGGTCGTCGCGGCCTGGATGCGGTTCGTGCAGGGGCGCGCCGACGACGGCACCGAGCTGCCGCTGGACGACCCGCTCGCGCCGCGGATCCGGGCCGCCCTGGCGGCCGGTACGCCGAGCCCGGCCGGCGTGGTGGACGCCCTGCTGGGCCTCGCCGAGGTCTTCCCGCCGGCGCTGGCCGAGGACGACGAGGTGCGGGCGCTGGTGGTGGAGTGGCTCACCGCGCTGGAGCGGCACGGCGTGGCCGCGACGCTGGCAGGTGCGGCGTGAGCGGCCGGTTGGCGGGTGCGGGCGGCCGGATCACGGCGACGCCGGCGGGTGCGGCGTGAGCGCGCCGGTCGCCGCGCCGGCGCGGGTCGCGCTGGTGGGTGCCAACGGCCACGGCCGCTGGCACCGCCGGCTGATCGAGTCGCTGCGCGCGGCCGGCCGGCTCGAACTGGTCGCCCTGGTCGACGTGGCGCCCGTACGCCCGGAGCCGGACGCGCCCGTCACGGCGGAGGTCTACGCCGACCACCGGGAGATGCTCCGGTCCGCCCGCCCGGACGTGGTGGTGATCTGCACCCCGCCGCACACGCACCTGCCGATCGCGCTCGACGCGCTGGCGTCCGGCGCGGACCTGCTGCTGGAGAAGCCGCCGGTGCTCTCGCTCGCCGAGCACCGGACGCTGGCCGACGCGCTGACCGCCAGCGGCCGGGCCTGCCAGGTCGGGTTCCAGGCGCTCGCCTCGGCCGCGTTGGCCGAGCTGGCCGCGGCGATGACCGAGGGCCGGCTCGGGACGGTCACCGGCATCTCGACGCTGGCCTGCTGGCAGCGGAGCGACTCCTACTACGCGCGCTCGCCCTGGGCCGGCCGGCGTACCCTCGACGGCCGCCCGGTGCTCGACGGCGCGCTGGCGAATCCGCTGGCGCACGCGGTGATGCAGTGCCTCGCCCTGGCCGCGGTGGCCGAGGGACGGGACCCGGTCCGGCCCGAGCTGGTCGAGCTGGAGCGGTACCGGACCCGGCCGATCGAGGTGGACGACACGGCGACGCTGCGGGTGACGCTCGGCTCGGGGCTGCCCGTGGTGGCGGCGGTGACGCTCGCCGGTGAGGAGTTCGTCGCGGGCGAGGTCGTCGTGCACGGCACGCTGGGCCGAGCGGTGCTGGAGTACCCGACCGACCGGCTGCGGCTGCCCGGCGATCCGGAGCTGCGCGAGGTACCGGGCCGGGTGAGCCTGCTGGCGAACCTGCTCGACCACCGGGCCGACCCGGCGGGCGTACCGCTGATCGCGCCGCTGGCCCGGACGGCGGGCTTCACCGCCGTGCTGGACGCGATCGGCGCCGCGCCCGAGCCGGCGTTGGTCGCCGGTGACCGGGTGGTCCCGGCCGGCGACCCGCCCGAGCGGGTGCTGTCGATCCGGGGGGTCAACGCCGCGCTGCGGCAGGCCGCCGAGCGGCTGGCGCTGCTGTCGGAGCTGGACGTGCCGTGGGCGGTGCCGCCGCACCGCACGCGTTTCGGCGGGCCGACGGAAAACGGGCTGCAAATCGCGGAGACGATCGTGCGGTAGGAATCGGACCCAACACCCCTATTCTCGGCGACGGGCGGCCGGGGCAATGGCTATTGCCGTGATTCGGTGCAACATATCTGCAAATGAATCGCATTGACTCTCTTGACTGTAAATACCTACCGTTTGTTATCGGGAAGATTTCGTACGCGTTACGAGATCTCGGCAAACGAGTTGGCGTACGGAGAGTGCGATGCGACTGCGACTGCGTTCGTGCACGATGGCCGCCGCCCTGCTGGGAAGCGCGCTCGTGGTGCTGCCCACGACGACGGCCTCGGCCGCCGGCGGTGACGTCCCCGCCGCCCACGCCGGTGCGGAGGCGTTCTCGACCGGCCGTGCGGCGGGGCACGCGGTGCTGCCCGCGAACGACGGCTGGGCGGCGGCCGGACCCGGTACCACCGGCGGTTCGGCGGCCGGCGCCGACCAGGTCCACGTGGTGCGGAGCCGGGCCGAACTGATCGCCGCGCTCGGCGGCGACAACGCCACCAACCGGAACAACGCCACACCCAAAATCATTTACGTG
This sequence comes from Micromonospora sp. NPDC049559, assembly GCF_040676675.1. NCBI lineage: Bacteria > Bacillati > Actinomycetota > Actinomycetes > Micromonosporales > Micromonosporaceae > Micromonospora > Micromonospora sp. NPDC049559. Next base: position 53,121 of record NZ_JBFAPK010000007.1, on the reverse strand, counting down.
CGCGGGGTCGTCGACGGATTCGAGGGCGCCGACGGGCGGCTGCTCGACTGTGCCGACCTGGCCGACCCGGCATACTCGCTGGACGCCTACCTGGCGGCTTACGACCCGGCGGTCTGGGGCCGGGTGAACCCGAGCGGGCCGCTGGAGGAGGCGCGGGTCCGGTCGGTGGCCAACCAGACCCGGCAGACACAGATCAACGTCGGCCCGAACACCACCATCGTCGGGCTGCCGGGCGCGCGGCTGACCGGGCTGACGCTGATGCTGGACACCGCCAGCAACGTGATCGTCCGCAACCTCGACCTCGTCGACGCCCGGGACTGCTTCCCGGCCTGGTCACCCACGGACGGCGAGAACGGCAACTGGAACTCCCAGTTCGACCTGATCTCGGTACGCCGCAGCGAGAACGTCTGGGTCGACCACAACACCTTCTCCGACGGCGACAACCCCGACCGGGACCAGCCGATCCACTTCGGCCGGCCGTACCAGGTGCACGACGGCGCGCTCGACGTCACCCACACCGCCAGCCTCGTCACCGCCTCGTACAACCGCTTCGTCGGGCGGGACAAGGTGATGCTGATCGGCTCCTCCAACACGGTCGGCCCGGACGTCGGCCGGCTGCGGGTCACTCTGCATCACAACCTCTTCGACGGCACCCTCCAGCGCCTGCCGCGGGTGCGGTTCGGGCAGGTGGACGCGTACAACAACGTCTACCGGCTCGCCGGTGAGGGCTTCGGCTACGCGCTCGGCGTCGGCGTCCAGTCCGCCCTCTACGCCGAGAACAACTACTTCGCCCTCGGCCCGGGTGTCGCCGCCGGCGACCTCGTCTACGACTGGGGCGGTACCGCGATCACCGAGCGCGGCAACTGGGTCCGTACCCCGGGCGAGCTGCCCCGGCCGGTCGGCCTGCTCGACGCGTACAACGCGGCGCACGATCCGGACCTCGGGCCGGACGTCGGCTGGACCCCGACGCTGCGGGCGGCCCGCCCGCAGCCCGCGCCGCTGGTGGCGCTCACCGTGCCGCTCCTGGCCGGCGCGGGCCGCCTGGCGCGCTGACCCCGGCGCGCCCCACCGCGCCAAGCCGCCGCGTCAACCCACCACACCAATCCACCAACCCACCCCACCACCCATCCCCACCACAGGAGGTTCCCGATGGAACAGCACCAACCCCGGGGCAGGCCGTGCTGGCGCCCGCTCGCCGCCGCCACCCTGGCCGGCGCGCTCGCCGCGACCGGTCTCGCCCTCGCCTGGCCGACCGGCGCGTACGCGGACACGCTCCTCTCGGACGACTTCGAGGACGGCAACTCGACCGGCTGGTCCGCCTCGGGCGGCAGCTGGTCGGTCACCACCGACGGCTCGCGGGTGTACCGCCAGTCCGGCACCAGCAGCGACGGCCGCTCGCTGACCGGCGCGAGCACCTGGGCCGACTACGGTGTGCAGGCCCGGGTACGCCCGACCGCGTTCGGCGCCACCAACCGGTACGTCGGCGTCGTCGCCCGGGCCCAGGGCAGCAGCGGCTACTACGCGCTGGTGGCGACCGGCGCCGGCGGCGTGCAGCTGCTCAAGCGGGCCGGCGGGGAGCCGGTCGTGCTCGCCTCCGCCGCCGGCGGGGTGGTGACCGGCAACTGGGCGACGCTGCGGCTGGACGCCGTCGGCACGTCGCTGCGCGGGTACGTCAACGGCGCGCTGGTCGTCCAGGCGACCGACGCGAGCTACCCGGCGGGCCGGGCGGGGCTGGCCGCCTCCTACGCCAGCGCCTCCTTCGACGACGTCGCGGTGGCGACGGTGACGGGTGCCCCGCCGACGGGCGGCCCGACCGGCGGTCCGACCCTGCCGCCGACCGAACCGCCGCTGGACCCGGGCGCCCCGCCGATCGGCTTCGCCTCGGTCAACGCCCTGGGCCGCAACGGCACCACCGGCGGCGCCGGCGGTCCGACGGTCACGGTCGACAGCGCCGCGGAGCTGCTCGCCGCGATCGCGCAGCCCGGACCGTTGAACATCCGGGTCAGCGGCATGATCGCGCTACCCGGGCCGATGCACGACGTCACCTCGCACAAGACCATCGTCGGCGTCGGCGCCAGCTCGGGGATCACCGGCGGCGGCCTGAACATCGGGCTGCCCACCAGCGACGTCACCACGCCGCCGGCGAACCCGGTGCAGAACGTCATCGTCCGCAACCTGGTCTTCCGCAACACGGTGGACGACGCGATCAACGTGCAGATGTACTCGCACCACGTCTGGATCGACCACAACGACCTCTCGTACGGCTACGACGGGCTGGTCGACATCAAGCGGGGCGCCAGCTACGTCACGGTCTCCTGGAACCACACCCACCACCACACCAAGAACATGCTGCTCGGCCACGACGACGGCAACGCCGCGCAGGACACCGGCTACCTGAAGGTGACGTACCACAACAACTGGTTCGACCGGACGCCGCAGCGCAACCCGCGGGTCCGCTTCGGCGAGCCGGTGCACGTCTTCAACAACTACTTCGTCTACAACACCGACGTCGGCGTGGCCTGCCAGATGAACTCGGGCTGCGTGGTGGAGGGCAACTACTTCGAGGACGTCGAGGTGCCCTGGTCGATCAGCTACGCCGGGGCGCGGGGACGGCTGGTGGCGCGTAACAACGTGCTCGTCGGCGAGAGCGAGCCGGGCGACTCCGGCGGCACCGTGCAGGAGCCGAGCGCCTACTACCGCTACACGCTGGCCGACCCGAACACCGTCAAGGCCGCGGTGACGGCCGGCGCGGGCACCGGAAAGCTCGGTTTCTGACCGGTCGGTCCGATCCGGCCCCGGCCGAGCCGGTCCACCGCACCGGACTCCATTCCATTCCATCCCGGTCCACCGCACCCCACTCCACGCCACGGCGGTTCGCCGGCGCGCCCGGTCCGGTCCGGCACCGCCGCCGCGATCTCGGGAGAAGTGCACCCCAAGATATCGATCTTAGTCAATCTTCGCTGGTCACGATGCTGGCGAAGCACCGAGGAGGTCACGTGAAAGTCATCGGTACCCGGCGGAACCGCCGCCGAGGTCTCCTGATCGCGATGGGCGCCGCGCTCGCCGCGGTGACGCTCGCGCTCGGCATGGGCGCCGCCGCCTACGCCGACACGCTGTTCTCGGACGACTTCGAGGACGGCAACTCGACCGGCTGGTCCACCTCGGGCGGCAGCTGGTCGGTCACCACCGACGGCTCGCGGGTGTACCGCCAGTCCGGCACCAGCAGCGACGCGCGCGCCCTCGCGGGCACGGCGAGCTGGTCCAACTACTCCGTACAGGCCACGGTGAAGCCCACCGCGTTCAGCGGCAGCAACCGGTTCGTCGCGCTGCTCGCCCGGGCGCAGAGCAACACCAGTTACTACTACCTGGCGCTGCGCAGCAACAACACCGTCGAACTGAAGAAGCTGGTGGGCGGCTCCTCCACCACCCTCGACACCGCAACCCAGCCGGTGAGCACCGGTACGGCGTACACCCTGCGGCTCGACGTCGCCGGCACGTCGCTGCGCGGCTACGTCAACGGGTCCCTGGTGACCGAGGCGTCGGACGGCCAGTTCGGCACCGGGCGGATCGGCGTGGCCACCTTCTACGGCGCCGCCAACTTCGACAACGTACAGGTCACCTCCACCGGCGGCGGCGACCCGACCGGTTCACCCACCGGCGGCCCGACCACGCCGCCCCCGGGCGGCGACCCGGGCCCCAACGTGGCCGACGGCTGGGCCTCGGTCGACGCCTGGGGCCAGAACGGCACCACCGGCGGTGCCGGCGGGCCGACGGTGACCGTCACCAGCGCGGCCCAGTTCATCGCCGAGGCGGCCTCGACCGGACCGAAGGTCATCCAGGTGTCGGGCATGATCGCGCTGCCCGGTCCGATGCACGAGGTCAGCTCGGACAAGACCATCGTCGGGATCGGGGCCAACTCCGGCTTCACCGGCGGCGGCCTCAACATCGGGCTGCCGATCGACGACGACGTCACCTCGCCCCCGGCGAACGCGGTCAACAACGTCATCATCCGCAACCTGAACTTCCGGAACTGGGCCGACGACGCGGTCAACGTCCAGATGTTCTCGCACCACGTCTGGATCGACCACAACACCTGGACCACCGGCGCGGACGGCGGCGTCGACATCAAGCGGGGCTCGTCGTACGTGACGGTCTCCTACAACCACGCCGACGGCACCGACAAGAACATGCTGCTCGGCCACGACGACGGCAACGCCGCCCAGGACACCGGCCGGCTGAAGGTCACCTACCACCACAACTTCTTCGACAACACCAACCAGCGCAACCCGCGGGTCCGCTTCGGCGACCAGGTGCACGTCTACAACAACTACTACCTGAACACCGGCAACTACGGGGTGGCCGCGACCGAGGACTCCGGCGTCGTCGTCGAGGGCAACTACTTCGAGAACGTTGACGACCCGTACCACCTCGCCGAGGCGTCCTCCGGACCCGGTCGCCTGGTCGCCCGGAACAACTGTCTGGTCAACTCCGGTACCGGCGAGACCGGCGGCAGCGTGGGCAACCCGCCGTACCCGTACACCGTCCAGACCGCCTGCGACATGAAGGCCGTCGTCTCGGCGCAGGCCGGCGTCGGCAAGGTGGGATTGCCCGGCGGCGGCGGTCCCACCACGGCCCCGCCGACCACCCCGCCGGTGACCACGGCCCCGCCCACCACGCCGCCGGCGACCAACCCGCCCACGGGCGAGCTGGTCGGCTGGGCGACGCAGAACGGCGGCACCACCGGCGGGGCCGGCGGCCAGACCGTCACCGTCACCGACGGACAGGCGCTGGCGGACGCCCTGGAGTCCGCCTCGCCGCTGGTGATCCGGGTACAGGGGACGCTGAGCATGCCGGACAAGATGAACGACGTCCGCTCCAACAAGACGGTGCTCGGCGTCGGCGGCGCGACCCTGGACAACGGGCTCAACATCAGCGGGGCGCGCAACGTCATCGTCCGCAACCTCACCTTCCGGGGCTGGGACGACGACGCGATCAACGTCCAGAACTCGACGAACGTCTGGATCGACCACAACACCTTCGACGGCGGCTACGACGGCGCGGTCGACGTCAAGCGCGAGTCGGACTTCGTCACGGTCTCCTGGAACCGGGTGCGGAACCACACCAAGAGCATGCTGCTCGGCCACGACGACGGGCACACCGCCGACATCGGGCACCTGCGGGTGACGTACCACCACAACTGGTTCGACGGCAGCAAGGAGCGGCACCCCCGGGTCCGCTTCGGCGACCCGGTGCACGTCTACAACAACTACTACTTCGGCGCGGACTACGGCGTCGCCTCCACCATGGGCGCCGGCGTGCTGGTCGAGGGGAACTACTTCGAGAACGTCACCCGCCCGACCGCGGTCGGCTACGCCGAGTCCGGCCCGGGTGACCTGGTGCAGCGCGACAACGTCTTCGTCAACTCCGGTACGCCCGAGAGTGCCGGGGACGTCGCCGCCATCCCGTACGGCTACCGGCTCGACGGTGCCAACGACATCAAGTCGATCGTGACGTCCGGTGCGGGTGCCGGACGCATCAACCCCTGAGCCCGGTGGTGGGGGCGGCGGCGCCCGGTCGTCGCCCCGCCACCGCGCGGATTGGAGCTGGAATGCAGAGACGCAAGGGGCTGCGTGCCCTGCTGGCCGCGCTCGGCGCGGGCCTGATCGCCGCCGTGCTGACCATCGGGTACACCACCACGGCGGCCCAGGCCGCGCCCCTCTACTCCGACGACTTCTCCGACGGCAACGCCGACGGCTGGTCGAAGTCGGGCGGTGACTGGTCGGTGGTCACCGACGGCTCGGCGGCGTACCGGCAGTCGAACTCCGGCAGCGAACTGGCCCGGGCCTTCGCGGGCAGCACGAGCTGGACCGACTACCAGGTGCAGGCGCGGGTCAAGCCGCTGGCCTTCAACGGCAGCGGCCGGCTCGTCGGCGTCGCGGCCCGGTCCAACAGCGCCACCCGGATGTACCGGCTGGCGCTGCTCAACAGCAACCGCGCCGAGTTGCAGGCGGTCAACGGCAGCTCGATCACGGTGATCGGCGCGGCGTCGCTGACCGTGGCGACCGGGACCTGGTACACGCTGCGGATCGAGGCGAGCGGTAGCACCATCCGCGGCTTCGTCAACGGCACCCAGATCGGCAGCGGCACCAACAGCGCGCAGAGCGCCGGGCGGATCGCGTTGGTCACCGCCTACGCGAGCGCCAGCTTCGACGACGTACAGGTCGAGACGCTCGGCTCGACGCCGCCGACCACGCCGCCCACGACCGGCCCGACCACCGGGCCGCCGCCCACCACCGGTCCGCCCTCGCCGCCGCAGACGGGGCTGGTCGGCTGGGCGACCCAGAACGGCGGTACCACCGGCGGCGGCAGCACGCCCGCGACCACCGTCACCACCGCCGAGGCGCTGACCACCGCGGTCGGCTCGTCGAGCGCCGCCGTGATCCGGGTCTCCGGCACCATCTCCTGCTCCGGCATGCTGCGGGTACGGTCCAACAAGACGATCATCGGGGTCGGCTCGAACGCCACGATCGCCGGTTGCGGCCTGAACATCAACGGTGACCGGAACGTGATCATCCGCAACATCAACTTCCGGGACTGGGACGACGACGCCGTCAACGTCCAGGAGTCGGCGACCAACGTCTGGGTCGACCACAACAGCTTCACCAACGGGTACGACGGCGCGGTCGACATCAAGCGCGGCTCCGACTTCGTCACCGTCTCGTGGAACCGGGTCTTCAACCACGACAAGAACATGCTGCTCGGACACAGCGACGACAACGGCAGCCAGGACACCGGCCACCTGCGGGTGACCTACCACCACAACTGGTTCGACGGCTCGACCCAGCGCAACCCCCGGGTCCGCTTCGGCAACCCGGTGCACGTCTACAACAACTACTACTACAACAACACCGGCTACGGCGTCGCCTCCACCGAGAACGCCGGGGTGCTGGTCGAGGGCAACTACTTCGAGAACGTCGACGACCCGTACCACCTGGGCGAGGCCGACTCGGGGCCGGGCACGCTGGTGGCCCGGAACAACCACTTCGTCAACTCGGGCACGGGGCAGACCGGTGGCAGCGTCGCCGGCATCCCGTACTCGTACCAGCTCGACACCGCCAGCAACGTCAAGTCGATCGTGACGGCCGGCGCCGGCACCGGCCGGATCTGAGGCACCACCGGTACGCGGAAGGGGGCGGAACCGCGCGAGCGGTCCTGCCCCCTTCCGGCGTTCCTGTCAGCCGTCCGCCGGCCGGCGGCTCAGAGCCGGTTGCCGGTGGTGGAGTGGAAGACGTGGGTCTTGTCGGTACGCGGCTTCACGAAGACCGTGTCGCCCATGTTCGGCATGGTCCGCCGGTCGGTACGGACCACGAACCGCTCCGAGGCGCCCTCGAGCGCGGCGTGGCCGTAGACGTTGGCGTCCGAGCCGAGGTCCTCGACCAGCTCGACGACGACCGGAAGGCCGCCGTCGCCCGCGCCGACCAGGTCGGTGTCCTCCGGCCGGAAGCCGATGGTCACCTTGCCGTCGCCGCCGTCGGCCTTGGCCGCGGCGATCTGCTCCCGGGTGAGCGGAACGGCCAGCTCGCCGAAGGCGGCGCCCGTCTCGGTCAGCGGCACGGTCTTGATGTTCATGGCCGGGGAGCCCATGAAGCCGGCGACGAAGACGTTCGCCGGGGTGTCGTAGAGCGCCCGCGGGGTGTCGACCTGCTGCAGCAGGCCGGCGTTCATGACGGCCACCCGGTGACCCATCGTCATGGCCTCGACCTGGTCGTGGGTCACGTAGACGGTGGTGATGCCGAGCTTGGCCTGGAGCGTCGCGATCTGCGTACGGGTCTGGACGCGGAGCTTGGCGTCGAGGTTCGACAGCGGCTCGTCCATGAGGAAGACCTGCGGCTCGCGGACGATCGCGCGGCCCATCGCGACCCGCTGGCGCTGACCACCGGAGAGCGCCTTGGGCTTGCGGCCGAGGTACTCCTCAAGCTGGAGCAGCGCCGCCGCCTCCTTGACCCGCCGGTCGATCTCCGACTTCGAGGTCTTGCGGAGCTTGAGCGCGAACGCCATGTTCTCGTACACCGTCATGTGCGGGTACAGGGCGTAGTTCTGGAAGACCATCGCGATGTCGCGGGCCTTGGGGGGAAGGTTCGTGACGTCGCGGGTGTCGATGAAGATCGAGCCGTCGTCGACGTCTTCGAGACCGGCGAGCATCCGCAGGCTGGTCGACTTTCCGCAGCCGGAGGGGCCGACGAGGACGAGGAACTCGCCGTCGCCGATCTCGAGGTCGAGGTGGTCGACCGCGGGGCGGTCCGTACCCGCGTAGATGCGGGTGGCCTTGGAGTAGGTCACGGTGGCCATGGTGAAGCGCTTCCTTTCACCGGCAGGAACGTGCCGGACGATCCGAGTGAAGGAGCGACCGGCACACTGCTGCGCCGGCCCTTGGGCGCCGCCCCGTTCGCTGCCACGGCAGGTTCGGGTTGTCGTCCGCGTGGACGACACGGTAATCCGCTTTCCGCAACCTGCCAAGGTCGGCTTCGCCACCCGAGCCGCAATAAACCCGCATTCCGGTCATCCGGGCACGGAGAGACATCAACCGCCGTCGCCGTAATAGCGGTGCGTCGAGGCTGTTGTTACTCGACCGTAAGGGGCGGGTCGGGTACCCGACGATCCTGGTAGTCGGCTTGCCTGCCGGCAGTGATAACCGGACGTCAGTCGCTATGCTGACCACGAACACGCGCCCCTGTAGCTCAGTTGGCAGAGCACTCGCCTTGTAAGCGAGATGTCGTCGGTTCGATCCCGGCCGGGGGCTCCACCGCAGTTCTACAAGCGGTTTCGCTCCGTGAGCGTCCTGGTATGGGAATGCTACGAGGTTCATGGAGAACTCGCTTAACGCCAATCGCCAGATGCCGGCCGGTCGTCCCTGCGGGGGATGGTGATCCACATGGCCCGCCAACACCCCAAGCAGCGCCGACCCGACCCCGGCCGCCTCAAGCCCATGATCGACAGCTTCGGACTCAGCCTCCGTGCCGCCGGCAGCAGCGACCGCACCGTCACGATCTACACCGACGCCGTCACCCTCTACGCGGGCTGGCTCCTCCAGCAGGACAACTCCGTAGAGTGGGAGCAGGTCGACAGGGACCACGTACGCGGCTTCTTCGTCTGGATGCGGGAGAAGTCGAAGGATGGCCAGCCTTGCCCGCACTGGCTCCCACCCGCGCAACGAGCGGGCGAGGACGCCCCGCCAACCAACGGGCAGAGGTCGCCGTGCGACGGCTACGGCAAGGCGTACATCAACAACCTCGGCCGGGCCCTCCAGCAGTTCTCCATCTCAGAAAGGAACCCCCATGCCCACCACACATCACGTCCGCGGCACGGTGCCCCCGGCCATCGCCGCTGCGTTGCGACGACGCGCGCCGTTATGGCCGGTGTACCGTCCGAAGTGGCGGGCGCCGGAGTAGCGGCCGGCGGCCCGCCGCCCAGACCGCTACCTGGGAAGGTCCACCATGGCCCGCCGTGCCGTACCCGCCGACCCGTCCATCGGGGAGCGCATCCGCGCCCGCCGCGAGCTGCGCGGATGGAGCATCCGCCACGCGGCCAGCCGCGCCGGCATCTCCCACACATCCTGGTCCAGGATCGAGCGCGGAGCACAGCGCACCGACCGGTACATGGTCGTCGACCTCGCTGCTGCGCTTGAGTGCTCGGTAGCTGAGCTGACTGGCCAGCCCTACACCCCAGCCGACCGGCGGCTTGAGTCGGCCCGCATCGACGCCGAGCGGGTGTGGCGGGCGCTCATCAACCACCCGCTCAGCGAACCCACGTCGCGGGCATCCGCCCCGGCCGGCCAGCTCGCCCAGGAATCCGCGCTCGTCCGTGACCTCTACAGCCAGTGTGACTACGCCGGCGCGCTGCACCGCCTCATCGACCTGATCCCTGCCTTGCACAGCAACAAAGGGCGCCGGGAGGCGCTGGAGATGATGGTGGCCGTCTACGGGGTGGCGATGGGATGCCTGCTCAACGTCGGCTACCCGGCCCATGCGCTGCTCGCCGCCGAGCAATGCGCGGAGGCCGCCGGGCTGCTGGACGACCCGGTCGCGGCAGCCGTCGCGGCGGCGAATCGTGCTCGCGTTCTCGCCTACTCCGGGGCGTACGGACCAGCACGCTCGGTCTGCGACCGCGCGGATGACGAGCTGCAACGCCACCTGTCGGCGCCGGCCGCGCTGGACCTCCTGGGCTTCCTGCATCTCGCCCGCGCGCACCACTCGGCCGGCCTGCGGACCGTCGACTCAGCCGAGCAGCACATCTCCGAAGCGTCGCGGATCGCCGAACGTACCGGCGAGACAGACAGCTGGGACATGGCGTGGGGCCCCCGGAACGTGGACCTGTGGAAAATGGCGTTTCAGCTCGACACGGGCCGCGCCGGAGGGGCCCTGGAGACAGCTCAGGGCGTCCAGGTGGCGGGGCTTCCCGGCGTGCGCCAGGTGTACTTCTACATGGATCTGGCCCGGGGCATGGTCGACGTGCACCGTGAGCGGGATGCGGTGCGAATGCTCCTGACGGCGGAACGGATCGGCCCGCAGCATGCCCGGTCCTCGACCTCCGCCCGGGAGACGGCGCGGACCCTGCTGCGTGCTGGGGCCGGTGGGTCGGAACTCCGCGGGCTGTGGGAGCGGATGGGCATCACGAACTGAGTGGTGCGTAAGCGTTCCACTACCTGCAGTGCTGGTCAGTAGCGTCCGGAGTACGGGCGCGCGACTGCATCTCTCATCAGCACCGGCACCGCTGGCGGCCGCTGCGTCCCCTCAGCCGGGCGTACCCGGGCCTCCCCCGTGGGCTCGGGTACGCCCAGTGGGGTGGGGTGCGGCCAGAGCCCGACGTCGGCGGCAACCGGCGCTGGTCACCCGAGGGCCGCACCCGCCGAGGTGGTCGTATATCCATCCGTACTCACAGGTTGTACGCCGCGGTCTGTTCGTAGTCGGCGGGGCTGAGGTAATCGAGTGCGGGCTGGCAGCGTCGGCGGCTTGACAAGAAATGTTGTCGGTGAAACAGTGGGCCCATGTTCGACGTGGCGGTCATAGAGGATCCGGCGGCTGCCGAGGTCTCGCTCGACCCGGTGCGTGCCCGCCTGCTGGCGGAGCTGGCGGAGCCCGGCTCGGCCACCATGCTCGCCGCGCGGGTCGGACTGGCCCGGCAGAAGGTGAACTACCACCTCAAGACGCTGGAGCAGCACGGCCTCGTCGAACTGGTCGAGGAGCGCCGGAAGGGAAACGTCACCGAGCGGATGCTCCAGGCCACCGCCGCCTCCTACGTCATCTCGCCGACCGCGCTCGCCCCGGTGCAGCCCGACCCGGCCCGCGCGCCGGACCGGCTGTCGGCGCGCTGGTTGCTGGCGCTCGCCGCTCGGCTGGTCCGGGACGTCGGCGCGCTGATCACGGGTGCCGACCGGGCCGGCAAGCGGGTGGCCACGTTCGCCATCGACGGCGAGGTGCGGTTCGCCTCGGCCGCCGACCGGGCCGCGTTCGCGGAGGAGCTGACCGCCGCGGTGACCGGGCTGGTGAGCCGGTACCACGACGAGCGGGCGACCGGTGGCCGCGCACACCGGCTGGTCGTCGCCCTGCACCCCAGCGTCGGCGGGACCACGGCCGAGAGCGGCACCGCCGACGGTGCCGACCGGGCCGCGGGTCCGGTCGCGGGCGCCTGAGAAGCGCCGCGCCGCCGCGGGCGTCCCACCCGGGCACGTCCGTACCCGATAGCCTGCCGTGGTGAGCCAACCACCCTTCGGCGACCCGCCACCCCCGGCACGGGCCGCGTCGTACGGGCGCGGCAATCAGAGCGCCGGGCGGTACCGGCGAACCGGGCAGACGCCGGGCAGCGGTGCCGTGACCGCCGGGACGTCGCCCACCGACGAGCGTCCCGACGCCGACCAGCCCGACACTGACCAGCCCGACACAGACCAGCCCGGCGTCAGGTCCTGGACCGTACGACGGTCGAGCGGGAAGCGGCGGGTCGCGGTCGAGTCGACGGCCACGCCGTCCGACGCCACGCCACCCGACCCCGCGCCGACCCGGTCCGGCGTACCGGCGTCCCGCTGGCTGGTCGCCGCCGGTTTCGTGCTGACGCTCGCGCTCGGCGTCGCCGTGCTGAGCGTGTTTCTCGGTGGCGCTTCGCGCCCGACGGCGACCGGGCCGGGCGGGGCGACGCCGTGGCAGACGCCCGCGCCGATCGTCTCCGGAGGCCCGCCGGGGGTCGCCCCCGAGAAGCGCCCGCCCGCCTGGGACGCGCCGGACCAGCGGCAACCGGTACGGCCGGCCGCGGAGACCTACGGGAGGCCGCCGTCGACACCCACCCGTACGACGCGACCGGGCACCAGCCCCGGCGAGCGGTCCGAGCAGCCGTCCGGTGGTCAGGGCAGCCCGCCGTACTACAGGAACTGCGCGCAGGCCCACAAGGCCGGGGTGACGCCCCTGCGCTCGACCGATCCCGGCTACTCCCCCCGGTTGGACCGGGACGGCGACGGCGTCGCCTGCGAGCAGGGCAACAGGGACGAACCCGAGGAGAGCGCCTGAGCATCCGGGCGGGTTCTCGCGGCCGACGCGCCGCCCGCCGGACCCGCGCGGCCTGAGCGTCCGAGCGGGTTCTCGCGGTCCGCGCGCCGCCCGCGGGCCTCACGCCTCCGGCCGGCTTCCGGCGATGTCAACGAAGCCGTTGAGCGCGAAGTCGTCCCGCTGACGCCAGGTCGCGGCGGTACGCACGTGGCCGGCGCGTACCCACTTCCCGACCCGGCGGCCGAACTCCGACTCCGGTACCGGCCCGGCGCTGCGCAGCACGAACCCCTCCGAGCACTCCTCGTCGCGCTGGTGCGACCAGGCGGACCGGGCCGCGGTCAGGTCGCCGCCCCGGTAGAGGAGGGGCACCAGCGGCAGGCCGAGCAGGGCCGCCCACTCGACCGTGTCGTCCCACCCGAGCAGGGTGTGCCCGGCGTCCCAGACGCCGAAGACCAGGTAGACGCCGGGTAGGTCCCGGTAGCCGACGCTGCGGCGGGCCCACATGGACTCGCCGGAGATCCGCCAGCCGGGCGGGATGTCGTGGGCGACCCGCCCCCACACCGCCTTGCAGGCGCGGTCCCACGCCTGAGTGCCGGAGTCCAGCGAGCGGGCGTACATGGTGTCGCGGGTGAAGGTGACGTTCCCGCCGTCCATCTTCTCGGTCACCACCAACTCGCCCGCGAACCCGTCGAGGTCCGGCAGGATCTTGTCGTCGTCCGTGGCGCCGGGAGAGTCGGGCAGGTGGCGGGTGCGCGGGTATTTGCGCCCGACCTCGCCGTCGTTCCCATTCATTGGCACAACTTTCCTCGGCTCGCCGGAGTCGCGGTCGCGGAACACGTTGCGCCGCGCCTGGCGGTGGTACGCACAGGGTACGTTGTTCGCGAATATGTCTCGCGCTTTTTCTCGGCAATTGGCCATGGCGTTCATGGCCTCCGACCAGCCACACTGGCCTGATGGAACGGCCCCTTTCCGTGGCCGCCCTCATGCTCGGGGTGGTGCTCGGACTCTCCGCCGGGATCGCATTCGCGGTCGCCTGGAGAGCGTGGGTGGATTACCGGAAAACCAGGGAACTGGTTCCGGGCATGCGGCGGACCGCGTGGACGTTGACCCGGGTCGCCACCACCCGTGGCGGTGTGATCCTGCTGCTCTGCATCGCCGCCGTCGGCTGGGCCGCGCTCAGCGGCGGCGGACACTGAGGCCCGTTCCGTAGGGCCTGAGGTATCCGACCGCGAGGGCGCGGGCTAGGGCCGGGTGGGGCCGGCGGGACCCCGGCGTACACCGGAACCCCCGTTCCCGCCGGCCGACCCGCGCCGGACGCCGAAGCGGCATCCGGCGAGCTCCATGGCGCCCCCGAGCTGGACGACGTCCCGCCGGTGCGGCGAGCGCCGGTCGGCTACCCCGTCACCGTCCGGCGAGCATGGCCCACGAGGGCGCCACCGGCTCGTACCGCAGCGGCATGTCCGCCTCCGCCGGCGTCCGGTCGCCCTTGCGCTGGTTGCAGCCGTAGCAGGCGGCGACCGTGTTGCGCCAGGTGTTGCGCCCGCCGCGGGAGCGGGGCAGGACGTGGTCGACCGTGGTGGCGAAGCGACCGCAGTACGCGCAGCGGTGCTGGTCGCGGGCCAGTACGCCGGAGCGCGACCAGACCGGCCCCGAACCGAAACGCCAGCGCGTCACCACGTACCGGATCAGCCGGACGACCCGGGGGAGCGGGTAGCCGCCGATGCTCCGGTCGGGCTCGGCCTCATGGATCTCGGCGACCCTGCGGCACAGCATCCGGATCGCGTGCTGGACGCTCACCCGATGCAGCGGGCCGAGGTCGGCGTTGACGACGAGTACGGCTTCCACCGGGTCCTCCCTCCACCTCGCGCGCGATCACGTCGTCGCGGTACGGGTTCCTGCGCCGGTCGGGGAAACGCGCTTTCGCGCCCCCACCGGCGTGCCAAATAGTCGTGAATTGTTGGTGTCGAATGATGCTGGTGGTCGGAAAATTCGATGTCGCGGTGCCGGCCCGAGCATTTCGGGGACCTTGAATTAAGGCGGGATTCCGAAGCGGCGGATGACCTTGCGATCTCACGGTAGGCCGGGCCAACGGGGCGGGCAACGCATTTCCGACAGTCCACAGTGGTGACGGCAACCGCCCCTCGTCCGCCGACCCGTTGCCGCCCGCTCGGTTCGGCGGCGGTCCGGGCCACCACCGGCCGCACCGGAAGCCGGCCCCCGACCCGTGGCCGCGAGCCGTCCGAGCGGCTTGCCGGATTGGACGGCTTGGCGCCGGTATGCGCCGCCGCGCTCGCTATTCGTCCCGTGCGGACCGGCGAGGTGGCCACCAATCACCGACTCACGGGGGAACTGTGGCCGCTCCATTGTTCGATACACTCCTGAGCCGCTATGCCATTCCGCCGGGAGGGACCTGCCGGAAATCGGGTGGCGCGGCAGTCGACATCGGTGGGAAAACCTCCAGGTCTCCACCGCCCGGTTCGACCGACCGGCACCTCGGTTTTCGGTCGCGCCGGGCGGCATCGCGCCCGCACCGCGGGCACGCCCGAGCAGGTACCGAAAGGAAGCACGGGGTATGACATTCGTACCGTCCGCCGTACGCCCCTGGCGTCTCGGCGTCGCGGCGGCGGCGACCGTCGCCGCGGTCGGGTTCGGCACGCCGGCCCACGCCATGCCGGCCGAGGGACAGATCCTCCGGGCGGGCGGCGCCACCGCCGTCGCCGGCTCGTACATCGTGGTCTTCAAGGACACCGCGGTGTCGCGGAGCCGCGTCCCCACCCTCGCCCGTGACCTGGCCGAACGTCACGGCGGGAAGGCGGGACAGACCTACTCGGACGCGTTGCGCGGCTTCGAGGCGCGGATGTCGGAGAAGTCGGCCCGGCAGCTCGCGGCCGACCCGGCCGTCAAGTACGTCGAGCAGAACCACACGGTCAGCATCGCCGGCACCCAGTCGCCGACCCCCTCCTGGGGCCTGGACCGGATCGACCAGCGCAACCTCCCGCTGAACAACTCGTACACCTACCCGAACGAGGGCAGCGGCGTGCGGGCGTACGTGCTGGACACGGGCATCCGCTTCTCGCACAGCGAGTTCGGCGGCGGGCGCGCGGTCTCCGGTTACGACGCGATCGACGGCGGCACCGCGGACGACGGCAACGGTCACGGCACCCACGTGGCCGGCACCATCGGCGGCCGGACGTACGGCGTGGCCAAGAACGTCACCCTGGTCGGCGTACGGGTCCTCGACAACGGCGGCTCCGGCACGTACGGCCAGATCATCTCGGGTGTCGACTGGGTCACCCGCGACCACGACCCGGGCGAGCTGGCGGTGGCGAACATGAGCCTCTCCGGCCCGCGGTCGCAGGCGCTGAACGACGCGGTGGCCGCCTCCATCGCCGACGGCGTGGTCTACGGTCTCGCGGCCGGCAACGACTACGGCCGCGACGCCTGCAACCTCTCGCCGGCCAGCACCGCCGCGGCCATCACCGTCGGGGCGTCCAACAGCAACGACACCCGGGCCGACTACTCCAACATCGGCTCGTGCCTGGACCTCTTCGCCCCGGGTACCGGCATCACGTCCAGCTACAACACCTCGGACGCGGCCACGGCCGTCATCAGCGGTACCTCGATGGCGACCCCGCACGTGGTCGGCGCGGCGGCGCTGGTGCTCGCGTCGAACCCGACCTTCACCCCGGCCCAGGTGCGGGACAAGCTCTTCGGCGACGCGACCCCGAACAAGCTGCCCGACGCGGGCGTCGGCTCGCCGAACCGGCTGCTCTACACGGGCAGCATCGCCCCGCCGCCGCAGGACTTCAAGATGACCGTCACGCCGACCACCGGCCAGGTCAACTGGGGTGGCACGCTCTCGGTCGCGGTCGGCACCACCAACCTCTCGGGGGAGCCGCAGCCGGTGAACCTGAGCGTCGCGGGCCTGCCCAGCGGGGTCACGGCCAGCTTCAGCCCCAGCTCGATCAGCTCGGGCGGGTCGTCGACGCTGACCTTCACGGCGGCGCCGAACGCCGCGGTGGGCGAGCACACCGTCACGGTCACGGGCGTCGGCAGCGTGGCGACCCGGATCGCCACCTTCCTGCTGAAGGTCGCCGACCCGAGCAACTGCACGCTGAACAACAGCACCCCGGTCGCGATCCCGGACCTGACCACGGCGGAGAGTTCGGTCACCATCTCCGGCTGCGCGCGCGCCCCGCGTACGAACAGCACCGTCGAGGTGCACGTGCAGCACACGTACAAGGGCGACCTGGTGGTCAGCCTGATCGCGCCCGACGGCACGGTCTACGTGCTGCAGAACCGGGACGGCGGCTCGGCCGACAACATCGACGAGACGTTCACCGTGAACCTCTCGGGCGAGGTGGCCGACGGCACCTGGCGGCTCCGGGTCCAGGACGCCTCGCGCCTGGACAGCGGCCAGCTGAACGGCTGGACGCTGGGCCTCTGAGCCGACGGCGACCGGATCGCTGAGCAGTCACGCTCCTGGCTCGTCCCGCCGGGCCCCGACCGCTGGTCGGGGCCCGGCTGCCGTTGCGGCCCCGGCCCGGCCGATCACTCCGGCTCGGCCAGGAGCGGCCGGCAGGTCGGATTCCGGTCCGACGGTGGCCAGACGTACGGCAGGTCGACCGGCAGATCGCCGAAGATCGGCCGATAGTGTGCGGGATCCTTGCGCAGCAGGGCCGACCGGTGGCTCAGGTGCAGATCCTCCCGGCCCAGCCAGGGCGGCAGCTGGCCCGCCTCCGCCAGCTCCTCCTGGGTGCGGGCCCGCTCGATGCCGCAGGCGTTGGCGAGGTCCACGGTCATGGTCAGGGCACAGGTGTCTGCCCGGCCGGTCTCGATCCACACCGAGCAGATGTCCAGCCCGTACCGGACCAGCGCCTCCTCGTAGCCGGCCCACATCTTCACCGCCGGATGGTGCCGCCAGCCGTACCGTGGCCAGGTCAGCCCGCGGAGCACCTGGAGCGCCTCGACCCGCTGCTTGCCGAGCCGCCGCTGGTCCAGCACGCGGGCGGTGCCGAGAAAGTCCGGGTACGGCAGGAACGTCTGCATACCCCGTGCTACCCCGCCCGGACCGACCCATGCCCGCGCGACGCCGACCCGGGCCCTGACCCCGGCCCCGGCCCCGACTCCTGCCCCGGCCCCGACTCCGGCCCCGACCCCGGGTGCGGGCGCCGGACCTAGTCGGTGATCTTCGCGGGCTGCGGGGACAAGATTGCCGGAACTACGATCCCGGGCATGACGGACCCCTGGCGCAACCGGGCGCGGCGCGCGGTCGAGACGAGGCTCCGCGACGGCCTGTGGGCGGTCGGCGATCCCCGGCCGCACTACGTGGTCTGTGGGCAGGACGCGCTGGCCCTGCACGTCGTCACGGCGTTGCTCAGCAACGAGGTCCAGGCCGGATCGGTACGGGTCACCGTCGTCGTGCCACCGCGGCCCCGCTCGGACGGGCCGGACATCCGCAAGCTGCGGGGAATCCGGGTGGTACGGGCCGAGCGGCTCGACGAGGAGACGTTCCGGGCGGCCGGCCTGACGGGCGCCAGCGGGCTCGCGCTGCTGCACCAGGACGACGTGGGGAACCTGCACGCCGCGCTCTGCGCCCAGGAGGTCGAGCCGCACCTGCGCGTGGTGATGCGGATGTTCAACACCAGCCTGGCGAACGGCGTCCGCCAGCTCTTCCCGGACTGCGCCGTACTCTCGGACGCGTCGATGGCCGCGCCCGCCTTCGTCGCCGCCGCGCTCGGCGAGGTCGCGCCCACCCACTTCCGGCACGGCGGCCGGACGCTGTACGTCGCGCGGCGCTCGCAGGTGGCGCCGGAGCGGCTGGTCTGCGGGCTGGCCGACACCCGGGACCGCAACAACGTACGGATCCTGCCGGCCGACCAGGCCGACGCCGATCTGGTGCTGGCCGAGGCGACGGGCCAGCCGATCGGGCCGGAGGCGATCGCGCGGAAGCTGGCGCGCAAGCGGCGGCGCCGCCCGTACCTCGGGATGCTGCGCGCGCTCCGCTCGTTCGCCACCCGCAAGATCGGTATCGCGACGATGGTGGTCATCGGCGTCGTCGTGGTCTTCGGCGCGCTGCTCTCCCGGGCGCAGGACATCAGCATCGGGGAGGCGCTCTACGTCGCGCTCGTCACCACGATCAGCGGCGCCGACGCGGACCCCGGCAAGGGTACGGCCGAGGAGGTCATGCAGGTCGTGCTCAACCTCGCCGGGCTGGCCCTGATCCCGCTGATCACCGCGGCCGTGGTGGACGGCATGGTCAACGCCCGACTGGCCCTGAACGCCGGCCGGCTCCAGAGCCGGCGCAGCGGGCACGTCGTGGTGGTCGGGCTGGGCAACGTCGGTACCCGGGTGATGGCGCAGCTGCACGACCTCGGCGTCGAGGTGGTCGCCATCGACAAGCACCCCGACGCGCGGGGCGCCGCCATCGCCCGCCGGCTCAACATCCCGCTGATCGTCGGAGACGCCGCCCTGGAGGAGACCCTCCAGGCCGCGTCGATCGGCACCTCCCAGGCGCTGGTGATCGTCTCGACCGACGACGTCAGCAACCTCCAGGCGGCGCTGAACGGGCGGGCCGCGCACGGCGGCGGGCTGCGGGTCGTGCTCCGGCTCTTCGACGGCGACTTCGCCAGCCGGATCCAGAAGGCGTTCAACATCAACATCTCCCGCAGCGTGTCGTACCTGGCCGCGCCCTCCTTCGCCGCCGCGCTCGTCGACCGCGCGGTGATCGCGACCATCCCGATCGACCGGCACGTGCTGCTGGTCGCGGAGGTCCAGGTGGCGCCCGACGCGCCGATCATCGGCAGCGAACTGCGCGTCGTGAGCCAGCCCCAGGGGGTACGGGTGCTCGCGCGCGTGCCCGCCGGCCAGAGCCGCACCGACTGGTCCCCGTCACCGGAGGACCGGGTGCAGGTGGGCGACCGGCTGACCGTGGTGGTACGCCGGGCCGGGCTCAGTTGGCTGCTCAAGCAGGCGAGCACCCCGGTGGCCGTACCGGACCCGGACGTACCGACCGAGCCGCCGCCACCGGCCGGATGATCCCAGTCCGGCTCTGCACCTGCGGGAACTCTCGCCGCACGGTGTCCTCGCCGCCTACGCTGATCAGTTTGAACAGGTGTGGCAGACCGTGACCACCGTGCGCCTGCGCCATCACGCCGAGCGGCGCGACGTGCCGTACCTCGGGTAGTTCCCGCGCTGCGGCCGGGTCACGGGCCCCTCGACTCGCCGAAACGGCTGATCGTGCCCCAGCGGCCGTTCGCCCGGCGACCGGCCGGGAAGGTGTCGCGGATCACGCCGGCGACCGCGTCGGCGCTGCTGTGCCAAGGGTGGCCCGCCGCCGGCCGCTACCAGCGGAAACAGCTACGGCTGGGGTACTGGCTACGCTGGATCCGCAAGCCGGAGGAGGTTGCGATCTGCATGGGTGACGGGCACGGGCCCCGGCGGTCCGAGCGGGACGACCCGCTCGGAGCCGAGTGGGAGAACCACCGGCCCGCGGTCTTCGGTGCGGCCTACCGGCTGCTGGGCAGCGTGACCGATGCCGAGGACGTGACCCAGGAGACGTGGCTGCGGGCGGCCAGGGCGGACCTGCGGGAGATCGTCGACCTGCGGGCCTGGCTGGTGACGGTGGCCGCGCGACTGTCGTACGACCTGCTCAAGAGCGCCCGTTTCCGCCGGGAGACCTATGTCGGGCCGTGGCTGCCGGAGCCGCTGCTGACCGGGCCGGACGCGTCGCAGCCGGTACTCGTCGACGAGTCCGTCACTTCGGCGATGCTGTTGGTCATGGAAGAGCTGAGCCCGCCGGAGCGGGTGGCCTTCGTCCTGCACGACGTCTTCGGTCTGGAGTTCGGCCGGATCGCCGAGGTGCTGGACGTCTCCGTGCCGAGTGCCCGGCAGCTCGCCTCCCGGGCCCGACGGCGGGTGGCCGGAGCGAAGCGGTCCACGCCGTCGGCGTCGAAGGCGGAGCGCGAACGCGTCCTCACGATCTTCCGCGCCGCCTACGAGGCCGGGGACCTGGCCGGCCTGGTCCGGCTCCTGCACCCGGGCGCCGTCTACGTCACCGACGGCGGCGGCGAGGTCTCGGCGGCACGCAAGTTCATCCACGGCGGCGCGCGCATCGCCGAGGTCATGCTGCGCGTGGGGCGCCAGTGGCGGCTGGATCGCGTCGGGTTCGTCGAGGTCGGCGGCGAACTCGCCCTCGTGTTCCACCGGGAGGGCCGGGTCTACTCCGTCGACACGGTCCAGATCACGGACGGCCTGATCACCGCGTACCGCAGGGTCGTCAACCCCGACAAACTGGTGCGCGTCCGAGCTGTCACACCCGGAGGGGTCACCTCGTCTCCCTGGTGAGAACGCAAAACGGGCGACGGAGGAACACGCACGAGCGGGTCGGACCGATCCGTGCGGGAACGGCAGGTCCGGACCCGCGGCCGCGGTGCGCCCCGCGCGTGAGCGGGCCGTGCGATCGAGTCGCCCCTCCCAGTAAGGATCTGTATGCAAGCCATCACTGTGCGGGACCGTGACGCCGGTCCCGCCGGGATCTCCCTGACCGACATGCCCTACCCCCACGCGGCCCCGGGCGACGTCATCGTGCGGGTACACGCCGCGGGATTCACCCCCGGCGAGCTGGACTGGCCCTCCACCTGGACCGATCGGGCGGGCCGCGACCGGACGCCGAGCGTGCCCGGGCACGAGCTGTCCGGTGTCGTCGTGGAGCTGGGGCCCGGCACCGCCGGTCCGAGCGTCGGCCAGCGGGTGTTCGGCCTGGCCGACTGGACCCGCAACGGCACGCTCGCCGAGTACGCCGCGGTGGAGGCCCGCAACCTCGCCCCGCTGCCCGCGGACATCGACCACACCGTGGCCGCCGCGCTGCCCATCTCCGGGCTGACCGCCTGGCAGGGGCTTTTCGACCACGGCCGCCTCACCACGGGCCAGACCGTCCTGATCCACGGTGCCGCGGGCGCCGTCGGCTCGATCGCGGTGCAGTTGGCCCACGAGGCCGGCGCCCGCGTCATCGGCACCGGCCGGGCCTCCGGCCGGGACCGGGCGCTCGCCCTCGGCGTCGACACCTTCATCGACCTGCGGACCGAGAAGATCGAGGACGCCGGCGAGGTCGACGTCGTGCTCGACGTGATCGGCGGCGACATCCTCGACCGCTCGGCCGCACTGGTCCGGGCCGGCGGCACACTCGTCAGCGTCGTCATGCCGCCCAGGGTCAAGCCGAAGGACGGGCGGGCGGTCTTCTTCGTCGTCGAACCCGACCGCGCCCGCCTCGTCGACCTCGCCACGCGGCTGAGGGACGGCCGGCTCACGCCGGTCGTCGGTGCGGTGCGGCCGCTCGCCGAGGCGCCCGCCGCGTTCGCCCCCGGCGAGCGCACCCCCGGCAAGACGATCATCCGCGTCACCGGAGACTGAGGCAGGAGACCCATCGTGATCGGAACGCGGATCGCCGCCGGCCTCCTGACCGTCGCCACGCTGGCCTCGGCCACGGCCTGCTCGACCTCCGACCGGCCCGCCCACGCCCAGGCGCCGACCACTGCCGCGGCATCGACGGCCCCCACCGAATCCCTCAAACCGCTCGTCCAGCAGGCCCTTCCGAACGTGGCGGGCAAGACGTTCACCTCGGCGATCGTCGAACTTCCGCCCGGCGCGAGCGCGGCGCCGCACACCCACGGCCAGGCGTTCCTCTACGCATACGTCCTCGAAGGCACCGTGCGCAGCAAGCTCGACGACAAGCCCGTGACCAGCTTCCACCAGGGCGAGAACTGGGTCGAGCAGCCGGGCGCCCACCACGTCCTCACCGAGAACGCCAGCCGGACCGAGCCGGCCAGGCTCCTGGTCGTCTTCGTCTCCGCCACCGGAGACCCGCTCAAGGTGAACGACCCGAAGTAACGGGCCGGGACCTGCGGCGGGTGGCGACACCGGGTACCAACCCCGCCCCCGCCAGACCCGACCGCCATCAGGACGCGCCGTCAGGGCGCGCCCTGGTGGCGACCACCCGTTGCCGAGTCCGGCCCGGTCGAGATCACCGAAAGTACGGGCTCAGCCGGTGGGGACCTCGACGCCGAGTACGGCCTGCTCGTCGGGGCGGTGCACCAGCACGTCGGCGAGGAAGGACTGCACCGCCGGGGCGAGCCCGACGTCCCGGCCGGCCTGCTCCGACAGCCGCCACCGGTGCTCGATGATCTGCACGAAGAGCTCCGCCGGCTCCAGCTTCTTGCGCAGGTGCGCCGGTACCGCCCGGACCACGGGCTCGAAGACCTCGGTGAGCCAGCGGTGGGCGGCCTGCTGTTCGTCGGTGAGGTCGCTCTCGGCCCGGTACGTGTCGAGGTCGTTGAGCAGTCGCCGGGCCTGGTTCTCCTCGGCGTCCAGCCCGGTCAGCCGCAGCAGGCGCCGGGTGTGGTAACCGGCGTCGACCACCTTCGGGCGGACCAGGTAGCCGCCGCCGTTGTCCACCATGGACATCGCCACCTCGGCCACGTCGAAGCCGAGTTCGTTGAGACGGCGGATCCGCCCCTCGATGTCGTGCCGGGCCTCCCGGGGGATCTGCTGCTCGTAGGTGATCTCGTGCCAGAGCCGCTCGTACCGGGTGACGACCTCCTCGCAGACCACCTCGGGATCGATCGACTCGTGGAGCAGCCCCGCGGCCTGCAGGTCCAGCGCCTCGCCGAAGATGTTGACCCGGGCGATCTCCAGGTCCTCGCTGCGCTGGCCGTTGGAGAGCCGACTGTGCAGGGCGCCGGTCTCGGCGTCGACCAGGTACGCGGCGAAGGCGCCCGCGTCGCGCCGGAAGAGCGTGTTCGACAGCGAGCAGTCACCCCAGAAGAAGCCGGTGAGGTGCATCCGTACGATCAGCGCGGCGAGCGCGTCGAGCAACCGGGTCATCGTCTCGGGGCGCAGCGTGTGCGAGAAGAGCGCCCGGTACGGCAGGGAGAACTGCAGGTGCCGGGTGATCAGTACCGGGTCCAGCGGCTCCCCGTCGTCGGTCTGCCGGTCGGCGACGATGGCCACCGCCTCCACCGCCGGGAAGTCGATCCGTTCGAGGCTGCGGAGCAGGTCGTACTCCCGTTCGGCGACCCGCTCACCGGTCTCCTTGACCGCGTAGACCGTGCCGGCGAGTCGTACGAACCGGACGACGTGCCGGGAAATACCCTGCGGCAGCGCCACCAGGTGGTCGGCAGGCCACTCCTCCAGCGGGGTCGACCAGGGCAGGTCGAGCAGCGCCGGGTCCACGAGGGCCGAAGTGATCCGCACGGGTATCAAGCATGCCCAATCCGCCCGTCGAGTGCTCGTCAGCGTGGTTCGGCACACATGTCCGCCGGCCGGGCCGCGCCGCTCGGAACCCGGCGGACGGTGGTCCCGCCCCGGCGTGGGCCGAGGTCATCGGCTCGGAGCCGGTAGCGTGGTCGCGTGCGAGAGACGACCCAGACGGTACGGCGACGGCTGCGGCCGCGGCCGGTCCGGCCGGCGGGCTGGTGGTTCGACCTGCTGCTGCTCGCCGCCCTGGCCGGGATCACCCTGGCCCTGGCCAAGGGCCAGCTGCTCGGCCTCGACCTGGCGGTACGCGAGTGGTCCGAGACACACCGCCCCGAGTACGCCGACTGGCTCGCCCGCACCCTGAACCTGCTCGGCCAGGGCGGTTGGTTGCTCACCCCCCTGTCGGTGCTGCTCGCGGTCGCGGTCGCGGTACGGGTCCGGTCGGTCCGGCCGCTGCTGGTGGTGGTGGCCGCCGAGGTGCTGACCTACCTCACGATCGGGCCGTTCAAGCTCTGGACCGACCGCGACGCGCCCAGCTCGGCGCTGCCGCCCGAGCAGGCCGTGAAGATCTTCAACGACCAGCCGCTCGAATACGACATGTCCTACCCGTCCGGCCACCTGGCCAACGGCATCGTCTGGTACGGCGTGATCGCGCTGCTCCTGGTCGCCCTCCTGCGTACGCTGGGCCGCCCCGCGCCGTCGCCCGCGCTGGCGCGGGCGATCCGGATCGTGCCGCCGGCCATCCTCTTCTGCACCACGATCTACACGAACTTCCACTGGCTGACGGACTCGATCGCCGGGGTGCTGCTCGGGCTCTTCCTGGACCGGCTGCTCGCCCGGGTCCCCTGGGACGAGATCCCGCTGCCGGCCCTGCCGAACGGGCTCGACCGCCCCGGGGCGCTCGCCCCGCCGCCACCAAGCTCGGCGATCAAGGAGTTGTGGCCGTCGCAAAAGCCGCGTACGGGCGCATAAGCGCGACCACAAGTCCAAGATCGACGTGTAGGGCGGCGTGGCGGCGGCGTCACTCAACCCAGTTGCCGGCCCGCATCACCCGGACCACCCGCAGCTCATCGTCCAGCTCCACCAGGTCCGCCCGCCAGCCGGCGGTCAGCGAACCGACCCGGTCGCCGAAACCGATCGCGCGCGCGGGCGTGGTGGCGAGCATCCGGCAGGCGTCCGGCAGGGAGATACCCGCCCCGACCGCCCGCCGCAGCGCCGCGTCCATGGTCAGCGTGCTGCCGGCGATGGCGCCGGGCGAGCCGTCCTCGGTCGTCAGCCGGGCCGCGCCGCCGCTCACCGTGACCGCCTGCCCGCCCAGCTCGTAGCCGCCGTCCGGCATCCCGGCCGCGGCCATCGCGTCGGTGATCAACGCGATCCGGTCGGGCCCGGCGGCGGAGGTGGCGAACGCCAGGGTCCCGTCGTGCAGGTGGATGCCGTCGGCGACCAGCTCGCAGATCACATTCGCGGCGCCGAGCAGCGCGAAGACCGGCCCGGGCTCGCGGTGGTGCGGCGTACGCATGCCGTTGAAGACGTGCGTGCCGACGCTCGCGCCCGCGGCGATGGCGGCCTGGGTCTGGTCGTACGTGGCGTCGGTGTGCCCGACCGCCGCGACGATCCCCTGCGACGTCAGGTATTTGATCGCGGCGAGCGCGCCGTCACGCTCGGGGGCGATGGTGACCATCCGGATCGCGCCGGCGCCCTGCTCGACCAGCCCGGAGAGCTCGTCCAGGGAGGGATCCCGCAGGTACGCCGGGTTCTGTGCGCCGCAGCGCAGGGTCGACAGGTACGGCCCCTCGAAGTGCAACCCGGCGATCAGGCCCCGCTCGACCAGCGGGGCGTACGCGGCCGTCGCGTCGCGCATCAGCTCGTACGGCGAGCTGACCAGGCTCGCCAGCAGCGTGGTGGTGCCGTGGGCGAGGTGGAACTCGGCGGCGCCCCGGGCCGAGTCGGCGTCCCCCGTGGTGAAGGTGTGGCCGCCGCCGCCGTGGGTGTGGATGTCGACGAAGCCCGGCACGATCCAGTTGCCGTCCCGGATGGACGGGTACTCGGCGACGGCGGTGATCCGCTCGCCGTCGATCTCGACGCAGCCCTGCCGGATGACCCCGGTCGGGGTCACCACCCTGCCGGTTACCCGCAACGTCACGAAAAATCCTCCGTATCGGTGTGTGCCGGACCGGGACGCGCCCGGCGCGGTAGGTGCCGTGTCTCGACGGGCGAGACGGTGCGCCGACCCTAGCTAGGGGACCCGTCCCAGCCGGTCAAGGGCGAGTAGCGCGGCACCGAGGCAACCGGCCTCGTCGCCGAGCGCCGCGCGGACCAGGCGCGGCTCGCGCCGGAAGGTGAGCCGGGAGCGCAGCGCCGGCCGCAGCGGGTCGAGCAGGGCGGCGTCCGCCTCGGCCAGCCCGCCGCCGAGCACGATCAGCTCGACGTCGTAGAGCGACTGCGCGGTGAGCAGCCCGTCGGCGAGCGCGTCGACCGTCTCCCGCCACACCTGCCCGGCGAGGGCGTCACCGGTCCGCGCCAGCGCCGCGACCTCGGCGGCCGTCGCCGGTACGCCGGCCAACTCGCTGTAGCGCCGCCCGACCGCGGCGGCCGACGCGACCGTCTCCAGGCAGCCGGCGCTGCCGCAGCCGCAGGGGGCGCCGCCGGGGCGTACCACCACGTGACCGAGTTCGCCGGCGGCGCCGTGCGCGCCCGTGGCGGCCACCCCGTCGACCACGTGCGCGGCGGCGATGCCGGTACCGATGGCGACGAAGAGGACGTGCCGGCTCTCGCGGCCGGCGCCGAGCCGCGCCTCGGCGACGCCGCCGGCGCGTACGTCGTGGCCGAGCGCCGCGGGCAGGCCGAGCCGCGCGGTGACCAGGTCCCGCAGCGGTACGTCGCGGAAGCCGACGTTGGCCGACCAGGCGGCGATCCCGGCGGCCTCGTCGATGACGCCAGGTACGGCCACGCCCACCGCGACCGGGGTGAGCCCGTCGGCGCGCGCCTTGCCCGCGAGCCCCTCGGCGACGGTCAGGATGGTCTCGACGACAGCCCGGGGGCCGCGCGCCGCGCCGGTCGGGTGCCGCTCCACGTGCCGTGCCGTGCCGTCCGGGGCGACCAGGGCGCACTTGATCCCGGTACCGCCGACGTCGAGCGCGACCACGACCTCGCCGGCGGCGACGGGGTCTCCGGTGGGGGTCACGTGAGCACCACGGAGCGGGTGAGGTGCCGGGGCGCGTCGGGGTCCTGGCCGCGCGTGGTGGCGAGGGCGACGGCGAAGCGCTGGGCCAGGATCAGGTCGGCCATCGGGTCGAGCGGCGTACGCCCGCGCGCCCAGCGGTCGAGCGGGGTGTGGCAGCCGTGGCTGCGGCTGTGCGCGAAGGCGGCGCCGGTGGCGGCGACCTCCTCGGCCAGCCCGGCGGGCACCTCCCCGAACGCCCAGACCAGCCGGCCGGGCCCGGCGATCGCGATCGGGCCGTGCCGGTAGTCCATCGCCGGGTACGCCTCGGACCAGAAGGCGGCGGCCTCGCGGCACTTCAGCGCCGCCTCGTGGGCCAGCCCGACGGTCCAGCCCCGCCCGAGGAAGGTGACCTGCTCGACGCGGGCCGGTTCGATCGGCAGCGGGGCGCGCACCGCCACCTCGGCGTCGGCGGCGAGGGCCGGGACGTCCTCGCCGAGGTGGCCCCGGAGCAGCGCGAGCGCGCTGGTGGCGAAGCGGGTCTGCACCACGGACCGCTCGTCGGCGAAGGGGAGGGCGACCACCTCGTCGGCCGCCTCGACGGCCGGCGTCTCCGGATCACCCACCACGATGGTGCTGGGGATCCGTCCGCGTACGGCGCGCAGCACGTCGAGCACCTCGCTGGTGGTACCGGAGCGGGTGACCGCGAGCAGCCGGTCGTACCGCCGGCCGGTCGGGAACTCCGAGGCCTGGAAGGCGTCGGTCTCGCCCTGGCCGGCGTGTTCCCGCAGGCCGGCGTAGGCCATGGCGACGAACCAGGAGGTGCCGCACCCGATCACGGCGACCCGCTCGCCCTCGCGCGGCAGCGCGGCGGCGTGCCCGGCGACGAGTTCGGCGGCCCGGCGCCAGCAGTCGGGCTGGCTGGCGATCTCCGTGTCGACGTACGCCATCGGAACTCCTCGGAAGGTGGGACAACCGGCGCGGCGCGGCTCCACTGCGGAGTACGGCCGTACCGCGCGGCGTGGCTCTGCTGCACGTTACGGCTATGTTGCGCGACACCGGTTGGTGCGCGATACGGCTCGGATCGGCGGTCTTTTGCGCGTCATTCTGCGCGAAACTGTCGACGCGTCGCAATACTTGGCCAAAGTGCGCAGCTCAACGGTTTGCGCGGGGATAGTTTCGCGCATTACTGTGCAGGCAATCAATCACGGTACGCGCAGGAGGGCAGCGGTGGACCGGTACGCCCGATGGAACGCCCTGCTCGAACTGCTCACCGAGAGCGGCCGGGTGAGCGTGGAGGACGCCGCCGCTCGGCTCGACGTCTCGCAGGCCACGATCCGGCGCGACTTCGACCAGCTCGCCCAGCAGCAGATGATCACGCGTACCCGGGGTGGGGCGGTCGCCAACGGAGTCTCGTACGACCTGCCGCTGCGGTACAAGACCGCCAAGCACTCGGCCGAGAAGCAGCGCATCGGCTCGGCCGCCGCCGCGCTGGTCGCGCCCGGCATGGTGGTCGGCCTCAACGGCGGTACCACCACCACCGAGGTGGCCCGCGCGCTCGCCGTCCGGCCGGACCTCAACACCAACGCCGACGGCGCCCAGCTCACCGTGGTGACCAACGCCCTGAACATCGCCAACGAGCTGCTGGTCCGCTCCCGGATGAAGGTCGTGGTCGCCGGCGGCGTGGTCCGGCCGCAGTCGTTCGAGCTGGTCGGGCCGCTCGGCGGGGCGCTGCTGCGCGAGGTCACCCTCGACGTGGCGCTGCTCGGGGTGGACGCGATCGACCCGCAGCTCGGCGCCGCCGCCCACCACGAGGGTGAGGCCGCCATGAACAACCTCATGGTGGCCCGGGCCAAGCGGGTCGTCATCATCGCCGACTCGTCCAAGCTGGGCGGTCACGCGTTCGCCCGGATCTGCCCGGTGGAGCGGGTGGAGACCCTGGTCACCGACTCGGGTGCCGACGCCGCCACCGTCGAGGCGTTCCGCGCGGCCGGCGTCAACGTCGTCTGCGCCTGACCCGTCGACCCTCCGCTCCTCGGTCGGGACCGTCGCCGTCGCCGTGCCGGGCCGTCGCCCGGGCTGCATACCGAGTATGGTGACCGCAGTCACAGCGGCGGCACGCGCGGGGGAGACGAACTTGGCGGCGATCCTGGAGATCGAGGGCTTACGCAAGACGTACCGCAGCCGGCGTCGAGGTGTACGGCAGGCCCTGGACGGCTTCGACATGCTCGTCGAGGCGGGGCAGGTGCACGGCTTCCTCGGCCCGAACGGCTCCGGCAAGACGACCACCCTGCGTACCCTGCTCGGGCTGATCCGCCCGAACGGCGGCCGGATGGCGCTGCTCGGCCGGGAGGTGCCCGCCGCACTGCCCGAAGTGGCCGGCCAGGTCGGCGCCATCGTGGAGAGTCCCCAGTTCTTCCCGCACTTCTCGGCCCGCGACACGCTCTCCCTGCTGGCCGGGGCGGGCGACGTACCGCAGGGGCGCGTCACCGAGGTGCTGGAGCTGGTCGGCCTGCGCGAGCGGGCCGGCGAACGGGTGAAGACCTACTCGCTCGGCATGAAGCAGCGGCTCGCCGTGGCGTCCGCCGTACTGAAGCGGCCGAAGCTGCTCATCCTCGACGAGCCCGCGAACGGCCTCGACCCGGGCGGCATCCGGGAGATGCGTACGCTCATGCGCGACCTCGCCGCGTCGGGCATGACGGTGGTGCTCTCCAGCCACATCCTGGGCGAGGTCCAGCTCATCTGCGACTCGGTCACCATCATCTCGCTGGGCCGCCGGGTCGCCGCCGGTCCGGTGGACGAGGTGCTCGCCCAGCACTCCGCCGGCGGCGTGCGGGTACGCCTGGAGGCGGTCACGGACCTGCCGCTCGCCGCCGACCTGCTCACCCGCGCCGGACTCCGGGTCACCGCCCTCCCGGACCACCTGCTGGTACGCGACGCCGCCAAGCCGGCGCTGATCACCCGTACGCTCGCCGGCCACGACCTCTTCGTCACCGAGCTGTCGCCGGTCACCGCGGACCTGGAGAGCGTCTTCCTGGAGCTGACCGCCACCGCCCCCGTCCCGGGACAGCACCGGCAGGTCGACCAGTCCGTCGTGGTGGGGGAACCGGGCGCGGCCCCGGAGACCCGGGGAGGTTGGGGATCGTGAGCCTGGTCAAGACCGAGCTGCGCCGGCTCTTCAAGCGCCGGCTGGTACGCCTCCTGCTGGTCCTGCTGGTGCTGGGGCTCGCCGCCATCGCCGTCACCTTCAGCGTCGCCAGCCACCGCATCGGCCCGGCCCAGCTGGCCGCCGCCGAGGCCCGCGCCGACACGGAGTTCCAGCAGCAGCTCCGCTACCACCAGCAGTGGGTGAGCGAGTGCGAGGCGGCCAAGGCCCGCGGCGAGGACATCACCAACCGGTACCCGCCGGACTGCGACCGCGAGAACGGCCCGACGCGGGAGAACTTCCGCGCCGAGTGGTACCTGCCGTACCAGTTCGACTTCCGCGGCCAGTTCGACGTCTTCATCGCGATCTTCTCGGGCCTGTTGGCGCTCGTCGCGTTCATCGTCGGCGCCTCCTTCGTCGGGGCCGAGTGGCACACCGGCGGCATGATGAACCTCCTGCTCTGGCGCCCGCGCCGGCTGTCGGTGCTCCTCACCAAGCTGGGCGTCCTCCTCGGTACGCTGCTCGGGCTCGGCCTGGTGCTGGGCGCACTCTGGACCCTCGCGTTCTGGCTCATCGGCCGGTACGACGGCGTCACGGGCCGGTTGACCCCGGGTGTCTGGACGTCGTTCGCGCTCAGCGGCGCCCGGGGACTGGGCCTGGTGCTCGCGGTCGGTGCCGTGGCCTTCGGGCTCGCCTCGCTCGGCCGCCACACCGCGATGGCGCTCGGTGCCGCGATCGGCGTCGGCGCCCTCAGCGAGGTGGGGCTGCGGATCGCCGTGGAGGTCGCCGGGGTCCGGTTCGGGGAACGGTACCTGCTCTCGACCTATGCGCTGGCCTGGTTCCAGAAGCGGCTGTCGCTGCCCGACTGGCGGTCCTGCAACTTCTCGGTGGGCGAGTGCCGCCCCGACGAGCTGATCGTCACCTGGCAGCAGTCCGGGCTGCTCTTCGGGGCCGGTACCGTGCTGGTGCTCGTGGCCGCCATGTGGGCGATGCGCCGGCGGGACATCACCTGACCCGGCTCGGCGGCGGGCTCTTCGGAGAGGCGGGGGCCGCTTGGCTGGTGGGCTCTTCGGTGGGGCGGGGGCCGCCGTACCCGGCGAATCCCGTCACGCGTGATGTCTCCGCCGGGCACGGCGGCCCCGCCTCCGGCGCGGCGTCCGCGGGTCGGTCCCGCTCCGCGCCCGCCGGGCGGATGCGGTCTTGACCTGGCCCGGATAGGCTGGTGAACCCGCTGCCAGCGCACGACCGATGCCCGGAGGAGCGCCATGAAGCCACCCGCCGACGCTCCGGGCGGCGGCTCCGTCGACATCGACAGCAGCGGATCCGCCGTCTCGCGCGCGGGTGCTCGTCCGGAGCGACGCCCGCCGGGGCAGCGCGTACATCCCGACGCCGGCGCGGAGCCCGACTCGGACGTCGACTCGGACGCCGCCGTCGGGCGCGACGCGGAGGGTGGGTCGGCCGCGGCGGCCGACCCGGCGTGGGGCCCGCCGTCCGCGGCGGAGACATCAAGCCTGACGGGATCCGCCGGGGACGGCGGGCCCCACCCCCACCCGGCGCCCTCCGCGCTGATACCCGCGCCTCGGACCGAGGCGCTGCCCGCCGACACCGAGGCTGCCGAGACCGCGCTCGACGAGGAAGACCCCGATGAGGACGCGGTCGACGAGGCGAAGGGGGAGGCCCCGCGCGGGGCGGCGCTGACCGAGCGGGAGCGGGAGATACTGGCCTTCGAGCGGCGCTGGTGGAAGCACGCGGGCGCCAAGGAGCAGGCGATCCGGGACACCTTCGACCTCTCCGCCACGCGCTACTACCAGCTGCTCAACGCGCTGCTGGACAACCCGGCCGCGCTGGCCGCCGAGCCGATGCTGGTGTCCCGGTTGCGCCGGCTCCGCTCGTCGCGGGCGCGCAGCCGCCGCCGCTGAGCCCTACGCTCACGCGCGACGCCCGTCGAGCCTGTCCGCGGCCGCCGACTGGCCGGCGGCTACTTTTCGTACGTGCGCAGCCCGTTGCCGAGCGCGATGAAGGTGGGCGCCCACTCGCCGATGAAGATGCCCCACCGGTCCGCCCGGTCGATCCCCGCGTTCTCCATCTGCTTGGAGAGCATCCAGCTCAGAAAGGCGAGGCCGATGCTGGCGAAGCCGGCCATATACATGTACTCGGCCTTCACGCCCGAGTCGTGCAGTTTCTTCAGCATCATGGTCTGCCCCCTCTGTCCCGACCTGCCCTGACGTTACCGCTGGTAGCGACCGTTGTGCTCGGGGTTGCCGCGATCGGGCCGGATCACACCCGGGCCGGTGACGGCCGGGCCGGTACCGCCCGACGCGGCCGGCCGGCGGGGTCCGACCCGCCCCCGGTCGCATTCGGGGGGCGACCCGCCGGGTCCGACCGGGAAGATGCGAAGTTGGCTCACGTCGGTGGTGGTGGCGTTGTAGAAAGGATCCGCAGCCAGCCGCCGACCGGAAGGCAGTCATGACGCAGTCGACTTTCCGGGGGCCCGGTGCGGGCGCCGGGCCGCTGATGCGGGTCTGGGCGGCCTCCGAACCGGCACCGGACCGGCTGGAGAACGAGGACCATCTCCTCCAGTACGGGCAGCTCGTCGGGGTGCTCGACGGCGCGACCGTACCGGAGGGTTTCGAGACCGGTTGCGTCCACGGGCCGGCCTGGTACGTCCGTCAACTCGCCGCCCGGATCGGGGTGGCCGCCGCGCGGCGCCCGTACGCGGCGCTGGCCGGAAACCTCGCGGCGGCGATCCTCGCGGTACGCGCCGACCACGAGGGCCGGTGCGACCTGGACCACCCCGGCACCCCCTCGTCGACGGTCTGCCTGCTGCGGCACGACGGCGACCACGTCGACTACCTGGTGCTCTGCGACAGTCCGCTGGTGGTGGACCGGGGCGACCGGGTCGAGGTGATCGCCGACGACCGGCTGGAGACGGCGATGGCCGAGCTGCGCCAGAGCGCCCTCGCCGTCGCCGGTACGGGGGCCGGCGCCGATCCGACCATCCGGTTCCGCCGGGCGGTGACGCTGCAACGGCAGCAGATGAACCAGACCCACGGCTACTGGGTGGCGGCGGCCAACCCGGACGCCGCCTTCCACGCGCTCACCGGCAGCCTGCCACTGGGCGGCGCGGACGGGGTGCGCCGGGCGGCGCTGCTCACCGACGGTGCCTCGTGCGCGGTGGATCAGTTCGGGCTCTTCGACTGGCGCGGGCTGCTGGACCTGCTCGGCCGCGACGGGCCGGCGGAGTTGATCCGCCGGGTACGGGTGGCCGAGGCGGGCGACGGGGGACCGGGCCGCCGGCGGCACAAGCGGTACGACGACGCGACCGCCCTGTTCTGCGACTTCGAGGAAGCCCCCTGACCGGTGGGAGTGACCCGGGGCCGGCGGCGTCGCCCACACGCGCCGGCCGGCCCCGGGAGTCGGCGAGGATCAGGCGGGCCGCCGCCGCGCGAACGACCGCGTGCGCGGGCGGCGGGCGTTCCGCCGCAGCACCGCCCACCGGCCGAGAACCGCCCGCAGGGTGTCGACCGGACGGGAGGCGACGTGGTCGGGGTTGACCGTCATGTCACAGGTCCCTTCGTCGGATGCGGAGCCGCCGGGCCGGACCGCGCTGCCGTACCGGCGGCGTGCCATGCCTGCTGACCATGCTTCCGGGTAATCAGGACAGCCCGACGTCCGCGTTGTCGGACCGGATTGGTCCGCGTTACCGCACCGGACCGGCGGGCCGTGGCGCGGGCGCGTCGAGGCCGGGGTCGAGCTCGCCGAGCGGGTCGAGCCCGAGCGCGCGGCCGGCGCGGCCGGGCCCGATCGGCCGCGGCGGCGCGATCTCGGCCGTGGCGGTCGCGCTCGTGATCCGGTCGAGCCGGAACTCGCGTACCCCCGCGCGCAGCCGGCACCAGCCGATCAAGTACCACCGCTGGCCGAGGCCGATCAGCCCCAACGGCTCGACCACCCGCCGCGAGGCGATGCCGTGCTGGTCGACGTAGTCGATGACCAGTACGGTGCGGCGCAGCAGCGCCTGCTCGGCGGCGGCCAGCACCGGTCGTCGCGGCGGCGGCGGATCGTCGGGTTCGGTGGCGCGCAGATGCACCCGGGACGCGATCTCCCGGGCCCGCTCCACGTCGCGCTTCGGCATCACCGCGACGAGCTTGCGCAGGGTCGAGCGGGCCGCCTCCAGGAACGGGGTGCCGGCCAGCGAGTGCAGCGCCACGGCGGTGCCGATCGCCTCGCGCGGGGTGAAGTTGACCGGCGGCAGCGTGTGCGTCTTGTCCAGCGCGTAGCCGCCGTAGCGGCCCGGCTCGGCGTAGATCGGTACCCCGGTCTGTTGCAGGGCGTCGACGTCCCGCCGGATCGTGCGCTCGCCGACGGTGAAGCGCTCGGCGAGCCACCGGGCGCTCCGGGCGCGGGGCGAGACCGCGCGCAGCTCCTCGACCAGGGCGTAGAGGCGATCTGTCCGGTTCACGACAGGACATTAGCCCTGGGGTACGACGTTTCGGCCGGTCCACGTGGCGGCGCCGGCCAGCACCCGCGGGCCGGCGCGACCGGGTCCGGCGTCCCGGGCGCCCGCCGGCTCGGTCAGCCGGAGCACGATGGCGGTGAGGATCGGGGTACGGCGGTCGTGCGGATCGGCCAGCAGCGCGGCCCGCCGGCGTGCCGCCGTGGCCTCGGCCGGCTCGCCCAGCGCCTCGTGGGCGCGGGCCAGCACGCCCCACGTCTCCGCCTGCGCCGGCCGGTACCCCGTCTCCTCGAAAATGCGCAGGCACCGGCGCAGGACCGGTACGGCCGCCGCCGCGTCGCCGTCGCCCACCCGGGCGGCGGCGAGGTCGCGTTCCAGGCGCGCCGCCCGGAACCGGTCCCCGAGCTGCACCGCGAGCCCGTGCCCCTCGGCGAGCAGCCGGACCGCCTCCGCGCGGCGACCCAGCCCGGTGGCGGCCAGGGCCAGGTGGTGCAGCGCGGCGACCAGCACGTACCGCTCCCCGGCGGCCCGGAGCAGCTCCGTCGCGCCGCGCGCGGCCGAGTACGCCCCGGCGAGGCGGTCGCGCAACAGCCGGGTCAGCGCCAGCGCGGTCAGGCAGCGGGCCACCACGATCGGCGCGGCGTCGATCCGGCAGGCCCGTACCGTGGCCGACTCGTCGATCTCCAGCGCCGCCGCGAACCGGCCCAGCCGGCGCAGCGCGGCCGAGAGCGCCGGCGCGGTCAGGATGGCGGCGAGCTGGTCGCCCTCGGCCTCGAAGAGTTCGAGGGCGCGCTCGGCGAGCCGGACCGACTCCTCGGCCCCCTGCCGGTACGTGCCGCGCACCACCGCCTGGTCGGCGAGGACGCAGGCGAGCCCGTGCCGGTCGCCGAGCCGTTCGAAGGTGGCGCGGCTGGCCGCGAAGGCCGCGTCGGCGGCGAGCGGGTCGCCGCCCACCAGGTGCAGCACGCCGGCGATGTGCTCCATCCGGGCGCCCGCCGGCGCGTCGCCGGTCGCCTCCGCCGCGCGCCGGGCCAGCCGCTGCACCGTACGCAGGTCGGCCCAGTAGCCGTTGACCCAGAGGTACGGGGCGATCCGCTCGGCGAGCAGCAGCGCCTCCCGGTCCGCCCCGGCCGCCTGCCCGGCGGCGGCGACCGCGACCAGGTACGACCGCTCCTCGCCCAGCCAGTCGGCGGCGGCGGTACGGGCCCGCTCGACCACCGCCGCCGGCAGCGGTACGGCCGGCACCGTCCCGGTCCGGCGGGCCCACGGCAGCGTACGCGGCAGCCGGCTCGCGGCGGTCCCGGCCAGGAAGACGGTCGCGACCATCAGCCGGCGGACCGCCTCCGCCGGCGCCTCCGCACTGCCCGGTGCCGATATCGGCGTCACCGCGCCGTCCGGTGCCG
Organism: Micromonospora sp. NPDC049559; assembly: GCF_040676675.1. Classification (NCBI taxonomy): domain Bacteria; kingdom Bacillati; phylum Actinomycetota; class Actinomycetes; order Micromonosporales; family Micromonosporaceae; genus Micromonospora; species Micromonospora sp. NPDC049559. The sequence continues at coordinate 17,174 of NZ_JBFAPK010000007.1, read as the reverse complement.
ATGCCGGCGTCACCGCGCCGGCCGGTGCCGGGCCGGACGGCACCGCCTCGCCGCCCAGCTCGGCGCTGTAGACGCGGAGCAGGTCGTGCAGCCGGTACCGGATCTCGCCGCGGTCCGGGTGCACCGGTTCGAGCAGGCTGGCCTCGACCAGCTCGCCGAGCACGTCCTCGGCGTCCGGGCGGCCGAGCAGGGCGGCCACCGGCCAGCCCGCGAAGTCGACCGGCCCGATCAGGTGCAGCAGGGCGAAGGCGGCCCGCGCCGGCTCCGACAGCGCCTGCACGCTCAGCGCCAGGCTGGCCCGTACCTGCTGGTCGCTCGCGGCCAGCTCGGTGAGCCGCCGGCGCTGGTCGTCCAGCCGGTCGGCCAGGGTCGAGACGCTGGAGACCCGGGTGGCCAGCCGGGTACCGGCGATGCGCAGCGCCAGCGGCAGATTCCCGCACGCCGCCGCGATCCGCCCGGCCGCGCCCGGCTCGTCCGCGACCCGGTCCGGGCCGGCCACCTGCATCAGCAGCTGCCGCGCCTCGGTGTCGCTCAACGGCCCGAGCTGCAGGTGCGCGGCGTCGGTGAGGCCGGAGAGCCGGCTGCGTCCGGTCACCAGCACGGCGCTGCCGGGCGTACCGGGCAGCAGGTCGCGCACCTGGGCCGGGTCGGCGGCGTCGTCGAGCACCACCAGCACCCGCCGGTCGGCCAGCGCCGCCCGGTAGGCGTTCGTCAGCGCGGGCAGCTCCTGCGGTACGGCCGAGGCGGGCACGCCGAGGGAGCGGAGCAGGTCGGCGAGGACGCCGGCGGTGTCGCGGGGCGCCGCGGAGCCGGCGAGGTGGGCGAAGAGCTGACCGTCCGGGAAGGACTCGCGCAGCCGGTGTGCCACCCGGGTGACCAGCGCGCTCTTGCCCACTCCTGGCGGACCGGAGACGATCAGCAGCGGTACCGCCGTCTCCCGGGGCGCGACCAGCGCGCAGGCGCGCTCGATGCTCTCCTCCCGGCCGACGAAGCCGGCCAGCGCCGGGGGAAGCTGGCAGACCGGGAAGACCGGCCCCGAACCGGGCGCCGGCTCCGGCGGCCGTACCGGCACCGGCGGGGTGATCTCCTCGCCGCGCAGGATCGCCTGGTGCAGCCGGCGCAGGGGCGGCCCCGGCTCCACGCCCAGCTCCGCCACCAGGATGTCGCGGGCCCGCTGGTACGCCGCGAGCGCGTCCGCCCGCCGGCCCGTCAGGCAGAGCGCCACCATCAGCTGCCCGTGCAGCCGCTCCCGCAGCGGATGCTCGGCCACCAGCCCGTGCAGCCGGGTCAGCACCTCGCTGGGCAGGTCCGCACCGCCCAGGGCGAGTTCGGCGTCCACGCACTCCTCGATCGCGGCGAGCCGCTCCACCTCCAGCTGCGCGACCTGCGCGGCCAGCGGTTCGGCGGCGAGGCCGGCCAGCGGCTCGCCCCGCCACCGCGCCAGCCCGCGCCGGAAGCCGCGCACCGCCTCGTCCGCGTCGCCCCGGGCCAGCGCCGCCCGGGCCGCGGCGATCTCCCGGCGGAAGACCGCCACGTCGACGTCGTCGTCCGGTACCCGCAGCCGGTAGACGCCGTTGACCTGCTCGATTTCCGACTGAAGCCGGGCGCGCAGCCGGGACAGGTAGGTATGCAGGTTGGAGATGTGGGAGGCCGGCGCCCGCTCCGGCCAGAGCGCGGCCACCAGCTGGTCGACGGTCACCGGCTCGTTGAGCCGCAGCAGCAGGATCGCCAGCAGGGTGCGCTCGTGCCGGCTGCGGATGGGTACCTCGGTTCCGGCCCGGGTCAGCACCCGGAGCGGGCCGAGCACCTCGAACCTCACGCGTCCTCCCCAGGGATGCCGACAAGTGAACGTACTACGCGTCAAGCCGGCGGTCGCTGGCTGTGTGCTCCGTGTGTGGTGGCCATGTGGCCGGCACCGGAAGACTGCGATGGCTCGTGGGCGGGTGCGACCGGTCGCGGACGCGGCTCGCGTCTGCCCGTCGCGTCTGCCTGTACCCCGCCGGCGAGGATCCGCCGTACGGTGCAGAGCCGCCCGGCCGCCGGCCAGGACCAGCACATCCCATGTGAGAGGGCAAGAATTCATGTATCCCGCACCCGGGGAACCGGCGCCCGGCGGCCAGTGGCCCGCCCCGCAGTCCGGTACCCCGGCCGATCCCGGCGGGCGACCGCCGTACCCGCCGGCACCCGGCTCGCCGGCCCACCCGCCGGCGTACGGCGGGCACCAGCCGCCCACCCCCCAGTACGGCGGCGCGCCGCAGTACGGTCAGCCACCGGAGTACGGCACGCCCGAGTACGCCGGCGCGCCGTCACCGCAGTACGCCCCGCCGCCCCCGCCCGCCCGGCGCAGCCGGCTGCCGCTCGTGCTCGGCCTGGTCGCCGGCGCGGTGCTGCTGATCTGCGGGCTCGGGACCGTGCTGGTGCTGGTCGGCGGCGACGACTCCTCGACCGAGGCCGACCCGCCCGCCGCGCTGGCGACCGGCAGCGCTCCGGCCCCGCGCGCGAGCGGTGCCGCGGCGCCCGGCGCCAGCCCATCCCAGGAGGAGGTCGAGGGCGACCTGGACCAGTTCCAGAAGGGCGACTGCCTCACGATGAGCGAGGACAACGAGATCGACGACGCGAAGTGCTCGGCGCCGGGGGCCTACAAGGTGCTGCTGCGCCGCAACGGCACGCTGGCCGACAGCGCCTGCGACTCGACCGAGGCCACCGACATCCTCACCCAGGACCAGGCCGGCACCTCGCGCGACTTCGTGCTCTGCATCGCCAAGGTGTCCTGACCCGGCCGCGGGTCGTGACCCGGCACGGGGGCGGGTCGCGATGCCCGGTCGGTCGGGGGGCCGACCACCGGAGGGCTGCCGACGGGCGCCGCCGGTGATCAGGGGGGCCGGTACGGGGGCGCTGAACGGGCGCTCCCGTACCGGAGTCGGCCCGGCCCGCGGGGCGCGGAGCCCGACCCGGATCGCGGGCCGGACTCCGTGCCTGTGGGCAGCGGCGATCAGCCGCTGGTCTCGGGCGCGCGGCACCGGGGCCCAGCCGGGATCTCACGGCCCTGAGCAGCGGTGTCACGTCCCGCAAAGCTTGACCCCGTCCCGATCATGCGCGCCGCGCGGGCCGGATCATCGTGAGGCGCGACACTCGATCAGGCCACCTCCGGCCCGCGCCACGCCGGCACCGTCCTCGATGCGCGCGCCCGCCGGCGGGTCGCCGACCGTCCGGGCCTCGGCCTCGAACGGCCGGGCCGATTAGCCGGACGAACGGTGGCCGTCGGGCGAAACCGGTGGACGACCCCTCCCGGGCGCGGAAAACTGCGGCTGGTGACGGGCAGGGTGCGGCTGACGCCGATGGACGAGCAGGTCCTGGAACCGCTGCTCTCGGTGGCGGTCGCCGAGGCGGAGCCGGGCGAGGTGATGCCGCCGGTCGAGGCGCCGGCCGGCTGGTCACAGGCGCGCCGGGACGCGTTCCGCGAGTTCTACCGCGCCAGCTTCGCCGGCCTCGACGGCCCGACCCGCACCCTGATGTACGCGATCCTGGCCGACGAGGACGTGGTCGGCATGATCCGGATGAGCCGCCGGGACGAGCCGGGCATGGTGGAGACGGGGATGTGGCTCGGCCAGTCGGCCCGGGGCCAGGGCATCGGCCTGGCCGCCCTGCGTGAGCTGCTGGTCGAGGCCGAGCGCAACGGCGTCAGCGTCGTGGTCGCGGAGACCACCGCGGCCAACGCGGCCGCCCTCGGGGTGCTGCGCAAGTGCGGCGCCGTGCTGCACCACGACGACGGGGCCGTACACGCCGAGATCCGCCTACTGCCCTGACCCCGCGACGCGGCGAATGCCGGGATCATGCGGGACCTGCCCACGGTGGCCGGGTCGCCGAGGGTTGGGGCTGGACGTTCTACGCGCCCGCCGTCCAGGCCGGCCCGCTTCGCGCAGACACGTAGGGTGACCCTGGCGAAAGTGGTTCGCTCTTTCCTCTCCACATCGAATTCGTTGTGATCACGCCATGGAAGATGTAGAGGGAATCAGCGACTTACTTTCCGGCCCGCCACGGGGAGGACGAACCCACCGGTCAGCCCGCGGGCATGCCGCCCCGACCACGCGCGGGCGGGCGTGTGGGAGCCGCCCAACTCCGTACGCGAACCGCCCGGTAGCTCAACCCACGGCGTGCGACTCCGCGTACGCCGCCAGCCACGCCACCTGGGCCGGGTCGAGCGACGGGCGGACCCGCCGCCGGGCCGTCGCCACGTGCGCGGCCGTCACCGTCGACGCCTCCAGCGACTCCCGCATCGCCGCCAGCGCCGCCTCGCGCACCAGGGCGGCGCAGTCGGCGGCCGAGAAGCCGTCCAGCGAGCCGGCCAGCCCGGCGAGGTCCACGTCCGGGGCGAGCGGCACCGACCGCGCGGCGGCCTTGAGGATCTCGCCCCGGGCCGCGGCGTCCGGCGGCGGTACGTAGACCAGCCGCTCCAGCCGGCCGGGGCGCAGCAGCGCCGGGTCCACCAGGTCCGGCCGGTTGGTCGCGCCGACGACCACGACGTTGCGCAGCGCCTCCACCCCGTCCAGCTCGGTCAGCAGCGCGGCCACCACCCGGTCGGTGGTGCCCCCGTCGCTGGCCTGTCCGCGTACCGGGGCGAGCGCGTCCACCTCGTCCAGGAAGATCAGCGTCGGGGCGGCCTCGCGGGCGCGGCGGAACAGCTCGCGTACCGCCCGTTCGCTCTCGCCCACCCACTTCGACAGCAGCTCGGCGCCCTTTACCGAGAGCACGTTCGCCCGCCCGGTGCCGGCCAGCGCGGTGACCAGGTACGTCTTGCCGCAGCCGGGCGGTCCGTAGAGGAGCACCCCGCGCGGCGGCTGCACCCCGAGGCGGGCGAAGGTGTCCGGGTAGCTGAGCGGCCAGAGCACCGACTCGGTCAGCACCTGCTTGACCTCGACCAGGTCGCCGACGTCGTCCAGGGTCACCGCCGCCAGCTCCAGCGTCGAGGAGGACATCGACGTCGGCCGGACCACCTCCAGCGCCGCCGCGAAATCGGCCATGGCGACCGTCGGCGCGGTCGCCGACTTCTGCCGCAGCGCGGCGCGCACCCCGGCCTCGCGGACCAGCGCGGCCAGGTCGGCGGCGACGAAACCGGGGGTACGGGCGGCCACCTCGTCGAGGCGTACGTCCTCGGCGACCGGCATCTCCCGGGTCAGTACGGTCAGCTGCTCCCGGCGCAGCGCCGCGTCCGGCAGCGGTACCGCGATCTCCAGCGAGAGCAGGTCGGGGGCGCGCAGCGCCGGGTCGACCGCCTCGGGCCGGCCGGTGGTGCAGACCACGGCGGCGCCGGCCCGGACCGTCTCGGCGATCACCTGGCGGAACACGGTCGCCAGGGGACCGGGCTGGTCGCGCGGCGCCAGCGCCTCGACGTCTCCGACCAGCAGCACCGCCGGCGGGCTGGCCCGTACCGACGCCGCGACCTCGCGCAGCCGCCGCGCCGCGGGATCGTTCGCCAGGGCCGCGATCTCGGGCGCCCAGAGCGACTCCACCCGCGCGCCGACGGCGTGCGCCACGGCGCGTACCAGGGCGGACTTGCCCGATCCGGGCGGACCGCTGACCAGCACGCCGAGCGAGATGTCGGTGCCGATCCGGTCCAGCACCTCGCGGTGGTGGAAGCCGAGGTCGAGCAGCTCGGCCAGCTGCTGGGCCTGTGCCCGCAGGCCGGGCAGCTCCTCCAGGCTGGGCGCGGGTTCGGCCGGCGCGGCGGCGGCGCCGGCCGGGCGTACGTCGGCCCCGGTGGAGCCGTGCGTGACCGGGCCGTGTTCCCAGCCGACCACCGTGTCCATGGTCACCAGGGCCGAGCCGGCGGGTTCGGCGTCCGCGACGGTGAGCAGCGCGCTGGTCCAGGCGTACCCGAGCGCGTTGGAGAGGCTGCGCCGGGCCGCCTCCACCAGGCTGCGTACCGACGCGTCGGGAACCACGTCCTGCGGGAGCAGGGAGACGTCGTCCCCGGCGGTGACCATCTTGCCGAGCAGCGCGAGGCGGAGCATCTCCGGCGTGACCGCGGCGGCCACCTCGGGCGGGCCGGCGAGCGTCACCAGCCGCGCGGCGACCACGGGCAGGGGCGCCACCGCCACCTGCCCGCCGGCGCGTACGCCGAGGTTGCCGAGCATGAGGTCGTCGGCGTGGAGCAGTCCCCGCCCGGCGGCCGGTTCGGCGCGGGCCGCGATGCCGGCGGTGACCCGGCGGCCGGTCAGCCGGACCGGGTCACCGGGGCGCAGCCCCAGCGCGGTGAGTACCTCCGGGTGCAGCCGGACGATGCCCCGGCGGGCGTCCAGCGCCGCCGGTCGCAGGCTCGCGGTGAGAGTGAGATCCGGATCCGCCACGGCCCGAGCGTAGCCGTCCGGCCACCGTCCGCCCGGCGGGTGCGGAAGGGGCCCCGTCGTCGCCGCCTCGGACGACAGGGCCCCTTCTCTACGTCAGGGTCGGACCCGCCGGTCAGGCGCGCCGGTCGGTGTCGAGCAGCGACGGGTCGCGCCGGATCATCTCGGCCAGGCGCGACGCCGCGTCGCCGGTGCCGGGGACCGCGCCCGACGGGTACGCGGGCGCCGGGGCGGGCCAGCCGGGGGCCGGGGCGGGGGCCGGGACGGGTTCGCCCGGACCGCTGGTGTCCAGGGCCTGCACACTGCTACTGACCGTGCCGCCGGACCAGATGATCCGGCCCTCGGTGGCGGCCGGTCCCTCCTGTACCCAGACCCGGACAGCCAGCGCGGGATGCTGCGCGACTACTCGGCGGATGGCCTCGATCACTTCCTCGGTGCCGTTCTGCCCCTCGGCGGCCTGCTCCGACAGGCGTCGCTCCAGCTCCTCGCGCCGGGCCATCTTGGCCAGCGCGTCGTCGAGTTCCCGCACTACAGAACCTCCTTCCCGGTGGACTGGCCGGGCGCGGGCGGAGTCTCCGCCCGACCCGTCGGGCAGACGGGTGCCGGTGGGGACCGGTGGCCGCCGGCGCACCCGTGCGCGGGGCCACCGTGTAGCTCGTCCGGTGGCACCCCTCTATGTCGCGTTCTGTATAACAGGGGCCCGCCGAACCATTCCAGCGATCATTGTTGACCATTGCACGGAACGGGGCATGATCGACACAACGGTTTAGCCGGATCGTTGCCGGATCGCCCGGTTCAGGGCTTTGTCCAGTACGGCCAGCAGCGCGTCGCGTACGGAGAGTCGGTCCCGGGCGTCGAACCTCACCAGCGGGATGTGGTCGCCGATCGCCAGCGCCCAGCGGATCGAGGGCAGGTCGTGCGCCAGCTGGCCGTGGAAGGCGTTGACGCCGACGACGAAGGGCAGCTCGGCGCGCTCGAAGTAGTCGATCGCCGGGTAGCAGTCGTCGAGCCGGGCGCTGTCGACGACGACGAGCGCGCCGAGGGCGCCCCGGGCCAGGTCGTCCCACATGAAGCCGAACCGGGACTGCCCCGGCGTACCGAACAGGTAGAGCTTGAGGGTCTGGTCGATGGTGACGCTGCCGAAGTCCATCGCCACGGTCGTGGTGGTCTTCGTCGACCCGGCACCGGGATCGTCGATGCCGATGGCGGCGTCCGTCATCTCCGCCTCCGTGGTCAGCGGCGCGATGTCGGAGATGGAGCCGACGGTGGTGGTCTTGCCCACCCCGAAGCCACCCGCGACGAGGATCTTCACGGGGACGGGGGCGCCGCGTCCGCCGGGGGCGCCGCCGGTGCCGGCGGGCGCGGGAGCGGCGTGCCGGGGTATCGGCCCGATCCCGGCCGGCACCGCGCCGCCGGACCCCGCGACGGGGCTGGCCACGCCGCGGGCGGCAGCCGCGGCCCGGCCGGCGGCGGCACCGGGTCCGCCGGGCTGGCCGTACCGGCCCGGGACGCTGTTGGGGGACGAGCCGGTCAGCGGGCCGACCGGCCGCTCAGGAGATCGCGCGGAGTCCATCGATCACTCGCAGAATGAGGTCGGGGTCGGGGGTTTCGTCGATGTCGCGGGTGTGTACGTCCAGGTGGCCGGCGGCCCGCAGGTCGCCGACCAGGACCTTCGTCACCCCGAGGTGCAACCGCAGCCGGGCGGAGAGCTCCGCCACGGAGAGCGGCTCGGCGCAGAGCAGCACGATGCTCCGCGACTCGGGCGAGAGCCGGGCCAGCTCCGGCGAGTCCCAGTCCAGGCCGATCAGGCGGGCCGTCACCTGCGTCTCCAGGGTGATCGCCGGATCGACGCCCGCGACCCGGCCCGAGGTCAGTACGAACGGGCGCGGCCCCTGGGCGGGAGTCGCGGCCGGTGGCTGGCCGGTCTCGCCCGCCACCGGCCGGGCGACGGGCTCGACCGGGGACGACGCCTGCAGGTAGGGACGGATCCGGATGGTCGGCTCCGGCTCGTCCTCGTCCTTCTCCTCCCAGCGCATGGCGTCTCCTCGGTCGGCTCGGTCAGGCCTGGACGGAGTTCTTCAACTCGACGATGAGGCGAGGGGTGAGGGCGGCGCCGGCGCGGGTGGCGAAGAGCGTCATCTCGTACGCGACCGTGCCGAGGTTGGCCGACCGGTCGGCGACCACGCCGAGCACGGAGCCACTGCTGATCGAGGTGATCAGGAGGTAGCCGTCGGTCATGTCGATGACCACCCGGTTCAGCGCCCCCAGCGAGTACCAGTTGGCGGCACCGCCGGCCAGGCTGGTCATGCCGGAGACGACGGCGGCCAGCCGTTCCGCGTTCGACCGGTCCTTGATCGCCGACATGGCCATCAGCAGGCCGTCCGACGAGACCGCGATCGCCTCCAGCACCCCGGCGGTGTTCGTCGTGAACGCGTCGAGCAGCCAGTTGAAGGTCCTGGCCTCCGGGCTGAGACCGTCGGCGCCACCCCCGTTCGGGTTCTGCTCGGTGTTGTCGTGGAGGAAGGGGCTGCTCATCGTGGTGATCCCTCTTCGTGGCCGTGATTCGGACTTGCCTCACGCAGGGCGCGCTCGATGCCCGCCTCGAACTGCGTGATCTGGCGACGGACCTCGTCCGGGTCCTCGGGTCGCTGCCCCGTGCGGTCGGGCGGCGGGGCTGCGGCGGGGACGCTGAGGTTGGCGCCCGGTACTCGCCGGGTCAGCGGGGGTCTGGCCGACCCGGCGGGTGCCACCGCGATCCCGAGGGACGCCGGCGGTGTTCCGGTCCGCACCGCCGCTCTCCCGGTGGGGTTCGACGGCGCTCCGGTGGACGTCGCCAGTGTGCCGGCCGGGGCCGACGTCGTTCCGGTAGGGGCCGGTGCGGTGGGCACCGGCGGGGCGAGGACGGACGGGGCAGGGGCCGGCGGCGGCGCGGGCGGCGCCGGCACCGGGGCGTCAGGCGTCGGCGCGGCGGGCGAGGTCGGCGCGACCGGCCCGCCCGCGGCCCGCCGCACGCCGGACTCGAACGCCTCGACCAGGGCGCGTACCGCGTCCGGATCACCGGGCCCGGGGGCGACGTCGGCGCCCGGGCCGGTACCCGGATCCGCGCCGGGAGCGCCGGGGCCGGGCTGGGCGGTCAGCGGCAGTTGCGCGCCCGGTACCCGCTGCCGGATCGGCCGGACGTTCCCGGCGGTGCCGGAGAGAGCGGCCGAGCCGCCACCCGGCCCGCTGGGACCGGCCGGGCCGGCGGGAGCGGCCGAGCCGCCACCCGGCCCGCTGGGACCGGCCGGGCCGGGCTGCGGTGCGAAGGCGTTCCACTGCGGACCGGAGGCCACCGAGCGCTTCGCGCGGTTGAGCAGCTTCGGGTCGACCGCCACCTCGTCCGGGGTCAGCCCGGTCGGGGCGCGCCCGCCGCCCTTCGGTTCGCCCGGCCCGACCGGTTCGACGGGCAGCGGGGCGGGCGCGGTCCGCGCCGCCGCCGGCGGCCCGGCCGGCGTGCTGACCAGCAGCCGCGAGTCGAGTTCCAGGTGCGCGGTGACGCCGCCGCCCGGGGTCGCCGAGAGGGCGACCCGCCAGCCGTGCCGCCGGGCCAGCCGGCCCACGACGAAGAGTCCGAGCAGTTCCGTCGGGGCGAGATCGAGCCGCTCGCGCCGGGTCAGTCGGGCGTTCTCCTCGGCCAGCCGCTCGGGCGACATGCCGATGCCGTGATCCACCAGCAGCACGCGTACCCCCTCCGGGACGCTGCGCGAGGAGACCGTGACGCGGGTGTGCGGGGGCGAGAAGCTGGTCCCGTTCTCCATCAGCTCGGCGAGGGCGAGCACGAGGTCGCCGATGACGGCGGGTACCACCGAGACGTCGGTCTGGACCTGGACGTCCACCCGGGTGTAGTCCTCGATCTCGCCGAGCGCGAGCCGGACCACGTCGCCGAGCGGCAGCGGGGCCACGTGCCCGTCGGAGCCGGCCGAGCCGGAGAGGACGACCAGGCTGCTGGCGTTGCGGCGCAGCCGGCTGGAGACGTGGTCCAACCGGTACAGGTGCTGCAACCGGCTCGGATCGGTCTCCCGCTGCTCCAGCCGGTCGATCAGCGCGATCTGCCGGCCGACCAGGTTCTGGGTACGCCGGCCGACGTGGCCGAACATCTGCGCCACGTTGCGCCGGCTGGCGGCCTGCCGCTCGACCAGCCGTCCCGCCGTGCTCTGCACCCGGTCGAAGGCGCGGGCGAGATCGCCGATTTCGTCCCGGGCCGCCACGTCGACCGGGTCCAGGCGGATCGGGTTCGGCGACTCGGTCTCGTCGTCGGCGACGCGTACCAGCTCCGCCTCGGTGAGCCGGGCCACCCGGTCGGCGGAGCCGGTCAGCCGGGTCAGCGGGCGGGCCACCGTACGGGCCACCGCGACGCTGAGCGCGACGACCACGAGCAGCACCAGCAGCACCAGCGCCCCGACCGTGTAGGCGGTGCCGAGCGCCCGCCGCTGCTGCTCGGTGACGTCCCGGAGGATGTCGGAGATGACCTTCTTCTCCACGAACTGGCCGAGCGTGCCGAGGGAGGAGACGGCCGGGAAGAGCGAGGCGACCGAGAGCCCGGCGACGGCGGCGGCCGGGTTGACCTCGCCGACCTCCAGGAAGTTCTTGTTGGTCCGGGCGATGACCGCCTCGTTGACCAGCGTGTAGAGGGCGTTCTGCTCGTCGGTGGCGAAGGCGCTGAACCGGTCGAGCACCACCCGCAGCTGCGCCATGCTGGCGATGAAGCGCATGCTGGCCGGCTGGCTGCGGGTGGCGACCACCAGCACGATCAACGTACCGCTGACGCTGATCTGCTCGTCGGTGTGCAGCACCGCGTCGAGCGCGACGAGCTGCCGCCCGGCCCGGGTGGCCGTGTCCGCGGAGTCCAGCAGCCGGGGTGAGTCGAGGAGCGCGCCGACGACCGGCTCGAAGGCGGCCATGACCTGGTCGGGGGTGGCCTTGCGGGCGAGCACCCCGGCCCGTACGTCGGTGAGGGCCTGTACGCCGTCGAGCGCCTCCGCGACCGGGGTGGGCAGGGCGGCGCCCAGCTCCGCGCGCAGGTCGCCGATCCGGTCCGTCACGGTCGCGGTCTGGCGTACCAGGGCCGGGCGGTCGGCGACGCCGAGCAGGTAGCCGACCGAGAGGAGGCGTTCCTCCTGCATCTCCTGCACCACGGTGCCGACCAACCCCGCCGTGCGTACGGCGGCGGCGGTGCGGTCCGCCCGGCTGGCGGCGTCGATCCGCTCGGCCACCACGGGCACGGCGAGCGCGGCCGTGCTGAGCAGCGGGATGATGATGAGGACGGCGAGCTTGCCGCGGATGCGCAGCCTACCGAGCAGCATCTGACCGTCCCCAGTGCCCGGAGCCGCCCGGCGTGCCGGCACCGGCCGTCGACGGCTCGGGGCGGCTACCCCGGCCGGCCGGTTCGACGAACGGCCGGTTCGCGCCTCCCACCGGATCCTCGGCCACCGTCGCCGTGCCGCCGCCGGCCGGGCCCACGCCGCCGTCGCTCAGGCCCGTGATCCCGGTGCCCGGGCCCGTGCCGCCGTGACCCGCGCGCGGCGCGCGGCGCCGGGTACCCAGCAGCGCGACGGAGACCGCGGCGAGCGCGAGCAGTACCGCCAGCGCCGTGATGCCGAGCGCGAGCCGCTGCTTGCCGTCCAGGTCCGCGACGCGGGCGGTGAGCCGCACGTCCAGCTCGGCGAAGACCAGCGAGGAGAGCGCGACGGCCGCGGTCTGCGCGCTGGTGCGGGCCTCGCCGATCTTGGCGACGTCCACCACCGGCCCGGCGTCGTCGGTCCCGTTCCCCGAACCGGCCGGATCGTCGTCGGAGCCGGCCGGCTTTCCGCTGCCGCCGCCGGTGGGCCCGCCGCCGGCCGGCGCGGTGACGACGGTGGCCGCGCCGAGCGTCTCCATGGCCCGCTGGAAGGCGTCGACCTGGCTGAGCAGGTTGCTGCCCAGGTTGCCGGCCTCCGTCTGCTCCACCGCCGCGAGCAGGTCGTCGACCAGGTCGTCGGCGGGCGAGAGCGCGGCGGAGCGGGCCGCGCCGAGGTCGGCTATGGTGCGGTCGCGCTCGGCGTCGCGCCGGTGCGACGCGAGTACGGCGAGGTCGGCGAGGCGGCCGATGGCGACCAGCGACTCGGGCAGCTCCTCGCCCGCGCTGTCCTGGAGGTAGTACGAGTCGGCGACCGGGTCGCGGGCCAGTCCGGAGAATTCCCGTACCTTGCCGTAGAGCTCCAGCAGCAGGTCGGTGACCTCGCTGTACGCGGTCAGCGCGGCATCCGGCGTGCCGGGCCCGCGCTGGGGCAGCGCCTCGATCTTCGCCCGGAGCCCGGCCCAGCGGTCCCGGGCCCGCAGCTCGCCACCGAGGCGGGTGTCCACCGTGGTCATCTCCGCCACCGCGCGGCTCAGCTCCTCGCCCGGCACGGTGCGGCCGGCCACGGTGGCCGACTCGGCGTCCACCAGGGCGACGGTGACCGGACCGAGCGCGCGCAGGTACTCCACGCCGTGCCGTTCCCGCTGCGCGAAGGCGCGGTCCGCGTCCGTCGTCTGTCTGGCCTGGAGGAAGAGGACCGCCACCGGCACCAGCAGGGCCACCGCGAGCAGTAGGGGCAGGGCGAGGCCCAGCGTGTCCGGCCAGCGGCGGGCCCGCTGCGCGGGGATCGTCATCGATCATCTCCTCGGGTCGGGGCGGGGGAGCACGTCCGCCCCCGGGCGGCGGCGCTCCCGTGCACCGGACCGGAAAACTATCGGACCGCTGCGCTGGGCAATCCATTACGAGCGGTCAGTTTCACGTCAGTTACGCGATCACGACGTGGCGTCGATTGAGTAGCCACTGTGGGTATTTGAGTGGGGAGGGAGATATGTCTATTAGGCGGTATGGGACGGAAGATCGGTTTACTCAGGATGCGAACGCATCCGGCCCGAGCTCCGACAAGATCGACGGGACGACCGCCACCGTCGCGCCGATCGGGCCGGCCGGGCGACCGTACGGACGATCCGTCGTGAGCGGATCTCAGCCATCGCACAGGATGCGGCCCGTACGGTGAGTCCATGCCTTCGTCGCCGCCGGCGCGGCTTCGCCGTGCCCTGCCCCGGATGACCCGACGCCGGATCGTCACCGCCGCGGTGGTGACCACCCTGCTCGCCGGGGCCGTGGTCTGGGTGGTCTGGCCCGAGCGGCGCGGCTTCCGCGTGCAGCAGCAGGTCGTCACGGTCCGCTCGGGGCCGGCCGGGGACCAGCCGGTCGACCTGGACACCGCGTACTACCGGCCCGACGGCGCGTCGGCGTCCCGACCGGTGCCGGCGGTGCTGCTCGCGCACGGCTTCGGCGGCACCAAGGACTCGGTCCGCTCCGACGCCGAGGAGCTGGCCGGGCTCGGGTACGCGGTGCTGGCGTACACGGCCCGCGGCTTCGGGCGCAGCGGCGGGGAGATCCACCTGGACAACCCGGACTACGAGGTACGTGACGCGTCCCGGCTGCTCGACTGGCTCGCGGCCCGGCCGGAGATCCGTACCGACGCCGCCGGTGACCCGCGGGTCGGCGTCGTCGGCGGCTCGTACGGCGGTGGCCTGGCGTTGCTGCTGGCGGCGCAGGACCACCGGGTCGACGCCATCGTGCCGATGATCACCTGGAACGACCTCTCCCGGTCGTTCCTGCCCGAGTCGACCGGCCGGCCGCCGCTGGACGGGGTCTTCAAGAAGGGCTGGGCCGGCCTTTTCTTCGGCAGCGGCGGCTCCGCCGCTCCCGGTGCCGTCCCGCCGATCGCCGCCGCCCCGGGCGCGCCGCCCGACCCGGCCTGCGGGCGCTTCGCCGCCGACCTCTGCGACGCGTACCTGCGGCTGGCCACCGGCGGGCGGGGCACCGAGGAGGCGGTGGCGCTGTTGCGCCGGTCCAGCCCGGCCGGGGTGCTCGACAAGATCATGGCGCCGACGCTGCTGATCCAGGGCGAGGCGGACACCCTCTTCCCGCTCTCCGAGGCCGACGCCAACGCCCGGGGGATCGCGGCGACCGGCACGCCGGTGCGGGTCGCCTGGTTCACCGGCGGGCACGACGGCGGCAGCGGACCGGCCAGCGACCAGGATCGGACGCGGTTCCTCACCGCCCAGTGGCTCGACCACTACGTCAAGGGCAACGGCAACGCGCCGGAGCGCAGCTTCACCTGGTCCCGGATCGCCGGCATCGACGCGCTCGAACGGGGCCTCGTCGCCACCGGCTACCAGCGCGCCGACTACCCCGGGCTGGGCGGCACGACGACCCGTACGGTGCCGGTCGCCGGGCCGCCGCAGCGGATCGCCAACCCGCCGGCCGGCAACCCCGCGGCCATCTCGTCGGTACCGCTGGCCGGGGCGCTCGGCGCGGTCGCGGGCGCGAGCGGCGCGCTCGGCGTCGCCGGCGACGTACCCGGTCAGGCCGCCCGCTTCGACTCCGCGCCGCTGACCGGCGCGGTGGACGTGGTCGGCGCGCCGGCCGTGGAGATCCGGGCCGCCTCCCCGACCGGCGAGGCCGTGCTCTTCGTCAAGCTCTACGACGTCGACCCGCAGGGTGCGGCCACGCTCACCAACGGCCTGGTCGCCCCGGTACGCCTCACCGGCCTGCCGGCCGACCTCGCCGCCGCCACCCCGGTACGGGTCACCCTGCCGGCGATCGTGCGCCGGATCGAGCCGGGGCACCGGGTGCGGATCGTGGTGGCCAGCTCCGACCAGGCGTTCAGCACGCCGGTCGAGCCGACCGTCTACGCCGTGGCGCTCGGCTCGGACGCGGTGACGCTGCCGCTGGTGGCGGGCGCCCCGATCCCCACCGCCGCCGCGATCTGGCGCTGGGTGCTCGCCGGGCTGCTCGCCGCCATCGTGCTCGGGCTGGTGGTCGTCGTCGCGGTGGTGCGCCGCCGGCAGCGCCGGCACGACACCTCGGTGACCGAGGCGTACGCCCAGACGCCGCTGGTCGTGCGCCAGCTGCGCAAGGAGTACGCGGACGGCTTCGTCGCGGTCTCCAACGTGGACTTCGAGGTGCACCGCGGCCAGGTGGTGGGCCTGCTCGGGCCGAACGGCGCCGGCAAGACCACGACGCTGCGGGTGCTGATGGGGCTGACCCAGCCCAGCGCGGGCGAGATCTACGTCTTCGGGCACCGGCTGGTACCGGGCTCGCCGGTGCTCTCCCGGATCGGTGCGCTGGTCGAGGGGCCCGGGTTCCTGCCGCACCTCTCCGGGCTGGAGAACCTGCGCGCGTACTGGCGGGCGACCGGCCGCCCCGAGGAGGACGCGCACTTCGAGGAGGCGCTGGAGATCGCCGGTCTGGGCGACTCGGTGCACCGGAGGACGCGCAAGTACTCGCACGGCATGCGGCAGCGGCTGGCGATCGCGCAGGCCATGCTCGGCCTGCCCGAGCTGCTGGTGCTCGACGAGCCGACGGACGGGCTCGACCCGCCCCAGATCGCCGAGATGCGCCGGGTGCTCAAGCGGTACGCCACAGACGGGCGGGCCGTGCTGGTCTCCAGCCACCTGCTGGCCGAGGTGGAACAGACCTGCACCCACGCGGTGGTGGTGAACAAGGGCCGGATCGTCGCCGCCGGCGAGGTGGGCGAGATCGTGGGCGAGTCCCCGAGCGTGCAGTTCGACGTCTCCGACCCGACCGCCGCGCGCGAGGTGCTCGGCCGGCTGGCCGGCGTACGGGTCCTGCCGTCCGGCGAGAACGGCGGGCTGGTCGTGGACGTCGACGGCACCGCCCGCAGCGAGGTGGTGGCGGAGCTGGTCCGGGCCGGCATCGGGGTGGACCGGGTGGTGCCCCGGCGCCGCCTGGAGGACGCGTTCCTCGCCCTGGTCGGCGAGAACTCTCGGGGAAGCGGGGACCGGTGATGGCGAGCACGCGGGTGTCGAGCGCGGCCAGTGCGCTGGAGCGGGCGGGCGCGGCGCCCGGCTACCGGCCCCGGGCCACCCTCTCCATCGGCTCGGAGTGGCGCCGGCAGGCGTCGCGGCGGCGTACCCAGCTCGCGCTGGGTTTCATGGTGCTGCTGCCGGTGATCATCCTGATCGCGTTCCAGTTCGACCGGGGCGGCGACGACGGCGACGGCGGCGGGCAGTTCTCCAGCCTGATCGACCTCGCCACCGCCGGCGGGCTCAACTTCATGCTCTTCAGCATCTTCGTCTCCGCCTCGTTCCTGCTGGTCGTGGTGGTGGCGCTGTTCTGCGGGGACACGGTGGCGAGCGAGGCGAGCTGGGGGAGCCTGCGCTACCTGCTGGCCGTACCGGTGCCCCGGGCGCGGCTGCTGGCCGTGAAGCTGGTCGTCGCGCTGGCGTACTCGGGGCTGGCCCTGCTGCTGCTCGCCGGGACCGCGCTGCTCGCCGGCACGCTCCGGTACGGCTGGCACCCGTTGCAGAGCACGGTCGCCGCCCAGCTCGACCCCGGTACCGGCCTGCTGCGGCTGCTCGGCGTGCTCGGCTACCTCGCGGTCGTCCTGCTGGTCGTGGCCGGCCTGGCGTTCCTGCTGTCGGTGACGACGGACGCGGCACTGGGCGCGGTCGGCGGTGCCGTGCTGCTCTGGATCCTCTCCAGCATCCTGGACCAGATCACCGCGCTCGGGGTGCTCCGCGACTTCCTGCCGACGCACTACAGCTCGGCGTGGCTGGGGCTGCTCTCGACCCCGATCCAGACCGACGACGTGGTGAAGGGCTGCATCTCGGCCATCTCGTACGCCACGTTCTTCTGGGCGCTGGCGTTCTGGCGCTTCACCCGCAAGGACGTCACCAGCTGACCCTCCGCCACCCGCCCCCTTTTCGTCGATCTAGGGCAAATCGTCGCTAGTGGATATCCACTAGCGACGATTTGCCCTA
>NZ_JBFAPK010000006.1:26662-234512 GCF_040676675.1 Micromonospora sp. NPDC049559 | reverse complement strand
GGGGCCCGCCGTGCCACGCGAAGACATCAAGCCTGACGGGCTTCGCGGGGTACGGCGGGCCCCACCCCCAAAGCGCAACCACCGCGCACCGCAACAGGCGCGCGGCCCCGCGACCGGGAGAGAACTACAGGACCTTCGCGAGAAACGCCCGCGTCCGCTCGTGCTGGGGGTTGCCGATCACGTCCCGGGGCGCACCGGACTCGACCACGACCCCGCCGTCCATGAAGACGAGCGAGTCGCCCACCTCACGCGCGAACCCGATCTCGTGCGTGACGACGATCATGGTCATCCCGTCCCGGGCCAGGTCCTTCATCACGTCGAGGACCTCGCCGACCAGCTCCGGGTCCAGCGCGCTGGTGGGCTCGTCGAAGAGCATCACCTTCGGCCGCATGGCCAGCGCCCGGGCGATCGCCACCCGCTGCTGCTGACCGCCGGAGAGCTGGGACGGGTAGCTGCCCAGCTTGTCGCTCAGCCCGACCCGGGCGAGCAGCTCGGCACCCCGTTCCCGGACGGCCGCCCGCGGCTCGCGGCGGACCCGTACCGGCGCCTCGACCACGTTCTCCAGGGCGGTCATGTGCGGGAAGAGGTTGAACCGCTGGAACACCATGCCGATCGAGCGGCGCTGGGCGGCGACCTCCTTCTCCCGCAGCTCGTGCAGCTTGCCGCCGCGCTCGCGGTAGCCGACCAGCTCCCCGTCGACCCAGATCCGGCCCGCGTTGATCTTTTCGAGGTGGTTGATGCAGCGCAGGAACGTCGACTTGCCCGAGCCGGAGGGGCCGAGCACGCAGCAGACCTCGCCGGCCCGTACGGTCAGGTCGACGCCGCGCAGCACCTCCAGGTGCCCGAAGGACTTGTGCACGTTCTCCGCGTACACCATCGTCCCGGCCTCGGTGGCCGGAGCCCCGGCCTGCGCCGGAACCTTCGTCACGTTCACCGTCCGCCTCCCCCGCCGCCGCCCTGCTCGGCCGCGAGGGTCCGCAGCCGGACCCGGGCCCGCTGGGTGGTGTTGCCGTACCCCTTGCCGAAGTGCCGTTCCAGGAAGTGCTGGCCGACCAGCAGGATGCTGGTCAGGAAGAGGTACCAGAGGCAGGCGGCGACGTACATCGGGAAGATCTGGAACGTCCGCTTGCCGACCGCGTCGAGCTGGAAGAACAGCTCCATGCTCACCGGCACGTACAGCAGCAGCGAGGTGTCCTTGAGCATCGCGATGGTCTCGTTGCCGGTCGGCGGGATGATCATCCGCATGGCCTGCGGGAGCACCACCCGGCGCAGCGTCTGGCTCCGGGTCATGCCCAGTGCCCCGGCGGCCTCGGCCTGCCCGGGGTCGACCGACTGGATCCCTGCGCGGACGATCTCGGCCATGTAGGCGGCCTCGGAGAGCGCCAGCCCGATCAGGCCGGCGGTGAAGCCGGCGAGCACGTCCCGCGCGGTGAAGCCGAAGAACCGCAGCTGCAGGTCGTCGATGCCGAAGAGGCGGCCGATCCTCGTGTCGAACGGCACCCCGAACTCGATCCGGCTCCACAGGATGCCGATGTTGCCGAAGACCGCGAGCAGCACCAGCCGCGGCACCGCCCGGAAGAACCAGGTGTAGAGCCAGGAGACGGTACGCAGGATCGGGTTGGGCGAGAGCCGCATGATCGCGACCACCACGCCCAGCGTCACGCCGATCAGCATCGCGCTGACCGTGATCGCCACGGTGCCCTTGAGCAGGCCCTCGATGATCGGCGGCCGGAACATGTGGTTGACCATGAACGACCACTGGAACGCCTTGTTCGTCAACAGCACGTGCACGAACATGGCGGCGAGCACCGCGAGCACGGCGATCGTCACCCAGCGGCCGGGGTGCCGCACGGGCACGGCCTTGATCGGTTCAGGCCGCGCCCGTACGGTCGTTTCCTCTTGAGCGGTCATGTCACGGGTTGACGGCCGGATCGGTGATCGCCCCGTCGGCCACCTTCCACTTGTCCAGCACCGTCTTGTACGAGCCGTCGGTGATCAGGGCCTTGGTCGCGTCCCGTACCGCCTCGGCGAAGGCCGTCTGGTCCTTGGCCACCACGTAGCCGTACGGCGCCGCGTCGTACATCTTGTCGAGCAGGTCGAGCTGGCCGTTGGACTGGGTCACCGCGTACGCGCCGACCGGGTAGTCGGCGAGCATGGCGTCGTCCTTGCCGGAGACGACCGCGGCCGTGGCGGCGTCCTGACCGGGGAACTGGTCGACGGTGATCGCCGGCTTGCCGCCGTCGGTGCACTTCTTCGACCGGGCCGTGATGTCCTCGACCTGGACGGTGTCCTTCTGCACGGCGATCTTCTTGCCGCAGGCGTTGTCGATCGCGATGCCGCCCGGGTTGCCCGTCTTGGTCACCCACTGGGTGCCGACCTGGTAGTAGCTGACCATGTTGGCCTGGGCCTTGCGCTCGTCGTTGATGGTGAACGACGAGACCCCGACCTCGTACTTGCCCGAGTTGACGCCGGTGATGATGTCGCCGAAGTTCGCCGAGACGAACTCCGCCTTGAGGCCGAGCTTGGCCGCCACGGCGGTGAAGAGCTCCACGTCGAAGCCGATCACCGTCTTGCCGTCCGGGTCGAGGAACTCGGCCGGGGCGTACGTCGAGTCGGTGCCCACGACGATCTTGCCGTCCGACTTGATCGCGTCCGGCACCTTCGCCGCCAGCGCCGAGTCCGCCGCCGCGGTGACGGACGGGCCGGCACCCGGGGTGTCGCCGGCGGGCTCCTCCTCGCCGCACGCGGCGAGCGAGAGGCTCAGCAGCGCCGCGCCGGCAACGCCGAGCACGGCCCGCCGGCCGCTCTTATTGATGTTGAACATAAAGTGCTCCTCCCAAAACCGAGCAAGCCTCAGGTTAGGCCACGCCCAGGTAAGCCTCTTTGACGGCGGGATCGTGCAGCAGCTCGTCACCGGTACCGCTCTTGACGATCCGGCCGGTCTCCAACACGTACGCACGGTGTGCGATCTTCAGCGCCTGCTGGGCGTTCTGTTCCACCACGAGAACGGTCATACCCTGCTGGTTGATCTCCTTGATGATCGCGAAGATCTGCTGGATGAGCATCGGCGCGAGCCCCATCGACGGCTCGTCGAGGAGCAGGAGCTTCGGCTTGCTCATCAGCGCCCGGCCGACCGCGAGCATCTGCTGCTCGCCGCCGGACATGGTGCCGGCCGCCTGCCGGCGCCGCTCGGCCAGCCGCGGGAAGAGCTCGAAGATCCGGTTCAGGTCGCTGGCCACGCCCGCCCGGTCCCGGCGGGTGTACGCCCCCATCTCCAGGTTCTCCAGCACCGTCATGCCCGGGAAGATCCCCCGGCCCTCCGGCGACTGGCAGAGCCCGCGGATCACCCGCTTGTCCGGCCGGAGCCGGCTGATGTCCTGCCCGTCGAAGTGGATCGCCCCGGCGCCGATCGGACGCAGCCCGGAGATCGCCCGCATTGTGGTGGTCTTGCCGGCGCCGTTGGCCCCGATCAGGGCGACCACCTCGCCCTGATCGACCTCGAGGCTGATCTCGTGCAGCGCCTGGATCCGGTTGTAGAAGAGGCTGACGCCCCGCAACTCAAGCAGCATCGGCCGGCTCCCCCAGGTACGCCGCGATCACCTTCGGGTCCTCCCGCACCTCGGCCGGCGCGCCCTCGGCGATCTTCTTTCCGAACTCCAGCACCACGATCCGGTCGGTGACGCCCATGACCAGCCGCATGTCGTGCTCGATCAGCAGCACCGTCACCCCGTTGTCCCGGATCCGCCGGATCAGCTGGAGCAGGCTCTCCTTCTCCGCCGGGTTGAAGCCGGCCGCCGGCTCGTCGAGGCAGAGCAGCGCCGGCTCGGTGGCGAGCGCCCGGGCGATCTCCAGCCGGCGCTGCTCCCCGTACGAGAGGTTGCGCGCCAACTCGTCGCGGCGGTGCCCGACCCCGACGAAGGCCAGCAGCTCCTCCGCCTTCCGCCGGGCGGCCCGCTCCTCCAGCGTGTGCCGCGACACCCCGAAGACCCGCTGCCCGAACAGCCGCAGCTGCTGGACGACCCGGGCCGGCCCGCCCGGCGCCGTCACCTGGACCAGCTCGTGCGGCTTGACCCGGACCCGGTACAGCCGCAACAGCGCGCCGAGCACACTCGTCTTGTGCCGGGCGTCCGCGCCGACCAGCACGTTCTCCAGCGCCGTCATCTCCGGGAAGAGCCGGATGTTCTGGAACGTACGGGCGATGCCGAGCCGCGTGATCTCGTACCGCTTCTTGCCGCTGATCTTCCGGCCGGCGAACCGGATCTCGCCCTCGCTGGGCTTGTAGACCCCGGTCATGGCGTTGAAGGCGGTCGTCTTCCCGGCCCCGTTCGGGCCGATCAGACCGAGGATCTCCCCCTTGTAGAGGGTGAAGTCGACCCCGTCGAGCGCCACCACGCCACCGAACCGCAGCGTGACCTTGTCCACCTCCAGCAGCGGCTCCCGCTCCGGGCGCCGCTGCGCGGGCACGGTCTGCTCACTCACCGACCGTCACCTCCTTGGCCCGGTCCTTCAGCTCGCTGCTGCGCCGGTTGCTGGGAATCAGACCCTGCGGCCGGAACGAGGTCATCACGATCAGCGCGATCCCGAAGGCCAGCAGCCGGTAGTCGGCGAACTCCCGGAACCGCTCCGGCAGGTACGCCAGCAGCACCGCGCCGAGCGCGACACCGAGCTGGTTGCCGGCACCGCCGATCACCACCGCCGCCACCCAGAGGATCGACGTGAACAGGTCGAAGCTCTGCGAGTTGATGAAGGTCTGCTTGCTGAAGAAGAGCGCCCCGGAGAGGCCCCCGAGCGCGGCGCCGATCGCGAACGCCCAGAGCTTGTACTTGAACGTCGGCACACCCATGATCTCGGCGGCGTCCTCGTCCTCCCGGATCGCCAGCCAGGAGCGGCCGACCCGGCTGTTCTCCAGCCGCCGCACGCCGAGCATGCAGATGATCACGATGGTGAGGGCGAGCCAGTAGAAGCCGATCACGTTGGTGATGCTGAATATCTTCGTGCCGGCGTCGATCCCCGGGAACCAGCTCATCCAGCTCGGCCAGTCACCACCCGGCGACGGCACCGCGCTGATGCCCCGGTTGCCGTTGGTGATCGTGGAGTTCAGCGCGAAGACCCGGATGATCTCACCGAAGCCGAGCGTCACGATCGCCAGGTAGTCGCCGCGCAGCCGCAGCGTCGGCCAGCCCAGGATCACCCCGGAGACCATCGTGAACGCGATCGCGATCGGGACGCAGACGATCCACGGGAACTTCTGCACCACCGGCGAGTTCGGCGAACCCAGGATCGCCACCGTGTACGCACCGACCGCGTAGAACCCGATGTAGCCCAGGTCCAGCAGGCCCGCGAGCCCGATCACCACGTTGAGCCCGACCGCCACCAGCACGTAGACGGCGCAGAGGAAGAGCACGGAGTTGAAGTCGGTGTCCGGAGTGGAGATGATCGGCAGCTCCAGCCCCGGCAGCGAGTAGAGCAGGATCACGAAGGCCGCGACGACGGCGAACCGCCAGGGCTTCGGCAGGTTCGACCAGCGCGACCGCAGCCCGGTCACGGCCCGGACCCGACCCTCGTCGGCCTGGCGCACCTTACTGATGACCGCGTTCATGCCCGAGCCCTCCCCAACGACTCGCCGAGCAGCCCGTTCGGGCGGAACAGCAGGACGACCACCAGCACGATGAACGCGACCACGTCCATCCACTCGTTACCGAACAGACCGGCGCCGAGATTCTCGACCACACCCAGCAGCAGGCCGCCGAGCAGCGCGCCGCGCAGGTTGCCGATGCCGCCGAGGACCGCGGCGGTGAAGGCCTTGATCCCGATGAGGAAGCCCACCGTGTACGTGGTGGTGCCCACCTTGATGTCGTAGAGGACCGAGGCGAAGCCCGCCATGATGCCGCCGATCACGAAGATCAGCATGATCACGCGGTCCTTGTTGACCCCCATCAACGCCGCGACGTCCGGGTTCTGGGCGACGGCCCGCACGCCGCGCCCCAACCGGGTCTTGTTGATGAACAGGTCCAACAGGACCATCATCGCCAGCGCGCTGACGATGATGACGATCTGGAGGTTCGTCACGCTCGCACCGAAGAGCGAGAAGACCTCCTTCACCTTGAGCAGCACCGGTATGCCGCGCGGCTGGCGGTCGGTGAGCGCACCCATGGTCTCGAAGAGCGCCACCGAGGCGCCGATCGCGCTGATCAGGAAGATCAGGCTCGGCGCGTTGCGCTTGCGCAGCGTACGGTAGGCGACCCGCTCGACCACCAGCCCCGTGGCGCCCGAGGCGGCCCCCGCCGCCAGCATCGCCACCACGACGAGCAGCACCACGCCCAGCGCCCCCGGCGCCGGGTCGTTCACGCCGTACCCGAGCGCGGTCCAGACCACGGCCGTGGTGAACGTGCCCACCATGAAGACTTCCGAGTGGGCGAAGTTGATCAGACGAAGGACACCGTAGACCAGGGTGTAACCCAGGGCCACCAGTGCGTAGATGGCCCCCTGGGTGAGGCCTGTGACGGTCAGCGACAGGAAGTTGTCGCCGACGAAACTGAAGTTCAAGGGGAAACTCCAACGAGGCAGATATGGTTCGTGCGGCCGGGAGAATGCTCCTCCCGGCCGCACGATCCGGTACGGACTGCTGACCGACCGCTCAGGTCAGCCCTGCTCGATCTCCTTGTCCGCCACGATCTTGCCGCCCTGGACCTTGTAGGCCCAGATCTGGACCGACTTCGGGTCCAGCTCCCCGTTCGGCTGGAACTTGAAGTTCGTGGTCACGCCCTCGCCCTCGTACTTGTTGACGAAGTCGTTGAGCTTCTCGCGCGTGGTGTTGCCGGCCTTGATGCCGTTCAGCAGGATGTTCGCCGCGTCGAAGGACTCCGCGCTGTAGGTGTTCGGCGCCCGGCCGGTCGCCTTCTGGTAGTCGGCCGCGAAGGTGCCCTTGGCCTTCTCACCCGGCATGCAGGGGCAGGTGAGGATCGCGCCCTCGGCGTTCGCCGCGCCGGCGCCCGTCACCAGGACCTCCTCCTTCACGCCGTCACCGGCGATGAACTTGGCCTGGCTGCCCGACTCGCGCAGCTGCTTGAGGAACGGCGCCGCCTCCCGGACGTAGCCGCCGAAGAAGACCGCGTCCGCCTGGACGGACTTGATCTGCTGCACCACCGCGGAGAAGTCGGTCTGCTGCTCCTTGACGACGGCCGAGCCGACCACCAGCGAGCCCAGCGTGCTCTTGACCTGGTCGGAGAGGCCCTTGCCGTACTCCGACGCGTCGTCGATCACGAACGCCTTGGTCGCCTTGAACTCGTTCTTGATGTACGCCGCCGCGGCCGGGCCCTGCGAGGCGTCGTTGCCGAGCCCGCGGTGGAAGGTCTTCCAGCCGTTCGTCGCCAGCGCCGGGTTCGTCGCCGACGGGGTGATGATCACAACGCCGGCCTCGCTGAGGATCGGGTCGGCGACCTTGGACTCGCCCGAGAACGCCGGTCCGACGACACCGAGGATCTTGGTGTCCTGGATCAGCGACTGCGCCAGCGGGGGCGCCTGGTCCGGGCTGCCCGCCGAGTCCTTCTCGACCAGCGTGACCGCGCAGTCCTTGTTCTTCTCGTTGTACTGGTCAACCGCCAGCTTCGCGCCGTCCCGGATGTTGATACCCAGCTGGGCGTTGCCGCCGCTGAGCGCGCCGAAGAAAGCGATCTTGTAACCGCAGTCCCCACCGGCAGCGCTGTCGCTGCCACTGTCGGACTTGCACGCGGTGGCGCCGCCGAAGGCGAGCGCTGACATCACCACGCCGCCCACCACACGTACGAGCGTCTGCCTCAAGGCACGGACTCCCTCTCCAACCGATCGCCCAGCCCCACCCGAACCCGACAACGGCCACCCGGGCGCGACCAAACTGACGTCAAACCCAATCTGGGCCGGGACGTTATCCCACCAGCAAGGTCGTGGGATAGACCCGGGAGAGCCCGTTGACCGAACCGTTACACGGCGTGGCGACTCGGTGGACAGAGCTGTAAGACGCGGTTACCCCGCGCTCTCTCCGGCCGTCTCGGTGAGGATCCGTTCGGCCACCTCACGCATGGTCATCCGGTGGTCCATCGCCGTCCGTTGGATCCATTTGAACGCCTGCGGCTCGGTCATCCCGTACGTCGTCATGAGCGCGCCCTTGGCCCGCTCGACGATCTTGCGGATCTCCAGCCGGTCGGTCAGCCCGGCCACCTCCGCCTCCAGCGCGGAGATCTCGGAGTAGCGGGAGAGGGCGATCTCGATCGCCGGCACCAGGTCGCTCTTCTGGAAGGGCTTCACCAGGTACGCCATCGCGCCGGCGGCCCGCGCCCGCTCCACCAGGTCGCGCTGGCTGAAGGCGGTCAAGATGATCACCGGGGCGATCCGGTTGCCGGCGATCCGCTCGGCCGCCGCGAGACCATCCATGATCGGCATCTTGATGTCGAGGATGACCAGGTCCGGCTTGACCTCCTCGGCCAGCCGTACCGCCGTCTCGCCGTCGGCGGCCTCGCCGACCACGTCGTAGCCCTCCTCGACGAGCATCTCCGCCAGATCCAGGCGGATGAGCGCCTCGTCCTCGGCGATCAGCACCCGCCTGCGCTCGATCTCCGCCTGCGTCTCGGCCACGAACCCTTACCCCCACTTGTTCCTCGAACAGCACCACCCATGCTGCCGCATGAGCCTAGTCGGGTACAGTGGGCCACACCCGCCGGGTTGGCGGAGCCGGGATGGAGGAATCGGCAGACTCGGATGCCTCAAAAGCATCTGCCCGAAAGGGCGTGCGGGTTCAAGTCCCGCTCCCGGCACCTCAAATTGTCGTACAGCCGTTCGAAGCTTGAGTGGTGCACCCACCGGAGGTACGACACCAGGCCCGGCAGGAGTTCCTGAACGGGAAGTCGGTCGCCGCGATCGCCCGGCAGTTCCAGCTCCCCTATCCGACCGTGTGGCACTGGTGTCACGACCGGCCGGAACCGATCATGGTCGGGACCGTCAACCGCTGCTTCCGGTGCCGGCCCGAGGCGGTCAGCCCCGAAGATCCGGCGAGCTACAGCTATCTCCTCGGGCTCTACCTGGGCGACGGCCATCTGGTCACCAACGCCAAGGTGCCGGTACTGCGCATCTACCGCACCAGCACCTGGCCCGGACTGCTCGACGCCTGCGAGCAGGCGATGCGCGCCGTCCTCGCCAACAGCGTCCAGCGGATAGCGAATAAGGGCTGCGTCGGCGTGCAGAGCTACGGCAAGCACTGGCCATGCCTGCTGCCGCAGCACGGGCCGGGGCGCAAGCACGAGCGCCCGATCGTCCTCGCCGACTGGCAGCGGGAGATCGTCTCGGCGCACGCCGGTCACTTCGTACGCGGGCTCTTCCACTCCGACGGCTGCCGGATCGCCAACCCCGTCCGTCGCGGCAGCCGGTTCTATGTCTATCCGCGCTACCTCTTCGTGAACGAGTCCTCGGACATCCTCGGCCTGTGCCGGTGGGCGCTGGATCTGCTGGGGATCGAGTGGCGGATGAACCGACCGGACTCGCTCTCGGTCGCCCGGCGCGACGCGGTGCTCGCGCTCGACCGGCACGTCGGCCCGAAGTCCTGACCCGAGCCGCTTCGGGGCTGCCTCCGCCGCCTCCTCGCCCGGCGGGGCGGCGACAACCCCGCCCTCGGCGGCAGAGCAGACACGAGCGGGTCGAGCCGTCGGTCGAGCCGCCGCGACTCCGGTGGCCCCGCCTTTTCGGCCGTGTCCCGGCTGAGCGGACGACGGGGAGCATCAGCTCTCGACGGCGGCCCTGGGTGGTTTGAAGAGCACGAGCGCGGCGACGACGCTGACCGCGGCCAGGATGACGAGCGCGACGAAGCCCGCCTGATAGCCCTCGGTCAGCTCCTCGGGACCGGTTCCCACCGTGTTGGACACGGTCACGGCGGAGACCACCGCCACGCCCAGCGCGCCACCCAACTGGAACGCGGCGCTGTTGATGCCCGAGGCGAGGCCGGCCTCGCCCGGGTTGACGCCCGTGAGGGCGGCGATCGAGACCGCGACGAAGCCGAGGCCCAGCCCGAATCCGAAGATCAGCAGACCCCAGAAGAGGTCGCCGAGGTAGGTGCCGTCGACGGAGACCCGCGTGAGCAGCGCCATCGCGATGCCCATCAGGAGCGTCGCGACCAGCGACACGTTCCGGTACCCGAGCTTGGGCACGATGACCGCGCCGCTCTGTGAGCCGGCGACCGACATCACCGTGTAGATCACCGTGCTCAGTCCGAACGCGAGCGCCGTGTACCGGAGCACGCCCTGGGCGTACAGGGAGATGACCAGCACCGCGCCGAAGGTCACCATGCCGATCAGCAGCATCACCAGGTTGCCGCCCACCAGGTTGCGGTTGCGGAAGATCCCCAGCGGTACCAGCGGGGCCGCCGCCCGCTTCTCGATGACGACGAAGAGGGCGACGAGCACGGCCACGCCGAGCAGGAGCCCGACCGTCTGGCCGCTGGCCCAGCCGGCCGTCGGCGCCTCGACGACCGCGTAGATGAAGAGCACCATCGCCAGGGTGATGGTGATCGCGCCGCCGGCGTCGAACGTGCGTCGCTGGCCGGGGCTGATGCTCTCCCGCAGCAGCCTCGGCGCCAGGATCAGCACGAGCGCGGCGACCGGGATGTTGATGAAGAAGATCCACTCCCAGCCGAGCAGGTCGTTGACGGGCCCACCGATCAGCAAAGCGGCCATCGCCCCGCCGGCGCCGTTGGCGGCCCAAATGGCGAGCGCCCGGTTGAGCTCCTTGCCGTCCTCGAAGGTGGTCATCAGGATCGAGAGCGCGGTCGGTGCGATGATCGCCGCCGACAGGCCCTGCCCGACCCGGCCGACCAGCAGCGGCGCACCGGACCAGGCGATCCCCGCGACCAGCGAGGCGACCAGGAAGAGCGCCATGCCGATCACGAACATCCGGCGCCGGCCGAGCAGGTCGGCCGCCCGGCCGCCGAGCAGCAGCAGACCGCCGAAGGTGAGCAGGTAGGAACTCATCACCCACTGCGCGCTGGCCGGCGAGAGCCGCAGCTCCTCCTGGATCGACGGTAGCGCCAGCAGGACGATCTGCGCGTCGAGCTGCACCATGAAGAACGCCGTGCAGAGCAGCGCGAGCGCCTTCCAGCGGAGCGGATCGAGCGCGGGCCGCTCTGTCGGTGTGGTGGCGGGTGCGCTCTGGGCCACCCCTTGCTGTTCCATTCTCCTGACCTCCTGGTCACGCGGCCCGGCGAGCGCCGACCCCTGGCGATGAGTTCTCGATTCCGTTCGCGCCCGAGTTCGCGGGCGTGCCCGAGTTCGCGGGCTAGCCCGTGCCGCGGACGTGCCCGTGCCGCGGGCGACCGCCGTACGGTTCCTCGCCCCCGACGCGCGGGTCAGGCGGTACCGTCGGCCTGCCAGATCCTGCTGGCCAGGTCGGTGCCCCGCAGCACCTGGACCCGCCACGCGTCCATGCGCAGCAGGCCGTACTCCGGGTCGGTCGGGCCGCCGCGCCAGTACCGTCGCGGGTCGTAGCCGACACCCGGCGGCGACCCCTTGCGGTAGAGGTCCCACACCTCCCGCTTCACGTCGGGGTCCTCCACCCACCCGGCGACGCTGTCGACGAAGACGGCGTTCTGGCTGTGGTCCCAGTAGGAGCACGTGACGTGGGGATTGCGCGCGAGGTGGGCCACCTTCACCGGCGTCCGGTACGCGGCGAGCCACCCGACCGGCTGCCCGTCGACCACTTCCCAGATCGGTAGGAGCACCCGGGCCCGGGGGCGCCCCTTCTTGTCCACCGTGATCAGCGAGCAGTACTTGATGCCCTGGATGTACTCGAAGAACCTGTCCTCGATCACCGAGAACTTGTCGACCTTCTGCGCCATGTCGTCGTCCTGTCCGCCGGCGCGGCCACCGCGTTCACCCCGGGTGCCGGGCGCGACGACCGCGCCGCGGCCCGAAAGTGAGCGCGATGGACCGCGCGGGCCGTTGTTACTGGTGAAAAGGCCGCCCGGGCCGGACCGGACTGTCCACAGCTCCCCTTGCGTGATAGATGCCGACGGGCATTGACGGACACCGGCGGGTCAGCGATTGCGCTGCGGGCGGCCGTCCCCAGGCTCACACGACAACGCACCGTGATCAAGTACCTACAAAAAGGTAAGTGCTTACCTGGAAGTCAGCGGCAATCGGCTCACCGGAGGCCATCGGTCACAGCGGTCCCTGGGCACAGGTACCGGTTGTCGGCCGGCGATTCCGTGCGACCGGCGGAACACCGTCGGGGCCGCCGTCGCACGAATTCGCCGGCTCTATTCGACGCGCCATTCAACCGGGCGCGACTTTCCGCCCACCCGCCCAGCGTTCCGGGCGCCTGCCGGGCCGCGGCGAATTCCGGATCCGATCGCGCCGGATTGCCGGGGAGTTGCTTCTCGTAGCGTTTGCAGCGCTTTTCGCGCCGCCGGTGGCGCCGGGCGGCAGGGGGTCGGTTGAGACCCGACCGGACGAGGATGCCGTGGACCGCGGAGCCGGTGACGGTGACGGTGACGTCGTGGTACCGCTTGAGGATCTGGATCTGGATCTTGAGCGGGTCGGGGCAAGGGTCGCGCCTTTGAGCTGCGGTCGATTTGACCGCCGTGATTTTGCTACGGTGTGCGGGGGGTGACCTTGGCACGCGCCGACGCCCGGCATCCTCAAGAGCAACACGAGACTCCGATGCCGCCACAAGGACATGCTCGGCCCGCCGCGGCCCGCACCCCGCAGTCCGTACAGGTACCGACCAAAAGGTCAGCACCCACCTCCGAGTGAGGGGAATCAGATCATGAAGGTGAGACAGTACGTCTGCGGACTGGACGCCGCGGTGGACATTATCGGCGGCAAATGGAAGGTTCTGATTATCTGGACGCTCGCCCCACAGCCCCGGCGGTTCGGTGAATTGCGGCGCCTCGTCCCCGGCATCAGCGAGAAGGTGCTGATCCAGCACCTCCGGGAGATGGAGGCCAACGAGATCGTGCGGCGCCAGATGTTCGACGAGGTCCCGGCGCGGGTCGAGTACTCGCTGACCCCCCTCGGCGCCTCGCTCAACGACGCGCTGGCGCCGCTGGCCGACTGGGGTGCCACCCACATGCAGCGGACCGAGACCGCGGGCACCTGCGCGTACGCCCCGAGCGGCGAGCTGAGCCGGTCCGCGAGCTGAGCCGGCCCGCGAGCTGAGCCGGTCCGCGAGCTGGGCCGGCCCGCGCCAAGCCGCCTCCGCGCGCCGAGCCGTCCCCGCGCCGACGCCGGCCCGTCTCCCCGGCGCGACGTCGTCGCGGCGGGCGAACGGCACGCGTTCCGGTTGGTTGCCGGCACGCGTTCCGGTTGACAGCCGATCGGGCGCGAAATCTTCCCCGGGCGGCCAGCAACCGTGCGCCACAAAGACTTTCCCGCGCGCCCACGCGCGGGCAGGGCACCCCGGCGGGCCCGGCGCCAGTAGCATTCCGCCGGGAGGAACGCGATGGTCACTCGGAGAAGAATCGTTGCCACCGGCGTCGGAGTCGCGGCGGGGCTGGCTACGGCCGCGTGTAGCGGCCCGACGAAGGATCAGCCATCCAACGTCAGCTGGTCGGAGCCCGGCGCCGCGCCCGGTTCCAGCCCGACGGCGGGTGGCACGGAAATCACGATCACGCCGGCCGCCGACGCGAAGAGCGTCGCGCCACGCGAGCAGGTCGTGGTCACGGTCGCCAACGGGACGCTGAAGTCCGTGTCGGTGACCACGGGGAGCCAGCGGGTTTCCGGCAGCATGAGCGACGAGCGCACCTGGCGCTCCGCCGGCACGCTCGCCTACGGCAAGACGTACCAGGTGGCGGTGACCGCGGCGGACGCCTCGGGGGCGGTGGTCGAGAAGACGAGCCAGTTCACCACCCTGAAGCCGGCCTCGGTGGCCAAGGTGACGTTCCAGGCCAACGCGCTCACCGGCCTGAAGACCGGCGGCACGTACGGGGTGGGACAGCCGGTCATCGTCGCGTTCAGCAAGGACGTGAAGAACCGCGAGGTGGCCGAGAAGGCCATGGAGGTGAGCACCTCGCCCGCGGTCGAGGGGCGCTGGCGCTGGATCGACAAGCGCACCGCGCACTGGCGCCCGGCGAAGTACTGGGCCTCCGGTACGAAGATCAGCGTCAAGGTGGACCTCGCCGGTACCGAGCTGGGCGGCGGCGTCTACGGGTCGAGCGCGAGCACGCACTTCACCATCGGGCCCTCCCGGATCGCCATCGCGGACGCGAAGACCCACCGCATGAAGATCTACATCGACGGCAAGCTGGTCAAGGACATGCCGATCAGCATGGGCAAGGGCGGCATCGTCAAGGGCGACCGGGGCCAGGACGTCAACTACTGGACCCGCTCGGGCGTGCACGTGGTGATGACCAAGGAGCAGAGTCACCGGATGACCTCCTCCAGCTACGGCGTCACGAACCCGAACGACCCGAACTACTACGACGAGGTCATCAAGCTCTGCTGCCGGATCACCTACTCGGGCGAGTTCGTGCACATGGCCGACTGGAACATCGGCTCGCAGGGGCGGGCCAACACCTCGCACGGCTGCATCAACGTCGGCCCGGCCAACGCCCGCTGGTTCTTCGACAACTTCCAGTTGGGCGACGTGGTGGACGTACGGAACACGCCCCGCAAGATGGCCCTCACCGACGGGGTGGGCGGGGACTGGACGATTCCCTGGGAGAAGTGGTGACCGTCGCCGCCCCGTGATGACCACCGCTGCCCGGTGATGACCACCGCTGCCCGGTGATGACCACCGCTGCCCGGTGGTGATCGCCGCCACCATTCCCGTACCGGCCGCCGCCGGTCCCGCGCCACGTCGCGGGGCCGGCGGCGGCCGTTCGCGTACCGGGCCCAGCGGGCGGGTACCACCCCCGGGCCGGGCGCCGGCGGGAGGGATATCGTTGATTTGCTTAACGATTGAGGCAGTAAACGAGAGCCCGGGAAGCTGTTCCCGGTCGGATTCGGTGGGTGTGCCCTGTGATTGACGTACCGCTTTCCGTGCTCGACCTCGCACCGGTCGCCGCCGGCGCCCGCGTCGGCGAGGCCCTGCAGTACACGACGGAACTCGCCCGGCGCACGGAGGAGCTGGGCTACCGCCGGTTCTGGGTGGCCGAGCACCACAACATGCCCGCGATCGCCAGCTCCGCGCCGGCCGTGCTCATCGCCCACCTGGCGGCGCACACCTCGACCATCCGGCTCGGCTCGGGCGGCGTGATGCTGCCGAACCACGCGCCGCTGGTGGTGGCCGAGCAGTTCGGCACCCTGGAGGCGTTGCACCCGGGCCGGATCGACCTCGGCATCGGGCGCGCGCCCGGTACCGACCAGGCGACCGCGCTGGCGCTGCGCCGTACGGTCGAGGGGCTCTCGGCCGAGAACTTTCCGCAGGAGCTCGCCGACCTGATCAACTACTTCACGGGCGAGCGCCCGCACCCGATCACCGCCAGCCCGGGCCGGGGCGACAAGCCGGACGTGTGGCTGCTCGGTTCCAGCGGGTTCAGCGCGCAGCTCGCCGGTCTGCTCGGCCTGCCGTTCTCGTTCGCGCACCACTTCAGCTCGGCCAACACCCTGCCGGCGCTCGCCCTCTACCGGCAGCACTTCCGCCCGTCGCGGTGGCTGGACCGGCCGTACGCGATGGTCGCCGTCAACGCCGTCTGCGCCGAGACCGACGAGCGGGCCGAGTGGCTGGCCGGGCCGGCCGGGCTCTCTTTTCTCAAGCTGCGCAGCGGCCGTCCGGAGCCGTTGGTCTCGCCCGAGGAGGCCGCCGCCTACCCGTACACGGAGCTGGAGCGGGAGTTCGTGCTGCAGCGGCGGCACGGGCAGGCGCTCGGCTCGCCGGAGACCGTACGCGGCCAGTTGGCGGCGCTGCTGGCCAGCACCGAGGCCGACGAGCTGATGCTGACCAACATGATCTACGACAGTGCGGACCGGATCCGCTCCTACGAGCTCATCGCCGAGAAGGTCGCGGGCGGGCTGCGCCGCGAGGTGTGATCACTCGGCGTGACGCCGACCACATTCCGTAACTTCCCGAAACACGATCTTCATGGCACCGTCACCGCAGCTCGTCGTCGGGGCAGTAACGTTCTTACCGGTGGTGGTTCGACGACGCGCAGTCAGGGACGGGCTGCGCATCGTCGCGGTGTGTGCCGCACCGTGCTGGCGGGGATGGGTGCCACTCCGCCGGCACGGTGCGACTTCCGGAAACGCTCGGCGTCCCGGGGCACTACGGACCCCGGGGCGCCGAGCACACCGGAACGCTCCCGCCCCGCGCCTCAGCGCAGGTAGATCGCGGGTACCGGCGGGGTGGACATGCCGTTGCCGATGAAGAAGCTCGGGTGCGGCGGCTGGTTGTAGGCGGTGTTCTGCCAGGCCACGGCGGTCCGGTACTGCGGATCGTGCATCAGGGTGTAGATCCTGGTGCTGGTCGACGTGCCGGTGCTGTAGATCCGCAGCGCGCCGCTGTCGGCGGTACGCCAGACCACCTCCTCGCGCCAGTCGCCGAGGATGTCCGCGGAGATCGCCGGGGTGGCCTTCGTACCGTTGTTCGCCGCCACGCCGCTGCCCGTGAGCAGCCGGGTCTCGCCGCCGGTGCCGTACTTGTCGATCCGGGTCGCGTCGACCAGCTCGCGCACCGGGTCGCCGTCCCACCAGGCGAGGAAGTTGATCGAGGAGGGCTTGCGCCCGACGTTGGCCCCGGACGGCGACCGCAGCCCGTCTACCGCCGCCGACCAGGACTCCGCGCCGGGGCTGCCGGCGTAGATGTCGGCCGACACGCCCCGCCCGTTGTCCCCGCTGGCCGAGGTGGACCAGAGCACCTGTCCGGTACGGGCGTCGGCGAACCAGGAGGACGGCTTCGAGGCGTCCTCGTCGACCTTGAAGACCTCCAGTCCCGGGCGGGCCGGGTCCAGGTCGCCGACGTGCATCGCGTCGCCGTGCCCGTTGCCGGTGTTCCACAACGCCGACCCGTTGTCGTCGAGGCACATCGCCCCGAAGACGATCTCGTCGCGGCCGTCGCGGTCCACGTCGGCGATCGAGAGGTTGTGGTTGCCCTGGCCGGCGTACTGCCGCCCGGCCGAGTTGGAGTCGAACGTCCAGCGCCGGGTCAGCGCGCCGTTGCGGAAGTCCCAGGCGACGACGACGGTACGGGTGTAGTAGCCGCGGGACATGACCAGCGAGGGGCGCTGCCCGTCGAGGTAAGCGGTGGCCGCGAGGAAGCGGTCCACCCGGTTGCCGTACGAGTCGCCCCAGTCGGCCACGGTGCCGCGCGGCGGCAGGTAGTCCACGGTGGACAGTGCGGCGCCGGTCCGCCCGTCGAACATCGTGAGGTACTCGGGACCGGCGAGGACGTAGCCGCTGGAGTTGCGGTGGTCCGCCGAGGCGGAGCCGATCACCTGGCCGGTACCGGAGCGGGTTCCGTCGGCGGTCTTCATGGCCACCTCGGCCCGGCCGTCGCCGTCGTAGTCGTAGACCTGGAACTGGGTGTAGTGGGCGCCGGCCCGGATGTTGCGGCCGAGGTCGATCCGCCACAGCCGGGTACCGGTCAGCGTGTACGCGTCGACGTAGACGTTGCCGGTGTAGCCGGACTGCGAGTTGTCCTTGGCGTTGCTCGGGTCCCACTTGAGGACGATCTCGTACCGGCCGTCGCCGTCGAGGTCGCCGACCGAGGCGTCGTTGGCCGAGTACGTGTACGCCTCGCCGGTCGGGGTGGTGCCGCCCGGCGGGATCTGGAGCGACACGTCGAGGTAGCCGTTGGGGAACTGGAGCGCCGGGGCGGAGGCCGCCTGCTCGGTACCGCCCACGACCGCCCGTACCGTGTAGCCTGCCCCGGCCGCGGCGCCCGTGTCGAGGTAGTTGGTGGCGCCGGTGATCGGGCTGCTGTTCACCCTGGTGCCGCCCCGGTAGAGGTTGAACGAGACGCCGCTGGTCTCGGTGCCCAGCAGCCGCCAGGAGACCAGGTTGCCGCCGCCCGACCGTACGCTGACCAGGCCCCGGTCCAGCTCCTCGACCTGCCGGGCGCCGGCCGGTACCGTCGGCGGCGGTGAACTCGGCGGCGCCGTGGTGGGTGGTGCGGTCGTGGGTGGTGTGCTCGTGGGCGGGCCGCCGGGCGTGGTGGCGGTCGGGGCTACCCCACCGGTGCAGGTGACCCCGTTGAGCGCGAACGTGGCCGGCGCGGGGTTGCTGGTCCCGTTCCAGGTGCCGTTGAAGCCGAACTCGACGCTGCCGTTGGTGGCGATGGTGCCGTTGTGGCCGACGTTGGTGGCGGTGACCCGGTCGCCGCTGGAGCTGACCGTGGCGTTCCACGCCTGGGTCACCCGCTGTCCGGCCGAATAGGACCAGACCAGGCTCCACGAGGTGACCGGGTCGCCGAGGTTGGTGATGGCGACGCTGGCGCCGAAGCCGTCCGGCCACTGGTTGGTCACCCGGTAGTCGATCCGGCAGCCGGCCGCCGCGGCCGAGGCGAGCACGGTGCCGAGGGTCGCGCTGGCGGCGAGCGTGGCCGCCGTCGCCGCGGCGAACAGCGCCGCCCGGGAGCCGCGGTGCCGGGAGAGGCGGAACGGGGAGAGGCGGTGCGGGGAGCCGCGGAACGGGAAGGCGCCGAACGGGGACGCACGGTGCGGGGAGCCGCGCCGCCGCGAGGCGGGGGGTGGGGGTTCGGGGGATCGGGAGGTGTGCTGCTCTCGGGGTGTGCGCATCCTGGTCTCTTCCGAGGGATCGGGTGCGCGGCGGCGAGGGTCGGCCCGAGCGGGCGGGCCCGTCGCACCGCGACGCGGCGGCCGTTGCCGGCCCGGTCCGGCGGCCGCCGAGGGACGGGAAGGAGAGACTCCCGGCGCAACTCGGAGCCTAAGGCAAGGGCTTTCCTCAGGACAATCCCCGCCGCCGTCGGCTCTCGCGCGCCCCCGACCGCGACACCGTCACCGGCACCAGCACCAGCACCGGCACCAGCACCGACAGCGGCACCCGCAGCGGGAGCGGCAGCGGCACCGCCGCCGACAGCCGGAGCGGCACGGCACCCGTCACCCCTCGCGCAGCACCACGACCCCGCCGGCCGGCACGGTGACGGCGCCCTCGGCCCGTACGCCGGTGAGCAGGTCCTCTCCCGCCACCGCCGGTACCCGCCGCGGTTCGGTGTCGTGGTTGAACAGGAAGAGCCAGCTCGCCGCGCCGGACCGGCGGCGCACCGCCTCCACCCCGGGCGGCGCCCCCGGGCAGGTCGGCGCAATCCCGGCGGCCCGCGCCGCCCCGGCCAGCAACCGGCCGTACGCCTCGTCGGGCAGGCGGGTGGAGACGTACCAGGCGGTGCCCGCGCCGTACCGGTGTCGGGTCAGCGCCGGCTCACCGTCGAGCACCCCGCCGGCGTACCGGGCCACCGCCTCGGCCCCGGCCAGCCGCACCGTCTCGCTCCAGTGGCGCCCCTCGTCCCCGGTCGAGAGCCGCCGCCGCTCGCCGCTGGCCAGCGGGTGGAACTCCTCCACCCGCACGCCGAGCACGTCACGCAGCGCCCCCGGGTACCCGCCCAGGCGCACCCGGGCGTACTCGTCGGCGACGCCGCTGAGGTACGTCGCCACGAGGTGCCCGCCCGCCGCCACGTACCGGCGTACCCGCTCGGCCGTCTCGTCCGCGACCAGGTAGAGCGCGGGCAGGACGACCAGCGGGTACGCCTCCAACGGATCGTCCGGAGCGACGAAGTCGCAGCCGAACCCGGCCCGCCGGAGCACCCGGTGCGCGGCCGAGACCTCGTCGAGGTAGTCGAGCCGTCCCGACGGCAGGCCGGGCGACTGCAACGCCCACCAGCAGGCCGCGTCCCAGCCGATCGCCACCGACGCCTGTACCGCGCCGGCGTCCACCTCGGCCAGCCGGTCCAGCGCCGCGCCCAGCTCGACCGCCTCGCGGAACACCCGGCTGTCCGGCCCGGCGTGCGGCACCAGGGCGGAGTGGAAGACCTCGGCGCCGCCGCGCGGGGCACGCCACTGGAAGAACATGGCGCCACGGGAGCCGCGCGCCACGTGGGCGAGGCTGTGCCGCGCCATCCGGCCGGGCTCCTTGGTGTGCATCCGCCCGGGAGCGTAGATCAGGTTCGGCGCGCTCTCCATCAGCAGCCAGGCCGGCCCGCCGGGGCCGTCCGCGACAGCGGCGCCGTCACCCTCGCCGCCGCCGGCCCGGCCCGCACCCGCGCCCGGCTCCGAATCCGACTCCAAATCCGCGCCCGGCTCCGAATCCACACCCGGGTCCGAATCCAGCTCCGCACCCGGGTCCCGGTCCGCCGGGCGGGCGGCGCGGCGGGCCCAGGAGCGGGCGAGGTCGGCCGCGAAGGCGGTCTGTTCCTCGGCTCCCGCTCCGGCGTCGGAGGGGTAGTGGTCGATCGCCACCAGGTCCACCTCGGCCGCCCAGCGGGCGTGGTCGACCGGTACCCAGCCGCCGAGGACGTAGTTGGTGGTGACCGGTACCCCGGGGGTGGCGGTCCGCAGCAGGTCGCGCTGTTCGACGTACGCGGCGAGCAGCTCCTCCGAGCAGAACCGGCGCCAGTCCAGCGCGTGTCCGGGGTTCGGCAGGTACCGGGTGGCGCGGGGCGGGCCGATCTCGGCCCAGTCGCCGTAGCGCTGGCTCCAGAAGCTGGTGCACCACGCCTCGTTGAGCCGGTCGAGGTCGCCGTGGCGCCCGCGCAGCCAGCGCCGGAACGCCCGGGCGGCGTGGTCGCAGTGGCAGGCGGTGCCGTACTCGTTGTGCACGTGCCAGAGCGCGAGCGCCGGATGGTCCCGGTAGCGCCCGGCGAGGCGGCCGGCGATGTCACGGGCCGCGGCCCGGTACGCGGGGGCGCTGGCGCAGTAGGTGTCCCGGCTGCCGTGGGTGAGGCGTACGCCGTCGGCGGTGACCGGCAGCGCGTCCGGGTGCGCGGCGGAGAACCACGGCGGCGGGGAGGCGGTCGGGGTGGCCAGCGCCACCCGTACGCCGCCCGCGTGCAGCAGGTCGAGGACCCGGTCGAGCCAGCCGAAGTCGTACCGGTCGGGGGCGGGCTGGAGCCGGGACCAGGCGAAGACCCCGACCGTGACCAGGTTGACCCGGGCCCGGCGCATCAGCGCGACGTCCTCGGCCCAGACGTGCTCGGGCCACTGTTCGGGGTTGTAGTCGCCGCCGTAGCAGAGCCCGTCCAGCCCCCGGGGCCAGCGCATCCGGCTCAGCCCTTGACCGCGCCGGTGAGCACACCCTTGGTGAAGTGCCGCTGGACGAACGGGTAGACCAGCAGCGCCGGGACCACGGTCACCACGACCACCGCCATCTTGATGGCCAGCGAGGGCGGGTACGCGGTGATGCCCGGCAGGTTCGGCGTGCCGCCGGTGACGTGCGGGGACTGTCCGGCCAGGATGTAGCCCTGCAGCACCCGCTGGATCGGGAACTTGTCGTTGTCGTCGATGTAGAGCACCGCGTTGAAGTACGCGTTCCAGTAGCCGACCGCGTAGAAGAGGGCGACCACCGCCACCACCGCGCGGGAGAGCGGCAGCATGATCCGGGTGAGGATGCGCAGCTCCCCGGCGCCGTCGATGCGGGCGCTGTCGACCAGCTCGGCCGGCACGTTCATGAAGAACGCGCGCACCACCACCAGGTTGAAGACGTTGACGGCGCCGGGCAGGACCAGCGACCAGAGGCTGTCCTTGAGGCCGAGCCCGCTGACCACCAGGTAGCTCGGTACCAGCCCGGGGAAGATCAGGAAGGTGAGCAGGAAGAGGAAGAGCAGGGGCCGGTGCGCCACCGAGTCGCGGCGGGAGAGCCCGTACGCGGCGAGCACGGTCAGGGTCACGCTGACGGCGGTACCGGCCACGGTGACCAGCGTGCTGACCCAGACCGCCCGGGTGACCTGACCGCCCGAGAAGATCGTCACGTACGCCGAGACGTCGAGCCCGCGCGGTACGAAGACCATCCCGCCGGCCTCGTTGATGGTGCGCCGCGAGGAGAGGCTGGTGACCATGACCGACCACATCGGTACCAGCACCGCGAGCACGACCAGCGTGAGCAGCAGGCCCTTGCCGAGCCGGCCCGGTACCGTCGGCGGCTCGACCCAGGCCGGCCGGTCCTGGCGACCCCGCCGCCCGCTCCCCCGGTACCGCGTTCCCCGGTTCCCCCGCGCGAGCGTCGTCACTTCGAGTACACCCCCTGCTCGCCCAGCCGGTGGGCCGCGTGGTTGGCGACCAGGATCAGGACGAGCCCGACCGCGGCCTTGAAGAGCCCGGCCGCCGCGCCGAGTCCCCACTGCTGCGGCACGATCGCCTGGTAGTAGACGAAGGTGTCCAGCACCTCGGCGGCCTGCCGGCCGACCGCCTCCCGTTGCAGGATGAACTGCTCGAAGCCGACCGAGAGCGCGTCGCCGAGCCGCATGATCAGCAACAGCACGATGACCGGGCGCAGCCCCGGCAGCGTGATGTGCCAGAGCCGCCGCCAGCGGCCGGCGCCGTCGGCGGCGGCGGCCTCGTAGAGGTGCGGGTCGATCGCGGAGAGCGCGGCGAGGAAGACGATGGCGGCCCAGCCGGCGTCCTTCCAGACCGTCTCGGCGGTGACCAGCACGATGAACGTGTCCGGGTTGGTCATGATGTCCCACGGCTCCCGGCCGGCCTGGCGCAGCTGCTGGGCCAGCAGCCCGGCGCCGCCGAGCATCTGCACGAAGAACGTCACCACCAGCACCCAGGAGAAGAAGTGCGGCAGGTAGACCACGCTCTGCACGAACGTACGCACCCGGGGCGAGACCACGCTGTTGAGCAGGATCGCCAGCCCGATCGGGAGCGGGAAGAAGAAGACCAGCTGGAAGCCGGTGATGGCCAGGGTGTTGCGTACCGCGTCCCAGAAGGCGGGGTCGGAGAAGAGCACCTCGAAGTTGCCGAACCCGATCCACTCGCTCTGCAGGAAGGCGTCGAGCGGGCCGTCGCCGACGAAGGGGTTGTAGTCCTGGAAGGCGATCACGTTGCCCAGCGCGGGCAGGTAGTGGAAGACCAGCAGCAGCAGCGCGGCGGGCGCGGTCATCAGCAGCAGCGGCCAGTCCCGGCGCAGCCGGGCCCGCAGCGGCCGGCGCCGCCCGGGTACCGCCGGCGCGACCGGCTCCCCCGGCGCCGCTGCCCCGGGCTCGGCGGGTCGCGGCGCCGCCCCGACGGCCCTGGTCGGGGCGCTCATCGGCCGTTGTCGGCCAGGGCCTTCTCCAGGAAGGCCCGCCCCTCGTCCCCGCCGCCGGAGCGGAACTCGCGGACCACCTGGTCCAGGTCGCCCAGCGGCCGGCGGCCCCGGAGGATGTCGGCGATCTTGTCTTCGCTCGGGGTCAGCACCTTCGAGTAGTTCGCCGGCAGCTCCAGCTTGATCCCGGCGAAGAGGTCCTCCTCCATCAGCCCGATCGTGGCGCGGTGGTAGTCGATGTAGTCCTTGACGTAGTTCGGGGTGTCGCCGCTGCGCACCTTCACCGGTACCCGGCCGCCGAGGTAGTCGTACTGGTCGGCGATCTCGGTACGGCCCAGGTCGGTGGGGACGGGGCTGCCGTCGGCCGCGCGGGTGAAGTGCCGGCCCTCGACGCCGTACTCGCGCAGCTCGTACTCCTTGCTGCCGAACGGGGCGGCGCACCAGTCGAGCACCCGCAGGATCTCCTCGGTGCGCTGCCGGCCCAGCCCCTTCTTGACGAAGGTGAAGAAGATCGGCTTCTCGCTGCCCCAGACGACCGGTTTGGCGCCCCCGGCGGCGAAGACCGGCAGCGGCTGCATCTCGAAGCCCGGGGTCACCTTCGCCTGCTCGCCCTGCATCCCCTGCCAGGCGCCGAGGCCGTCCTTGTACATGGCGATCCGGCCGCCGCTGAACAGCTGCTTCTCGTCGGCGCCCTTGCTGGCCACGGTCTCCGGGTGCACCAGCCCCTCGGCGAAGAGCCGCGCGGTGAACTCCAGCGCCGCCCGGTACTCGGCGGTCTCGTACTTGTGCTCCAGCCCGCCGCCGGCCTTGCGGCGCCAGCCGTTCTGCACCCCGGGGCAGCCGAAGTACTGCTGCACCATGTCGAAGACCGACCCGAAGGCCCAGACGCCCCGGCTCGTGTCGGTCATCTTGCGGCCGAACTGGTACAGCTCGTCGATGGTCTTCGGCGGCGCGACGCCGGCCGCGTCGACGAGGTCCTTGCGGTAGAACATGGCCAGGGCGAACGGCCCGTCGGTCGGGAACGGTACGGCGTAGAGCCGGCCGCCCCAGACCGAGTACTCCCACGCGCCGGTGGGCAGCGAGGCGAGGTTCGGGTACGCCCGCACCGCGTCGCCCTTGAGGTGGTCGGTGAGGTCCTCGAAGAGCGCCCGTACCGCGTCCGAGAAGCGGGACAGCTTGTCGATCTCCCAGTTCGGGGCGACCAGCAGGTCTGGCACGTCGCGGGCGCCGAGCACCGCGCCGAGCTTGTCCGCGTACGTGGCGCCGTCCTGCAGGCTCGGCTCGACCTCGACCCCCAGCTGCCCGTTCACCGTCGCCAGGTACGAGTTGTTGCCCCGCCCCGGCGGGATCGGGCCCCACCAGGGGGAGATGGT
This sequence comes from Micromonospora sp. NPDC049559, assembly GCF_040676675.1. NCBI lineage: Bacteria > Bacillati > Actinomycetota > Actinomycetes > Micromonosporales > Micromonosporaceae > Micromonospora > Micromonospora sp. NPDC049559. The sequence continues at coordinate 209,992 of NZ_JBFAPK010000006.1, read as the reverse complement.
CCGGATCGGCGGCCCGCCGCTGCCCGGCCGGTTGGTCACGGCGGTGGCGAGCTGGCGCGGGTAGGTCAGGTAGCCGTGCGGGATGGGTCCCTCGCCCGGCAGGTCCGGCGCGACCAGTTGACGCGGCTGGTAGCTCGGGAGCACGCCCTTGACCGCGTCGGCCTTGGTGGCGACGCCCTTGCTGCCCGGCTGCCGGCTGCAACCGGCGAGCAGGCCGCCTCCGGCGGTCGCGGCGGCGCCGAGGGCGAACAGGCGCAGCACGGCCCGCCGGTCGGCGCCCACTCCCAGTCCGGCTCCGGCTCCGGCTCCGGCTCCGGCTCCGGCTCCGGCTCCGGCTCCGGCTCCGGCTCCGGCTCCGGCTCCGGCGAGGCTCGGGTCCACGGCGTGCTCCCTTCAACAAGTCGACGGGTGTGCGGAACGGGGTGCACGAGTAGAGTTAGTTCGTCTGGTAGCTAAACAAACTAATCGACGGTGACCGGTGCCACAAGGGACACCGGGGGCCGCGGAGGCGGGCGCGCAGGCGGCGGGGCGCGGCGACGGCCGGAGCGGGTACGGCATGATGGACCGCACCACCGCGACCCCGGCCGGCCCCGGTCGCAACACCAGCACGCGGGGAGCGGAACTGACCTTGATCTCGACGCAGACCGGTACCCAGCCGGCCGACCTCGGCGACGTACGCACCACGAACCTCGCGGTCGTGCTGCGCCACGTACGCGCCAACGCCCCCTGTTCGCGCGCGGACATCGCCGCCGCGACCGGCCTCAACAAGGCCACCGTCTCCAGCCTGGTCGCCGACCTGATCGACCGCCGCCTGGTACGCGAGACCGGGCTCACCGAGAACCGCATCGGCCGACCCGCCACCAACCTGGTCATCGACGGCGAGCCGTACGCGGCGCTCGGCATCGAGGTCAGCGCCGACCAGCTCACCGCGGTCGCCGTCGACCTCGGCGGCACCCGGCTGCTCTCCTGGCGCCGCGCCTTCGACGCCCAGGCCGCCACGGCCGACGAGGCGGTCGCCGCGATCGCCACCCTGGCCGGGCGCGCCACCGGCCGGGTCCGTGCCCTGGACCGCGGCCTGCTCGGACTCACCGTGGCGGTGCCCGGACTCGTCGACGACGCCGGCGTGGTCCGCCTCGCCACCGGCCTCGGCTGGCACGACCTGCCGCTCGCGGCGAGGCTGCGCGCCGCGCTGCGCGACCCCGGGTACGACCTCACGGTCGAGAACGACGCCAACCTCGCGGCGCTGGCCGAGCACCGGGAGGGCCGGTACGCCGGCACGGCCAACCTCGTGCACCTCACCGGCGGGGCCGGCATCGGCGCCGGGGTGGTCGCGGACCACCGGCTGCTGCGCGGCGGGCGCGGGTTCGCCGGCGAGATCGGGCACGTGCGGCTCGACCCGGCCGGCCCCGCCTGCGCGTGCGGCCGGCGCGGCTGCCTGGAGGCGCTGGCCGGGATTCCGGCGCTGATCCGCCTGGCCCTGCCCGACGCGGCCGACGAGGGACCGGTCGGCGACTTCGCCCCCGAGATCGAACGGATCCGCGCCCGGGCCCGGCAGGGCGAACCGTCCACACTCGACGCGCTGACCGCCACCGGCCGGTACCTCGGTCACGCGGTGTCGCTGCTGGCCAGCCTCCTCAACCCCGAGGTCGTACTGCTCGGCGGCTACTACGCGATCCTGGCCGAGTGGCTGCTGCCGTCCGCCACCGCCGAGCTGGTCGCCCGTACGGCCGCGCCCGATGCCGGGGGCTGCCAGCTCGCGGCCGGCACGCTCGGACCGGGCGCCGCGGCCACCGGCGCGGCCGCCACCACCCTCGCCCACGTCGACGCCGGCCGCCTCCCCCACCTCCGCACCGCCGGCTAGACCTCGGTCAAGGGCGGCCGGGGCCGGGAGGGACGGACGGCGGACCGCGCCACGGTGACGGGTGGGGCGCGCCGTGCCCCGCGAAGACATCAAGCCTGACGGGATTCGCGGGGTACGGCGGGCCCCACCCCCCCGAACCGCGACCACCCACGAGCGCGACCCAAAGACGGACGCGAATGCTTGACCACCCACGGTCGGGGTGCAACGCTCGAAGACGCCTCCAGGCGACGTGGGCAAACGTTCCGGAGGCATGTCTTCGTACGGTCGTCGAAGCGCTTCGCGCTCTCCGGGCCCGGCGGCCGGGTCACCCCCACCCCCGCCGCCGTGCGCGGCGCGGAGGAACACCATGGCATCGGCGGAAGGGCCATCGACCATGAGCGACACGTTCCGCGACCCCGGACAGCCCCTCGACGTACGGGTCGCCGACCTGCTGGGGCGGCTCACGCTGGACGAGAAGATCGCGCTGCTGCACCAGCACCAGGCGCCGGTCGACCGGCTCGGCGTGCCGGCGTTCCGTACCGGCACCGAGGCGCTGCACGGGCTCGCCTGGCTCGGCCCGGCCACCGTCTTCCCGCAGGCCCTGGGCCTGGCCAGCACCTGGAACCCCGAGCTGGTACGGGCGGTCGGCTCCGCCGTCGGCGACGAGGTGCGGGGCCTGCACCACAAGGACCCGACCCGGGCCGGGCTGAACGTCTGGGCGCCGGTGGTGAACCCGCTGCGCGACCCGCGCTGGGGGCGCAACGAGGAGGGCTACTCCGAGGACCCGTGGCTGACCGGCGTGCTCGGTACGGCGTACGCGCGGGGGCTGCGCGGCGACCATCCGCAGCGGCTGAAGACGGCGCCCACGCTCAAGCACTTCCTGGGGTACAACAACGAGACCGAGCGCTGCACCACCTCCAGCAACCTGCCGCCCCGGGTGCTGCACGAGTACGAGTTGCCGGCCTTCCGGGCCCCGCTCGCGGCCGGCGCGGCGGTGGCGGTGATGGCGTCGTACAACCTGGTGAACGGGGCGCCGGCGCACCTGAGCCCGCTGATCCGGGCCGAGCTGCGCCGGTGGGGCGGGACGGAGGTGCTGGTCGTCGGCGACGCGGGCGGGGTCTCCAACCTGGCCGGGGCGCAGGGCTGCCAGCCCGACCAGCCGAGCGGGTACGCCGCCGCGCTGCGCGCCGGCATCGACAGCTTCACCGAGGACGGCGACGACCGGGGGCCGACCGTGCGGCGGTTGACCGAGGCACTGCGGCGCGGGCTGCTCGACGAGTCCGACGTGGACGCGGCGGTGCGGCGGATCCTGGCGCTGCGGTTCCGGCTCGGCGACTTCGACCCGCCGGAGGCGGACCCGTACGCGGGGATCACCGCCGACGTCATCAACTGCGCGGCGCACCAGGAGCTGGCCCGGGAGGCTGCGCGCCAGTCGTTCGTGCTGCTGCGCAACGAGCCGCCCCGGCGGTGGGAGGAGCCGCTGCTGCCGCTGCGGGCGGAGCGGCTGCGCCGGGTGGCGATCGTCGGCCCGCTGGCCGGCACCCTCTACGAGGACTGGTACAGCGGCACGCTGCCGTACGCGGTGACCGCCCGGGACGGGCTCGCGGCCCGGCTGGACGCGGCGACCACGGCGTACCACCCGGGCGTGGACCGGATCGCGCTGCGCGCCGACACCGGGTACGTCCAGGCCGTCGCGGAGCCGGACGGCGACGCGCTGACCGCGACCGCGCGGCGGACGGCGGCCGACGGCTGGTTCGACGTCTTCGACTGGGGGCACGGGATCGTCGCGCTGCGCGCGGTCGCGAACGACCGGCACGTCGGCGTCGACGACGCGGGGGTGCTGGTCAACGACCGGCCCGGACCGGGCGGGTGGGTGGTGCAGGAGACGTTCCGGCTGGTCGACCGGGCCGCCGGGGAGACGGTGCTGTACCACCTGGCCAGCGAGCGGTACGTCACGGTCGGCGCGGACGGGGTGCTGCGGGCGGACGCCGCCGACGCCGAAACGGCCACCGGCTTCACCGTCGAACTCGTCGCCGACGGGGCCCGCGACGCCGCCACGCTCGCGGCGGCGGCCCAGGTCGCCGTGGTGGTGGTCGGCAACCATCCGCTGGTGGGCGGCCGGGAGACCGAGGACCGCTCGGACCTGGCGCTGCCCGCCGCGCAGGAGGCGCTGGTACGCGCCGTGCGGGCGGCGAACCCGCGCACCGTGCTGGTGGTGACGAGCAGCTACCCGTACGCGTTGAACTGGGCCGACGAGCACGTGCCCGCGATCGTCTGGTCGGCGCACGGCGGGCAGGAGTACGGGCACGCGCTCGCCGCAGTGCTCTGCGGCGACGCGGATCCCGGCGGCCGGCTGACGCAGACCTGGTACCGCGACGCGGCCGAGCTGCCCGACCTGCTCGACTACGACGTCATCGACGCCGACGCCACCTACCTCTACTACCGGGGCGACCCGCTCTACCCGTTCGGCCACGGCCTGAGCTACACCCGCTTCGCCCACGGTGACCTGCGGCTCAGCGCCGAGACGGTGGCGCCGGACGGCGGCGTGGAGGTGAGTGTCGAGGTACGCAACGTGGGCGCGCGGGCCGGCGAGGAGGTGGTGCAGCTCTACACCCGGCAGCGCCGGTCGCCGGTGAAGCAGCCGCTGCGGCAGCTGCGGGCGTTCGCCCGGGTGGCGCTCGGGCCGGGCGAGGCGCGTACCGTGCGGCTGCGGCTGCGCGCCGCCGACCTGGCGCACTGGGACGCGACGGCCGGGCGGTACGTGGTGGCGGCGACCCGGTACACGCTGCTGGTCGGGCGCTCCTGCGTGGACATCACCGCCACCGCCACCCTGACGGTGACCGGAGCGGACGGCGCGTCCACGACCGGCGGGGCGGACGGACCCGACGGCGCGGGCGGGGAGACGGCCCATCCCGCCGGCGGATGAGCGGGACCTCCACCGTCGGGTCGAGCCACGGGGGCGCTACCGTGGGCGACCTGATCCTTCGCCGGCGTGACCGCCCGCGACAGAGGATGGAGGCGTGCGTACCGTGTCCCCTGCGTCAACCAGCCCGGGTCCCGACGGCGCCGAGCAGCCGGCGAAGCGACCCGACATGGTCACCATCGCCGACGTGGCCCGGCACGCCGGCGTCGCCGTCAGCACCGTGTCGTACGTGCTCAGCGGCAAACGGGTCATCTCGGCGGCCACCCGGGAGCGGGTACTGGCCAGCGTGCGCAAGCTCGGCTACCACCCGAACGCCGGCGCCCGGGCGCTGGCCAGCAAGCGGGCCAACGTGATCGCGCTCGTGCTGCCGCTGCGCTCCGGCATGCACCTGCCGGTGCTGATGCAGTTCGCCACGGCGGTGGTGACCACGGCGCGGCAGTTCGACCACGACGTGCTGCTGGTCACCGCCGACGAGGGGGCGGCCGGGCTGCGGCGGATCGCCGCGAGCGCCATGGTCGACGGGATCGTGCTGATGGACGTCGAGATGCGCGACGCCCGGGTACCGCTGCTGCGCCGCCTCGGCCGGCCCAGCGTGCTGATCGGCTTCCCCGCCGACGCGGCCGGCCTGACCTGCGTCGACCTGGACTTCTACCGGGCCGGTCAGGCCTGCGTCGACCACCTGGCGGCGCTGGGGCACCGCCGGATCGCGCTGCTCGGCGCGCCGGCCGTGGTCTACGACCGGGACACCGGGTTCGCGCACCGGACCCGGGCCGGGTTCACCGAGACCGCCCGCCGGCACGGCATCAACGCCCACGCCCAGCCCTGCGAGGAGAGCTACGAGGCGATCCGGCGGGAGCTGGCCGGCCTGCTGGAGCGCGACCCGGACCTGACCGGGCTGGTGGTGCACAACGAGGCGGCCGTCGGGCAGGTGCTGACCGCGCTGCGTTCGCTCGGGCGCGCGGTACCGGACGACGTCTCGGTGGTGGCGATCTGCCCGGACGAGGTGGCCGAGCGGGCCGATCCGACGCTGACATCGGTGCTGATCCCGGCCGAGGAGGTCGGCCGGCAGGCGGTGTCGCTGCTGATGCGCAAGCTGGAGGGCGACCCGGTGCCGGAGGCGACCCTGCTGGACCCGCGGCTGACGGTACGGGCGAGCACGGCGCCCGCCGCCACGGGACCCAACGGGGTGGTCGGGGCGGCCGGCGCCGGGCGCTGAGCTACGCCGGTCAGCTCCAGGCGCTCGGGTCGGCGGCGAGTTCGCGTACCCGGTCGGGGAGCTTGCCGCTGGCGACGTCGGCGATCGTGACCAGCTCCAGGATCTCCCGCTCGCTGGCCCGCAGCGCGATCCAGACGTCCTGCAGGGCCCGGGCCACGCCCTGGTAGCCCAGGTCCTCGGGGCGCTGGCCGCGCACGTGCGCCAGCGGGCCGTCGACCACCCGGATCACCTCGGCCAGGCTGATCTCCGCGGCGGGCCGGGTCAGCCAGTAGCCGCCCTCCGGGCCGCGCTGCGCGTGCACGACGCCGCCGCGCCGCAGCTGGAGCAGGATGCTCTCCAGGAACTTCGGCGGGATCTCCTGGGCGCGGGCGATCTGTTCGGCGGTGACGGGGGTCGGGCGACGGTCGGTTTCCCCACCGGCGACCGCGGCGAGTTCGACGGTGGCCCGCAGCGCGTAGTCGACCCGGGCGGAGAGACGCATGCGGCAAGGTTAGCCGCCCGCCGTCCCATCGATACCAGCACGGTAGGGCCAGTCGCACTGCGGGCCGGGCCTACCAGGCCCAGGTTCGGTTCAAGGTGGGGCCCGCCGTACCACGCGAAGACATCAAGCCTGACGGGCTTCGCGGGGCACGGCGGGCCCCACCCCAACCCGGACCACCGAAAAACCTCAGGCGCCGATCTTGCGGAGCAGCCCCTCCTGTACCGCGCTGGCGATCTGGTGCCCGTCGCGGGTGAACATCCGGCCGGTGGCGAGCCCCCGCGCGCCGGAGGCCGAGGGGCTCCAGCAGTCGTAGAGGAACCAGTCGTCGGCCCGGAACGGCCGGTGGAACCAGAGCGCGTGGTCGAGGCTCGCCCCGACCACGCCGCCCGGACCCCAGACCTCGCCGTGCACGGAGAGGACCGAGTCGAGCAGCGTCAGGTCCGAGGCGTACGTCAGCGCGCAGGCGTGCAGCAGCGGATCGTCGGGGAGCTTGCCGTCGATGCGCATCCAGACCCGCTGGTACGGGTCGGCGGGGCGGTCGCCGGGGCGTACCCAGCCGGGCTCGCCGACGTACCGCACGTCGATCGGGCGCGGGATCAGCGACCAGATGCCCAGCCGCTCGGGGTACCGGGCGAGCCGGTCGGCCATCGTCGGCAGCTCGTCGGGGCCGGGTACGCCCGCCGGGGCCGGCGCGTGGTGGTCGAGACCCTCCTCGGCGCGCTGGAACGACGCCGACATGAAGAAGATCGTCTTGCCGTTCTGCAGCGCCACGCAGCGGCGTACCGAGAACGACCGGCCGTCGCGGATCTTCTCGACCCGGTACTCGATCGGTTCGACCGGGTCGCCGGGGCGGACGAAGTAGCCGTGCAGCGAGTGCACCACGCGGCTGGGGTCGACGCTGCGGCCGGCGGCGACGAGCGCCTGACCGGCCACCTGACCGCCGTAGACCCGCTGCGGGCCGACCGGCGGGCTGATGCCGCGGAAGCTCATCTCGTCCAGCTGTTCGAGATCGAGGACCTCGAGCAGCTGGTCGACCGCGGCCTGCCCGACGATCGGCTCGCTCGGGCTCACCGTGCTGCCCGCGCCGCCGGGTCGACCAGGGAGCCGAGCTGGTGCACCCGCAGGGTGTTGGTCGAGCCGGGGGTACCGACCGGGCTGCCGGCCACGATCACGACGTAGTCGCCCGGGTTGCCGTACTCCAGCCCGAGCAGGGCCTGGTCGACCTGGCGGAACATGTCGTCGGTGTGCTCGACGAAGGGCATCAGGAAGGTCTCCACGCCCCAGGTGAACGCGAGCTGGTCGCGCACCTCCGGCACCGGGGTGAAGGCCAGCAGCGGCAGCTCGCAGTGCAGCCGGGAGAGCCGGCGTACGGTGTCGCCGGTCTGCGAGAACGCGACCAGGGCCTTGGCGCCGATCGCCTTGGCGATCTGGGAGGCGGCCACGGTGAGCGCGCCGCCGTGGGTGGCCGGGTCGTGCTGCAACCGCGGTACGGCGATGGAGCCGGCCTCGGTGGTCTGCACGATCTTCGACATGGTGTCGACGGTGAGGATCGGATAGCGCCCCACGCTGGTCTCGCCCGAGAGCATGACCGCGTCGGTGCCGTCGAGCACCGCGTTCGCGACGTCCGAGGCCTCGGCCCGGGTGGGGCGCGAGTTCTCGATCATCGAGTCGAGCATCTGGGTGGCCACGATGACGGGCTTGGCGTTCTCGCGGCAGAGCTGCACGGCGCGCTTCTGGACCAGCGGCACCTGGTCGAGGGGAAGCTCGACGCCGAGGTCGCCGCGGGCGACCATGATCCCGTCGAAGGCCGCCACGATCGACTCCAGGTTGTCGACCGCCTCGGGCTTCTCGACCTTGGCCATCACCGGTCGGTGCACGCCCTCCTCGGCCATGATCGCCTTGGCGAGCTTGATGTCGTCGGCGGTACGGACGAACGACATGGCCACCATGTCGACGCCGAGCCGCAGGGCGAAGCGCAGGTCCTCGCTGTCCTTCTCCGACATGGCCGGCACGCTGACCGCGACGTTGGGCAGCGAGACGCCCTTGTTGTTGGAGACCGGGCCGCCCTCGGTCACGAGGCAGCGGATGTCGTTGCCGGTCACCGAGCTGACTTCCAGCGCCACCCGCCCGTCGTCGACCAGCAGACGGTCGCCGGGGCGGACCTCCTGCGGCAGCTTCTGGTAGGTGCAGGAGACCCGGTCCTTGGTACCGATGATGTCGTCCCCGGTGATCACGACGGAGTCACCGGTGCGCCACTCGTACGGGCCGTCCTCGAACTTGCCCAGCCGGATCTTGGGACCCTGGAGGTCACCGAGGATCGCGACCGCGCGTCCGGCCCGCTCGGCGGCCTGGCGTACGAGGTGGTAGACCTGCTCGTGGTCGGCCTGGCTGCCGTGGCTGAAGTTCAGCCGGGCCACATCCATGCCCGCCTCGACAAGGCCCCGGATCCGCTCCGGGGACGAGGTGGCGGGGCCAAGAGTACAGACGATCTTCGCGCGGCGTTTCACGGCCATCAGGCTAGTCTCTCCCCCGGACCGGCCCAGGGGCCGACCCCTTGCGGAACTGCGAACAGTTGTCCAACAACGCGCGGGTCGCGCATGGCCGGCGGGTGTCTCCACCGCCGGAAGTGTTGAGATGTGGGCGGGCATCAGCGACCGCGGGCCAGATCCTACTCGCGTCCCCAGCCGCCGGGCGTACCCCGTTCGGCCCGAGTTTGCCCGGACCGAACGTTGCACGGAGTGTGACCGGACCCACGTCAACGGTAACGCGGCGTGGTGGGCGGCCCCGGCCCGCCCCGGCCGCGGTCACCCGGACCCCGAGGCCGACTGCGAAGCGTCAGCCAACAGACACGGTGCGTCATTTGCCTGTCGAGCCGCCACCCGGCACCCCGGTACTGCACCGGCATTCGGATTCGGTCGGGATCCGCCCGGCCGACCGATCGCCACGGAACAGTCATCGACGGGCGGACATCCGTCCGCCGACAGGTCCAGGCCGGACCACCGGTAGATCGTCACGGGGAGCCAGGAGGAGAACAGATGAAGGTGACAGCACGGATCGGGCGGATCATCACCGCCGGGGTGGCGTCGCTCGGCATTGCCGGGGGCCTGATGATCACCGCGTCGCCGGCGTCGGCCGCGACCGCACGCAACGGCGTCTGCGAGAGCGGGGAATTCTGCCTGTACTACTACCCCAACATGACGGGTTCGGTGTCCGACTTCAGCTCCTCGGTGTCCAACTACGGAGACTCGCAGCCGACCTGCTACGAGTTCCGGGGCCCGGGGCTCGGCCAGGGGCAGTGCGTGAAGAACAACGCCATGTCGGTCCGGAACCTGTCGAGCCGCGCCGTCACGGTCTACTACAACAGCGGTTTCGCCGGCGCGTCGCAGACCTTCGCCAGCGGCCAGGCCGCCAACCTGATCTCGACGCTGAGCAACAACAACGCGTCGCATCTCTTCCGCTGACAGACGTCGCCCGAGGGCCAGGCGCAGGCCGTCTGGCCCTCGGCGCCCCGGTCGCGTCGAGGCGGTCCGCTCGCGGCGGGAAAATCAGGCCGGGCGGCCGGCGATCGCGCCGACGAAGGCACGCCAGGCGTTCGGGGTGAATGCCAGCACCCCGCCGTCGCGATCCTTGCTGTCCCGCACCAGCACCACGCCCGGCAGGTTCTCCGCCACCTCGACGCAGTTGCCGCCGTTCTGGCTGCTCCGGCTGCTCTTGTGCCACCGCGCGCCGGTCAGCTGTCGCTCTCCCACTTCTCCGCCACCTCCGAGATCAGCTCGATGGACCGCTGGGCCGACAACGCCTCGCCCAGGATGGAGTCCCACGCCTTGCGGACCCAGAACAACCCCGCCCGGTCGCCCACCATCTGACCCCGCAGTTGGTTGTCGAGATAGACGACGTCCTCACCGCCGGGCAGGGTGGCGACGACGAAGGGACCGCTCAGGCCAGCGTACGCGCCGACGGTGGCCGGCACGACGTGCAGCGTGACGTGCGGCAGTTCGGTGCAGAGGCGGACCAGGTGTCGCAGCTGTTCGGCCATCACCTCGGGCCCGCCGACCGGGCGGTGCAGCAGCGCCTCGTCCACCACCGCGACGAAGGTGGGCGGCTTCTCCCGGGTGAGCAGCGCCTGCCGCTCCAGCCGGGCCGCCACCCGCCGCTCCACCTCTTCCGGCGGGAGCAGGCCGCCGGCGGCGAAGACCGCGCGGGCGTACGCCTCGGTCTGGAGCAGCCCGGGCAGGACGACGTTCTCGTACGAGCGCAGCGCGATCGCCTCGGCCTCGGCGAGCATCCAGTCCCGGAACCAGGCCGGGGACGCCTCGACCGCCCGCAGCCGGACGGCCAACCGCTCGAAGAGCCCGCCGGTGTTCAGCGCCCGGTCCGCGCCCCGGATGAAGTCCATCCGCAACGCCCGGGTGCCGATCTCGACCGCGCTCACGTGGGAGTTCGAGAAGTTGGCGCGCTTGCCGAACTCCTCCTGGGTCAGCCCGGCCGCGAGGCGGGCCCGCTTGATCTCCGCGACGATGAACGCATCGGTGGAGAGTTGCGTTTCGTTCATCACTCCTCCTCAATTCTTAGATCAAATCCTCACGCCGCCACAAACCCACGTCGATACCGGAGTCGGAGTCCCGCCGACCGGCCGAAGTGGAGGGACACGCATCGACCCTAATAGCACCTGGCTTGCGGGAACGGCTACAACGCGCCGATACCGGTGAAGGCGGGACGAACGATGCGGAATAGCCGGGAGCGTGGGAGTCACGATCAAGCCCGCCCGTCATCGACTTGTTTCTGATTGGTGTCTAAAGATAGAGAGGTTCACGCTCGACGGCCGGGTAACAGATCGAGCCCTGGTACGGCAGCCGCCGTTCGACACCCTCGCCATGGCCGCTCTCACCGGGATCGGGTGGCGCCCGCGAGCCGTGCCGCCGTGGGCGGTCAGATCAGACCGGGGACCGACTGTCAATAACAAATCAAGATTGAGTGAGGCCACATGCGACCCGAATCCGCAAGGCACTGAGATTCCCATCTCGGCGGGCGGAGTTCCTTGTCGACGCGGAGAAACCCGCCCTATGCTTGCCGCCGCCACACGCTGCGGCCCATCGGGGCCGAGGGACACCAGTGCAAGGATTTGCGAATGCGCCGGAATTCTGCCCCGAACAACGGCACCGCCGACATCAGCCAAGCAGCACCAAACGGCGAACCGCCGACCCCCACCGCAGAGGACGTCGCGCGCCGATCCGCGGTCGCCGAGGAACAGGACTTCCTCGACCTGGCCACGGCCCGGCGCGACAGGCTGGTCGACCACCTCCAGGCCGAGCTCTCGTCGGACGCCCTGGACGCGTTGGAGCGGTCCCGGCAGCGCATGCTCCGCCAGCAGTACGAGGAGCTACGGCGAGCGCGGGAGGGGCTGGTCTTCGGCCGCCTCGACGGCCTTGACGGCAGCGTGCGACACATCGGCCGGGTCGGTCTCCGCGACGACGGCGAGGACAGTGAGCCGCTGCTGGTGGACTGGCGCGCCCCCGCGGCTCGGCCGTTCTACACGGCGACGGCTGTCGACCCACAGGGTCAGGCGCGGCGCCGTCATATACGCACGACGGGATCGACCGTCGTCGGCGTGGACGACGAACCACTGGACGGCACCATGACGGCGGAGCTCGTCGGTGAGGGCGCCCTGCTGGCCGCCCTCGACCAGCGTCGTACCGGCCGCATGTCGACGGCGATCTCCACGCTGCAACGCGAACAGGACGACATCATCCGGGCCGAGGCGACCGGCCCGCTGATCGTTCAGGGCGGTCCCGGCACCGGCAAGACCGTGGTCGCCCTGCACCGCGTCGCCTACCTGCTGTTCGCCCACCCCAAGATGGCCGAGCAAGCGGTCCTGGTCCTCGGCCCCTCGCCGCGGTTCCTCCAGTACATCGCCCAGGTGCTGCCCGCGCTCGGTGAGACCGCCGTCGTCTCGGCGACCTGCGACACTCTGCTACCCGAGATCCGCGTGGGCCGCGACGAGAGCCGGCTGCTCGCCGAAATCAAGGGCCGCGCCCTCTGGCAACCCGCGCTCGAAAACTACGTCACGTCGCTGCTCCCCCGGCCCCGCGAGCTGAAGCTGCGCTGGGAGGGCGAGTTCCACGTCATCACCGCCGCAACGGTGGCGGAGGCACTCGCCTCGGCGGTGCGGGGACGTCCGTACCACCGCGCCCGCGCGGTCTTCGCCGAGCAGCTGCACCACCTCCTTGCCGAAGCCGTCGTCGAGCAGCGCGAGGCGCTGATGGACAAGATGGAGGAGGGCTTCGAGGACATCCTCGCCCGCGTCGACCGGAGCATGGGGCAGGACCACCAGCCCGGCAGGGCACCCACCGGCATCGACATCGACGGACTGCTCTCCGACGAAGAGATCGAAGACCTCCGTCAGCGTATCGCCGAGAACGCCACCATCGCCCGGTTCGTCGAGGCATGGTGGCCCACCCTCGACGCCGAGACCCTGCTGAGGGATTTCCTGACCGACCGCACCCTGCTGGCCCGGTTCGCCCCGCAGCTGTCCCCGCAGGAGATCGCCGCCGTCGCGGCCGAGCCCGCCCCGTGGGCGTCCAGCGACGTACCCCTGCTCGACGCCCTCGCCGACCTGCTGGGCGAGGTCGGCGCCCCGCAACCACAGGGCGAGTTCGTCGCCGACCGCGCCCGCCGGCAGCGCGGCTGGGTGTACGGCCACGTCGTCGTCGACGAGGCGCAGGAGCTGTCCGAGATGCAGTGGCACATGGTCCTCCGGCGCTGTCCCAGTCGCTCCATCACCGCCGTCGGCGACATCGACCAGGCGGAGGCGGCGCACCGGCACACCAGCTGGGCGCAGGCGGTGCGGGCCGCTTTCGGGGACCGCTGGACCGCCGCGGAACTCACCATCTGCTACCGGACCCCGCGCGAGGTCATGGACCTCACCGAACCGGTCCTGCAGAGGGCTGGCAGCCGCAACACGCCGCCACGGGCGGTACGTTCCTCCGGCATCGCCCCCTGGGAACTCACGATCACGCCCGCCGAGCTTGCCGAAGCCGCCGCCCGAACCGTGCGACAGCTGCGGCAACGGTGGCAGGGTGGCACGGTCGGCGTCATCGCCCCCGCCGGCCGCATCGCCGGACTCCAAGCCGTGCTGGGCGACGTACCGGTGCTCACCGCGACCCAGTCCAAGGGATTGGAATGGGACGCGACGCTACTCGTCGACCCCCAGGGCATCGCCGCCGAACCGCGCGGCTGGAACGGCCTCTACGTCGCGCTCACCCGATGCACCCAGGAACTCGGACAGCTGACACTCACGCGGCAACCCTGAGACAACGCCTCCGGACGTCGGGCGTGTCCTCGCGACGTGAGGATCGCCCGGCCCGGATGGCGTCCGATGACGACGGTCAGCCGCCGTGGTCGCGCCCGCCGACGCGCCGGGTCACGATGGTCGAGCCAGGTACGCCGTCTTCACGTCGGCGGAGAACCCGCAGGCCCGGTAGAAGGCGTGGGTGGCCGGCCTGCGCGAGCCCGTCATCAGCATCGCCTTGTAACAGCCCGCGTCCCAGGCGGCCTGGAGCGTGCCGGCCATGATCTCCTTGCCCAGACCCTCCCCTCGGCGCGACTCGTCGACGACGACGTTCTCGATGACGGCGTAGGGCGAGGCCGATCGGGTGATGTTGGGGATCACGTTCAGGTACGTGGTGGCGACGATCGCCCCGTCCCGTTCGAGCACGAAGAGATGCAGCGCCGGAGAATCCAGGATCCGCTGGAAGGCCGCCGCATCGGATCCGTCCGCCAGGACCGGATCGTCGGGGTGTAGTTGCCGGTACAGGCGGAGGATCTGCTCGAAGTCGCCGGACCGGGCCGCACGGAACATGCCGGGAGCGTACCGAACCCAGCGGCGCCGTCGATCTAGGGCAAATCCGCGTGATTGGAGATCAAATAACGGGGGATTTGCCCTAGATCGCGGAGCACGGCGGCGGAAGTCTACGGCGTAGACAACGCCGTGCGACTATGTCTACTGTGTAGACATGACGCTCCGGGTCGCGCGTATCGCCGCCGTACTGATCAGTCTCGGTACCTTCGGTTTCCTCTTCGTCCAGGACGCCTGGCGGGCCGACAACCTCTTCCTGGTCCCCGACCTGATCCTCTGCGCGGCGCTGGTCGCCGCCGCCGCCCTGCCCGGCCGGCACGCCGTGCCCGCGCTGGTGGCCGCCTACTCCTTCACGGCCGGCGTCTTCGTCACCGCCACCGCCTCCTACGCCGTCGACGGGCGGCTCGGCGTCATCACCCTGGTGAGCGCGATCGGCTCGGTGGTGCTGGTGGCGGCGCTCGTCCGGGACCGGGCCGCGGGGCCGGCGTGACCCGCCGCCGGCGCGTCGTCGTCACCGGTACCGGCGGCACCGACGTGCTCCGGGTGGTGACCGACGAGGCCCCCGAACCCGGCCCCGGCCAGCTCCGGATCCGGGTCACCGCCGCCGGTGTCGCCCGCGCCGACCTGCTGATGCGCGCCGGCCGCTATCCCGGGCGGACGCCGGTTCCGCCGTTCACCCCCGGATGGGACGCCACCGGCGTCGTCGACGCGGTCGGACCGCACGTCCCCGCCCGGTGGTACGGCCGCCGGGTCACGGCGCTGACCCTGACCGGCGGCCACGCCAGCCACGTCTGCGTACCGGCCGACGCCCCGGTGGAGCTGCCCGACGGCGTCTCCGAGTACGTCGCCGCCTGCCTCCCGCTCACCCATCTCACCGCCCACGAGCTGCTGCACCGGGTGGCCCGGGCCCGCTCCGGCGAGCGCGTGCTCGTGCACGGCGCCACGGGCGGGGTCGGTACCGCCCTGCTGGCGCTCGGCCGCCGGCACGGCGTCGAACTGTACGGAGTCGCCGCCGCCCGGGACCACGCGCTGGTCCGGTCGTACGGCGCCGAGCCGGTGGACCGCGACCAGCCGGTGCTGCCCCGGGTCGACGTGGTGTTCGACATGGTCGGCGGCGCGACGCTCGGCGCCTCCTGGCGCGCCCTGCGCCGGGGCGGACGGCTGGTCTCCTACGGTTTCCTGTCGGCCACCGCCCGACCCCCCGTCGACCTGGCCCGACTGCGGCTCTGGAACACCCTGCCGGGCGGCCGCCGGGCCGCCTTCTACCGGCTCAGCCGTGCCGCGCGCCGCCACCCCGAACGGGTCCGGACAGCGTTGGAGACCCTCGTCGGACTCGTCGGAGCGGGGGCGCTCGAACCGCGGCTCGCGGCCCGCGTACCCCTGGACGAGCCGGCCGAGGCGCACCGGCTGGCCGACGGGTCGCCGAGCCGGGGCAAGGTCCTGCTCGTGCCCTGAGTCGAAGAACGAGCTGAGTGCCGCGTCGACGCCTCCGGCCGCACCGGGCATGATGGGCCGCATGCCCAGGCAGAGGCCACTGACACCGGCCGTCATCGCGGCGGCGGCCCTCCGGGTCGGTGACCGCGAGGGCGACCGGGCGATGACCATGCGCCGGATCGCCGCCGAACTCGACTGTGACCCGATGGCGCTCTACCGGCACTTTCCCGACCGGCAGGCGCTGCTGGACGCGGTCGCCGACCTGGCCCTCGCCGACGCGCCCGGCCCGGACCCGGAGGCCGACTGGGAGACCCGGCTCCGCGCGGTGATGGCGGCGATCCGGTCGGCGGCGCTGGCGCATCCCGGCATCGCCGCGCACATCGCCGCCCGCCCGCCGCTCGGCGAGCACGGTCGTCGGCTCGGTACCGCGATGCTGGCCGCCCTGGCGGAGGCGGGGCTCTCCCCCGCCGACGTGGTCCGCGCCTCGCAGACGCTGGTCGCCTACCTCGCCGCCGCACTGGCCATGGCGGTACGGGCCGGCGAGCGGGACGACCGGTGGCGCCACGTGGCCGAGACGCTCGCCGCCCCGCCCGTCGGCGCGGCCGGTGAGGAGCTGTTCGCCACCGGCTCCGCCGAACAGTTCGCCTACGGCCTGCGCCTGCTCCTCGCCGGCATCCGCGCCGAAGCGGCCGGTCAAACCGGCTGAATCGCCGGCTGCGGGCCGATCGTCCGTCCGGCTACCGGCTCAGCGCTCGCGGACGGCGGGGTGGACCCGGCCGACCCAGTTGATGTAGGCGACCAGGCTGGCGTCGCCGCCCGTTCCCCTGGCGTTGAACGTGTACAGGTCAGCTGTCGCGGGCGAGGCGTCGTCGTCCCAGTAGGTGTGGCACTCGTCGCCGTCCCGGTCGCACCAGCGGGCGTAGAAGCCGGACGCCGGGTGGCTCGCGGTGTAGGTACCGCCCTGGTACCCGTCGCGGCTGCTCCCGTCGGCTTGCGGGCGGAAGAAGTTTCGGTCCCCGGTGCTCTGGCGCTCCTCGAAGCGGATGTGCCAGAGGTCCCGCTCGGCGTCGCAGTCGACCTCCTCGACGGCGTGATCCGGTTGCTTCTTCGCACACGTCCCGTCGTTGAGCCACGGCGCGGCCAGCTCCAGCAGGGACCGGGAGTCGAAGAGCTTGGCGTTCCGCTTGCCGGTGGCGTTGAAGTTCACGCCGGCGGCCGAATCCGGTACCGCGCCGGGCAGTACGCCCACCCGCCACGCCACCACCGCGCTGACGACGACGAGCAGCAGCACCAGGGCGGCGGCGCCCAGCCAGAGCCAGGGGCGCCGCCACGGTACGCCGCGCGGGGCCGGGACGGATGCGGGTACCGGGGATGCCCAGCCGGGACCGGGCGGCGCGACGGCCGGCCCCGACGCCGGCGGCCCCGACGCCGGCCCGGCGGACGGGGCGGGATCGGCGCCCGGGGCTGCTCCGGCGGACGGCGTCGGAACGGCGGACGGCGGGGGAACGGCTGGTGCGGGCGAGGCGGCGGCGACCGCTTCCGCGCGCAGGCCGCCCCGGGCCACCACCAGTTCGGGCTGGTCGGTGACGGTGGGTGGGATGCCGAGACCGCGTTGCAGCAGGGTCGCCACGAGCGGGATCCGGCTCGCGCCGCCGACCAGGAACAGTCCCGCGATCCGCTCGCGGGGCACGCCGGCGGCGCGCAGGGTCGCCAGGGTCAGCGCGACGGTGCGGTCGAGGTACGGGCGGGCCGCCGTCTCGAACTCGTCCCGGGTCAGGTGCAGCTCCCGCTCGGCCAACGGTACGTGCAGCGGCGCGCTGGCGTGCCGGCTGAGCTGCTCCTTCGCGGACCGCGCACCGCGCCACAGGTCATGCCGGGCGCGCTGGTCCACGACGTCGCGCGGCCAGTCCAGCCGCTCCCACGCGCCGGAGTCACCGGTCAGCGACCGGGCGTGCCCGACCACGGTGGCGTCCAGGTCCAGCCCGCCCACGTCGGGCAGCCCGTCGCTGGCCAGCACCTCGAACCCGCCGGGCGTACGGCGTACCACGCTGACGTCGAAGGTGCCGGCGCCCAGGTCGTAGACGACCACGCAGTGCCCGGTCGGCAGCGCCGGGCGGGCGCCCGTGGCGAAGTACGCGGCCGCCGCGACCGGCTCCGGCACCAGGCGCGGGTCGGTCAGCCCGGCGCGCCGCGCCGCCCGTACCAGCACCTCCAGCCGGCCGCGGCCCCAGGCCGCCGGATGGGTCAGCACGGTACCGTCGGCCGCCGACCCGCCGGCGACCCGCCGCGCCTCGGTGACCACCCGGAGCAGCACCGCGCCGATGATTTCGTCGACCGGGAGTTCGCGCTCGCCGAGCCACAGCGTCCCGTCGTCGACGTGCCGCTTCGGGTTGGGCTCGTAGCCGGCGGGGTGCGAGGGCGCGGCGCGTTCGGCGTCGGCGCCGGTCAGCAGCGTCCCGTTCGGCGCGGCGAGCACCGCCGAGGCGAGCAGCGGCGACGCGTCGAGGAGCAGCGGGTGCTCGGAGCCGTCCTCCCGGCGCAGTACGGCCACCGTGTTCGAGGTGCCGAAGTCGACGCTCAGCCGTGCGGAGGTGCCCATTCCGGGCAGCCTAGACCCCGTTCGCCGGCACCGCCTCGGGAGAAGTGGACTCCCGGCGGCGCCGGGAGTGGGTCCGGCGGTCCGGGTCGCGGGCGCCGCCGAGCCCGACGTAGCGGCGGGCGGATCAGGGGGCGAGGCGGACGCGGAAGTGGCAGACCGGCATGGTGGCCGAGGTGGCGCTCGCGTCGGCGGCGCGGGCGTACCAGCCGTACTGGTGGCCGTCTAGCAGCGGCGGCACCGGGACGCTGACCGTGCCGCCGCCGGTGACGTACCCGCTGGCCGAGCCGGGACCGCCGAGCCGGATCGGCTGCGGCTGGCTCGGATCGGTGTTGTCCCAGATGGAGGAGTCGGCCCGGACCGGCACCGTGGGATCGCCGTGCGCCACGGTGACCGAGAGCCGGGGCGTGGCGGTGGCGACCGAGCCGTACCCGCCGTTCTGGTGGCAACCGGGGTCGGCCGGGTCGGTCGCGGCCGGCACGGTGGTGGCGCCGGTCGGTACCAGCGGCAGGAGGCGCTGGTCGGCGCGGAGCGCGGCGACCTCCGCGGCGGTGAACGGGTAGTCGTACAGCTGCACGTCGTCGATCCCGCCGCGCCAGAGCGCGTTCGGGTTGCCGTTGATCCGGTCCCGGCCGAGCACGAACGGGCCGGTGGCGCTCCAGCGCGCGGTGTGGCTCCGCGTACCGGCCGCCGCGCCGTCGACGTAGAGCCTGAGCTGGCCGGCGGCGGCGTCGTAGCTGGCGACCAGGTGGGTCCAGACGCCGGTACGCGCCGCGACGCTGGAGCGCACCTCGTCGACGTTCCAGCCGTCGGCGTCGGCCACGGGCATGCCGAAGCGCCAGGTCGGGCCGGTCGGGTCGTACCAGAGCATGAAGCCGCTGGTGCGTTGGGCGTCCTGGCTGGCCAGCACGCTGATCGGGGCGCCCGGGGCGGCCTTGGCCCACGCGGAGAGGGTGAAGCCGCGGGTGGTGTCGACGACCGGGCCGGCCGTGGCGACGGTGCCGGTGCCGTCCAGCGCCACCGAGCCGGCGCGCTCCGCCGACCAGGTCACCCCGCCGGCGAGCGTGCCGGTGCGGCCGTGCCCGGTCCAGTCGGCGGCGACGGTACCGCCGCCCGCGTCCAGCCGCCAGCCGGCGAGCGGGGCGCCACGGGTGTAGCCGTACACCGGGGCGTGGTCGGAGATGCCGCTGGGCGGCTCGGTCGACGTGGAGACGTTGCGGGTGGTGTCGGCCAGCTGCTGCCAGGAGTCGCAGTTGGTGAAGCCGGCCCGGCCGAAGAGGTAGTCCAGCTTGGTCGCCGGGCGGGGCTCCTCCTCGTCCGAACCGTTGTTCATGTGGGTCGGCTCGTTGGCCGCCTCGCCCGGGTAGTACGCCTGCTCGTCGCACTCGGCGAACCGGTCGTAGAGCGATTTGAGCGTGTCCGTGGAGTACGGGTACGAGCTGTTGAAGTCGCCGCCGAGCAGCACCCACGGCTCGTCGCCGACCACCTCGGTGACCTTGGCGATCTGCGGCCCGAACTCGGTCTCCGTGTCGTGGCTGATGTGGGTCGCGCAGATCCGGGTCGTCCAGCCGGCGACCCGTACGCAGAGCAGCTTCGGGGTCTTGAGCACCCCGGCGGGCATCGGCAGCGCGGTCTCGGTGCGCTCGGTGATGCTGCCGCGTACGGCGACGGCGATGCCGAGCGTGCCGGCGAGGCCGCCCCGGCAGTCCGCGCGCCCGTCGGGGCGGCGCATCTCGGCCCAGGTGGTGGACCAGCCGGGGCCGAGCGCGGCCTGGAGCAGGTCGAGGTGGCTGCCGGGCGCGCCGGAGCAGATTTCCTGGAGCATCACCGCGTCCAACCGCCGCTGGTTGATCACGTCGACCACCGCGTCGACCTTGCGTTGCGGCTCGTTGCGGTAGGGGCAGAAGCCCGCGTCGCCGCGCGAACCGCCGGCCTCGCCGCAGATGTTCCAGGTCATCGCCCGCACCGACTCCTGCCGGTACGCGGTGCCGGCCGGATCGGACGCGGCCAGCGCGACCGCCGACGCCGTGGTGACCGGCGCGCCCGGCGCGCCTGTCAGCGTGGCCCCGGCCGGCGCGCCCGGCGCGGTCAGCAGGCCGGCGGCCAGCAGCGACGCGCCGAATCCGGCCGCGATTCGTGCCCAGGTTCGCATCCGACACCCCCGTGTTCTGGACTGGCCCGAGAGCATAGCGGCGCCGGCCGCCGCCCGTGGGGGTCCACGATGGACGGATCCGGGGGCTGGACCGGTCAGGCGTGGTCCGGTCGGGGCAGCGTCGGCGTGGCGGAGCCGAAGACCCCGGCGGGGTCGTACCGGCGCTTGGCGGCGAGCAGGCGCGGATAGTTGGGGCCGTAGGCGGCGCGTAACCGGTCGGTCTCGTCCGGGGCGAGCAGGTTCGGGTAGCCGCCGGGCAGCGCCAGCGGCTCCAGTTCGGCGGCGACCCGCTCGGCCCACTCGCGGTACGGCCGCTCCTCCTGCCCGGGTGCCCAGACGGCGATGATCTCGGCGACCAGGTGCGGGTCGCGCAGCCCGAACGCGGTGTCGGGGCGGGCCACCCGGGCTGCGGCCCCGTGGAAGTGGTGCAGCGCCAGCGTCGAGTACGCCGACCCGCTGCGCCGGGCCGCCTCGGTCAGCACCCTGGCCACCGGCTCGGGCACCCCGGCCAGCCAGCGGGTACGCAGCAGGTAGCGGTTTCCGTCCACCATGCTCGCGTCGAAGAGGCGCAGCGCGTCGTCGTACGCCATCGGGCCGACCTGGTGCAGGCTCGGCGTACCGGGCGCGGCGAGCCGGGCGATCTCCCGCTCGCCGGCGGCGAGGTCGGCGCCGCTCCAGGTCGGGGCGAGGAAGAGCAGCGGCCCGCCGTCCGGTCCGGGCAGGAAGCCGGCCATCACCGTCAGCTCGTCGGGGGCGGCGGCGAGGAACTCGTGGTAGCCGCGCAGCACCGGCCCGGCCTGCGCCAGCGGAAACATAATCATGCCGGCCAGGACGGTCGGCAGCGCGTGCAGCCGGTAGCGCAGCCCGGTGACCACGCCGAAGTTGCCGCCACCGCCGCGCAGCGCCCAGAACAGCTCGGCGTCGGCGTCGGGCGCGGCGACGACCCGGCGACCGTCGGCGAGCACCACCTCGGCGCCGAGCAGGTTGTCCAGCGCCAGCCCGTACCGGCCGTTGAGCGGGCCGTACCCGCCGGCCAGGGTCAGCCCGGCCAGGCCCACCGCCCGGACCACCCCGGTCGGGGTGACCAGCCCGTACGGGCGGGCGGCGGCGAGCAGATCCGCGACGGTCGCGCCCCCGCCCACGACGGCGGTACGCCGGCCGACGTCGATCTCCACCGAGCGCAGGCCGGTGAGGTCGACGACGAGGCCGCCGTCGGCCAGCGCCCGGCCGGCCCAGTCGTGCCCGCCCCCGCGTACCGACAGCGGCAGCCGGAAGTCCCGGGCGGCCACCACGGCGGCCCGGACCTCGGCGGTGGTGCGGCACCGGGCGACCAGCGCGGGGCGCCGGGTGACCGCCGAGTTCCAGAGCCGAGTCGCGGCGGCGTACGCCGCGTCGCCCGGTTCGAGCAGCCGGTCGCCGAGGATGGGGCGCAGCCGACGTACCGCCCGCCGCAGGCCGGCACCGGGGCGGGCGCCGGGCTGCGACGGGCGGTACGCGCTGGTCGACGTCATGGCGGCTCCCCGGGGCAGGGGCGAGCGCGGCGGGGCGGCTACTCGCCGTACGGGTGGCGGCGACCGTAACACCGCGCCGGCCGGCGACGTGGTCCGGGAACCGACCGGCCGCGAGGGGTGCGCAAACGCGTCCAGGGCGCGGATGGCGCGCACCGGACACGCGCGCGGGGGTCGCGGCCTTTGCAGATTTTTGCCAAGATACTTACGGCAAGTGCAAGTTCCCTACAGATCTGAGGGGGTATACCTTGCGTATCCGTAGCCTGATCAGCGGCGCCGTCCTCGCCGGTGGCCTGGTCGCCGGTGCCGCGAGCCCGGTCCTGGCCGCCCCGAGCACGTCCGCCCCGAGCACGCCGGCCGCGGCGTGCACGCTCACCGTCACCAACCTGTACTACTCGATCGGGATGCAGACCGCGTTCGCGCGGCTGAGTGGCGGGTGCAGCGGGCCCATCGGCATCACGCTCCTCCGGGCCGACTCGCCGACCGGCACCTACTCGCCGGAGCCCGACGCGCTGTACGCCCTCCAGCAGGCCAGCGACGGCACCGCGGCCACCGCGTACTTCACGGACCCGGAGCAGCGCGGCTACTGCAAGGCCCAGGCCACGTACGGCAGCCTCACCGCCCTCTCGGCCAGCCCGGTCAACTGCTAGCACCACCTCCTCGTCGATCTAGGGCAAATCCCGGTGAGTTGATCTCCAATCACGACGATTTGCCCTAGATCGACGGGGCCGGGGGCCGGGGTCGGGGGCGAGGTTCAAGATTCACTCAAGACTGCTCAAGCGGCTCGACACGCCATGGGCGCATTGACCACGATTCCTGATCAACACGACGGGACGAGGCCGAACCCGCGGCCTCGACCAGCAATCATGGAGGATCGTGCTATGCGTAAACCCCGCCGCGGGCTACTCGCGCTGGCTGCCACGGCCGGCGTGGCGGCTACCCTCATCGCTCCGTCCGCCGCCTATGCGGCCTACTACGGTGACGAGACCGACTACGCCGTGTCTTCCAGCGGCCCCGTCGGCACCTACTACTGCACCTATACGTCGTACACCGGCGCCCGGGTCTGCTTCCAGCCCTACGGTGACCTGGTCTACGTGAAGGACACCAACGCCGACGGCTACGCCGCGGTGGGTGAGTGGATCGGTGACGGCTTCAGCAGGACCGGTTCCTGTGTCAACAAGCTGGGCAACGGTAACTGGGGAGTCTGCAACAAGGACTTCCCGGAAAACCAGGGCCTCTACATCACCGGCGCGCGCTACTCGTCGGGTAACCCGGTCGACAGTGGCGGTAGCACCTGGGTGCCCACCTCCTGATCAGGTCCGGGGCGCCCGTGTGCGGCGGGCGCACCGGCCGGCGGAGGTTCCGTCGAGGCTGCCCGGCTCCGCTCGGACCGCGTCCGACGCCGGCCGCCTCGGCGTTGACTCAGGAACACCATCAAAGTCGTTGAGCGTATGCAGATTCACCCCTCAGCATCCAGGCATTCGGCTGCGGGGGCGTGTCGGTCCGAGAGGTGAACAACAATGTCAAGAAGCTGGGCTGTTCGTGCTGCGGCCGTGCTGGCTGCCCCCACCATCGCGGTGCTGGGATCAGCCACTCCCGCGTTCGCCGCTGACACGTGGGTCTCCCTCGTGAACAGCCAGACCGCGGTCGCCAGTATGCAGCACGTGGATGACGGCGATTATTTTCGCGTCTACGACAAACTGGCCGACGGCCACGGGGCGCGCGGATATCTGTACCACTACGCCTCCCCTGTGGACATGACTCTGGTGGCGACCAAGTACAACGGTAGCGGGGCGGGTACGTACACCCAGTTCCAGTACGATGTCTGGGAGCTGAACACCTACGCGATTCGGGTGTGCTCGGTGGACGGCTCGGAAGACACTTCTCCGGGGCCCTGCTCGCCGTTCAGGAATTTTACGGAGTAAGGCAGCTCTTCTACGAAGTTTGAATTCGAGGCGGGCATGACCGGTTCAGATGATCACCAGGGTGTCGGAGCCTTGATCATCCGAAGTGGGTCATGCCCGCGCTGCCATCATCGATCACCGAGCTACGCGTCCACGATCCGGCAGCCCCTCCCGTATCCGGGAGTCAGCCGACACCCATCAAGTCAGCCGGTGAGTCCCATGCGTTTGGCCAGCTGGGTGACGGGGGCGGCGGGGGCGCGCCGGACACGTTCGAGGATGTCGCGCATGGCCTGCCGGGCGGCGGGACGGTGGCGGATCTCGTCCGGGGCGAGGCGTTCGGCGTCCAACAGCGCCTCGGCGGCGGCGGTGAGATCCCCGGCCTGGGCGTGCGCGCGGGCCAGGTCGAGCAGATGCTGCGCCCGGCGTTCCGGTACAAGCCGGCCGAGGGCCGACGGGTCGATGAGACGCTGGATGTCGAGGGCCTGCCCGCCGTCGCCGAGCGCGACGGCGGCGCCGACCCGGTGCAGCAGCAGGTTCGTGGGGCCGAAACTCGTCCAGTAGTGATCGTGGTCGCCGCCGAGGGCGCCGGCCGGCTCGCCCGCGCGGTTCCGAGTGAATCATGTGGGCTGATCATACCCACCACCGCTCCGCTTCAGGGATCGAATATTGCAATCATCTTGATCGCCGTGGAAGTACCACAACCAGGGACGGCCTGTCGCGCCAGCGACATCGATCAAATCCCAGCGATGGACACCCAGACCGGCATCGAGGAAAGGCAGACTGATGTCACTTTGTGAAGTTGTCCCCTTCTCTAGGGTCCACGTTCCGCCGCCTGACTGCCCCGCCGCGAGGCCATCATCAAGCCCGAGGGCCGTAAAGGTGCCATCGGGCTCCAAGGTGAGAGTTCCAGCTCCATGGCCGCTATAACCGCCCATCAGATCCATCGCCGCGATTCGATCCGGTCGGCCAGGCGCGCACTCAGCCACCGCTCCAACCAGGCCGCACGACACAGATGACAGCGAAACGACAGACAGCAACACGACAATCGGAACCGAGCCCAACTTCCGACCCACCCTCACTTGCACCACCTAAACCCGCTCGGGCCCCGAAAACCCAACTCCACCCACGCCCCAACTATGGGCACGTTTGCTACACCAATCGGGAAATCCTGATTGCGGCTTCCACGGAATTTACATCCGACTGATCGGAGAGTATGCGCCAGTAAGTACTATCCCTGACCTCGATCACCAGCACACACCTATCAACCTTATCGAATGCCACCAGACTTACATCAATCGGCTGGTCCACATCGTCCGAGAATCGGAGTAGGTTCTCCCACGAGTAACTTACTCCTGCCACGCAGGAACGGATACTTTCCTCCAACTCCAGCACATTGAGATTCGACTCCAGTTTGGACGTTCCCTCGAAATTTAGAAGACGCCACGACCATCCCTGCAGCCGAACCTCCCGCAAGACATCCGACAGCGAAATCATTTCGCCATCTACCCGGAAGGCTGGAACGCGAAATTCGATCATAAGTAGTCACCATCCAACACCTCCGTCCCCGGAGTCAGCCGATGCCGGGGAGCAGAGCGAAGCCGCAGTACGACAGCGGCATCGCCGCGAAGCACAGGATGAAGCCGAGCCGGGCGTAATGATGGGGCTTGCCGTTCAGGATTCGGGGCTTGCCCCAGACGGTGAGCACCAGGTACGCCGCAAAAAAGGCCATCGCCGGCAGCCCGCCGCAGGTCCAGGCGAAGACCGTGAACGGGTCGACGACGTCGAGTCCCCAGCCGGCCACCAGCACGTACTCCAGCACGATCGCGACGAACGCGCCCGCGCCGTAGACCGCGAGCGCCCGCGCCAGCGGCGACCAGCCGGGCAGCAGCGGCGGCTGCTGGGCCATCGACTCGGCCCGCAGCGCCGCCTCGTCGGCCGCGTCGGCCGCCCGCCGGGCCAGCTCCAACGCGTACGCCGGATCAAGCGGGGGTGACGGCGGCGCGGAGACGGGAGGCGGGGGCGAGACCGGGTGCGCCGAGGCCGGCTCGCTGGGCGGTCGCGGCGCGGGGGCACCCGGCGGCGGCACGGGCGCACCGCCACCAAGAGGACCGGCAGGGCCAGGGCCGGCAGGACCGCCGGCACCGCCAGCGGGACCGGCGGCGCGAGAACCAGCTGGCGGCGTACCCGGGCCGCCGACGCGGTGGGCGGGACCGTCCGGGGCGGGCCAGCCGCCGGAGACCGGGCCGGCCCACGGCGTGGCACCGGCGCCGGGAGCCGGCCCGGCGGGCAGCGCCAGGCGCGGCGGGCCGGCGGGCAGCTCGGGCTGGGCCGGGGCGGCCGGCAGCTCGGCGGCACCGCCCGGTGGACCCGGCACGGGCGGCGCGGGACGGGGCGGGACCGGGGGCGCGGTGACCGGGGGCGGTGGCGGTTCGCCGAGCGCCTGGGCGAGCTGGTGCAGCCGCTGCTGCTGGGCGGCGAGCCGCTGGCCGAGCTGGTCGGCCGCGGCGGTCAGGGCGCCCTGGCGGCGTTCCGTCTCGGCGGCGCTGCGCTCCTGGTGTCGTTGCAGTTCGTGCAGCTGGCGGGCCAGGGCCGCGTACTCGTCGAAGCTCGCCACGTCAGTATCCCTCGTCCAGCTCTCGGCCGGGCCGCAGGTACGGGACGATCAGCTGGTTGCGCTGGTCGTGCCGGTCGATCAGCAGGGCCCGGTTGGCGCGCGGCGTGTAGGCCAGGTCGGGCCCGCCGAGGTACATGCCCAGTTCGTTGCCGGGCACGTTGAGCGCCACCAGGCAGGCCATGTCGTCCCGGTTGTGCGAGCCGCCGAGGTCGTCGGCGAGCCGGCGCAGCCCGCGCCACCAGCCGAGCAGGTGCACCCCGTAGCCGGGCCCCTGCCGCAGCACCGCGCGCAGGTCGTCCAGCCCGGACTTGAAGGTCGTCGGGTCGGAGAGTCCGAGCGTCGCCGCCGCGCCGTCCATGCCGAAGACCACCAGGTACGTCCGGCCGGACCCCGGCGCTCCGGGCGCGGCGGCGTACTCGCCGAGCCGCTGGCGCAGCCCCGCCGCGTCGAGCTGGACCACCGGGTGTCCCGCGCGCGCGAGCGCGGCGGCGGTCTCCTCGGCGACCTCGTCGGCGCCCGCGACCAGCGGGGCGAGCAGGAACGAGGCGGTGCCCGGCTCGTGCTGGCGGCCGAGGCCCAGCGCCGCCGCCTGGAGCACGTCGGCGCCGGCCGGGCCGGTACCGACGACGGCCAGGTGCCGGCCGGGGGTGGCGTCGAGCGGGAAGTAGGCGGTGGAGAGGTGCACGTCGACGACCCGGCCGACGAGCGCCAGCGGGCGCCGGCCGCCGGGCCGCAGCCCCGCGTACGTGGGGTCCGACTCGACGTGCGTCGACTCGTACCCCTTGAAGATCGCCGGTGGGCGCGAGCCCGGCACCCGCGCCTGCCACAGCTCGTGGCGCAGCTCGCCGACCCGGCCGCCGTCGGCGTGCGCGTCGGGGAAGCGGATGACCGTGTTCGCGCCGGCCAGGCCGGCCGAGGGGTTCACGATGGCGGAGCCGAGCGGCAGCGCGCCGGCGGCCTCGTTGAGCTTGTCGAGCACGCCGTTGCCGCCGGGCAGCGCCACCCGGAGCGGGAACTGGCCGAAGATGGAGTCGGTCTTACCGTAGAGCGCCTCGATGCCGGACATGCTCTGGCTGGCCAGCACCAGGTGGATGCCGTACGAGCGGCCCTTGCGGGCCAGCTCCTCCAGCAGGGTCGCCGCCTCCCGGGCGACGGCGTCGTTGCCGGTGAAGAGCACGTGGAACTCGTCGATCACGGCGACGACGCGGGGCAGCGCGGTGTCGTGGCCGCCGCGGCGCAGGTCGGCCAGCTTGGTCACGCCGGCCCGCTTCAGCGCGGCGGCCCGGCGGTTCAGCTCCCGGCGCAGTTCGCGCAGCACGGCGACGCCGTACTCCCGGTCGGACTCGATGCCGACGGCGCGGGCGTGCGGGATCCAGGACGGGTCGCGGCCGGTCGGTACGAACTCTGTGAAGCTCACGCCCTCCTTGAAGTCGAGCAGGTAGAGGGCCAGTTCGTCGGGCGAGTACCGGGCGGCGAGTCCGTAGAGGACGTCCAGCAGGAAGACCGTCTTGCCGGCGCCGGTGCGACCGCCGACCAGCCAGTGCGGGGTGGCGTCGTCGAAGGCGAGGGCGAGGCTCTCCCGGCCGGCGCGGCCGACCACGGTACGCAGACCGTCCACGGAGGACTCGGTCCAGCGGGTCGCCGGCAGCAGGTCGGCGAAGGCCAGCGCGGCGGCCCGGCGGGCGCTCTCGCCCAGTTCGGCGGCGAGCCGGCGGACCAGTTCGTCGGCCGGCTCGCCGTCCAGCCGTACGGGGGCGGCCAGCCCGCCGCCGTCGTCGCCGTACGTGTCGCCGGGCGGGTCGCCGAGCCAGGCGTACGCGGGGTCGAGCCGCAGCTGCGTGGCGGCACCCAGCGGCGGCGGCGCGGGCGGGCCGGCCGGCGGGTAGCCGGCGACGACCACGCAGATCCCGGCCGCCGGTCCGGCGTGGGTCAGCGCGGCGAGCCGGGCCAGGTCGCGCCCGGCCGGCGGGGCGGCGGCGACGAGCAGGAGCAGTTCGGCCGGTTCGCCGCCCGCCTCCTGGGCGGCGCGGGCGTGTTCCTCGGCCGCGCCGAGCGCCGCGCCGATCTCCTCGTCGGAGCTGGCCGGCTCGGCGACCACGCCGGCGGCGATCAGCGGGCGCAGCGGCAGGAACGTGCCGCCCAGCGCCACCGGGTCCAGCGGCTGCACCCGCAGCGTGCCGGCGGGCGCGGCGGCGAGCAGGCGGACCGTGAGCCGGCGCAGCAGCCCGGCGACGCGCGGGTCGCGGGCGTCGGTGTCGATCGCGAGGTGCGCCCCACCGGCGAGCGGCACCAGCGCCGGAAACGGGCCCTCGGTGGTGCCGGCGAGCCCGATGCGGACCGCGCGGCGCCCGCGCACCGGTTCGGTCCCGAGTGGACGGTCGGGCTCGGTGTCGGCGCTGCCGTCGCCGCCGAGCCAGCCGGTGGCGAGCGCGGCGCCGAGCCGGCGCAGCCGGAGCACGGTGTCCCGGCTGGCGCCCGGCGCGGGGACCGGTCCGGACCGGTCCGGGGCGTCGCCGCCGGGACCGCCGAGGGCCGCCCGCGCCGCGGCCAGCTGTGCCAGGGCTTCCCGGTGCGCCGCGACCGCCCGCCCGAAGGTGGCTGCGAGCCTGCCCACCGCACCCCCACCGCGTCGCCTCGTGCGTAGTCAGGGGAACACTAACCGAATCTCCCACCGCCCGCACCGCCGGGTCACGTCGGCGCGGCGCGACCGGCGACGGTGCGGGAACGGCGCGAAATTCACTCAGCCGATGGCCGACTGGAGCGCGGCGAGGTAGCCGTACCGGTAGCCGTCGGCGTTCGGGTGGTACGCCTCGATCAGCCCGGTGATGTCCTTGATCCACGGGGTGCTCGCGCAGACGCCGTGACCGGCGAACCGGCCCCGTACGTCCACGTAGGTCGCGCCGGCGGCGCCGGCCCGGGCCGAGATGACCGAGTGGAGCACGTCGGCCGCCTGGTTGAGGATGGTCCGCTTGTAGGTGCTCATGCCGAAGAGCCCGCACGAGCCCAGCTCGAACAGGCGCGGGTAGCCGAGCACGACCAGCCGGGCGTTCGGGGCCCGGTCGCGGATCGCCGCGTACGTCTGGTCGAGCCGGCCGGGCAGCTCGGTGGTGGCGAAGGTGCGGGCCTGGTCGACGGCGGCGGTGCAGTCGGCGTCGCTGCCGAACCGGCAGCTGCTCACGACGTAGGCGAAGCCGGCGTCGTTGCCGCCGATGGTGATGGTGGCCAGGGTGGTGCCGGCGTCCAGGGACGAGACCTGCCCGTCGCGGACGTCGGCGGTGACGGCGCCGCCGCAGGCGGGGAACCGGAAGCTGGTCACCGCGTGCCCGGCGGCCCAGAGCGAGGCGTACGACCGCGAGCTGCGCAGGCAGGTCGAGAGGTCGTACGAGCCGGCGCCGACGCCGGAGGAGTAGGAGTCGCCGAGGGCGACGTAGTTGACGGCGGCGCGCGGCGCGGCCTGCGCGACGGCGGGGGCGAGCACGCCGGCGGTCGCGGCGGTGACGGTGGCGGCCAGCGCCACCAGGGCGCGGGCGAGCGGGCTTCGGGGCATGGCGGACCTCCCGGTGCGGGGTGGGTGGGGGCCCTCGTAGCCGCGCGCGTGGCCAGGGGTGACATCGGCTTGTTACCAGGCGGTAATACTATCGAGACGCTTAGATATAGGGAAGTCATCGCCGCTGGCGGGTCCGCCGACGGCACCCGCCCGCCGGGAACTGGCACCAACCGTTGGCCCGAAGTTCGCCCGCACGTAGCCGGATCCCCGGCGGGCGTTCGACCCGACCCGCTTGCCTGCGACGGCGCACCTGTCCCGCCCTCCGCGGCTCCTAGCTGCGGATACGGAAAGAAAGAGGCTTCTCGTGACCCCACCCATCTCCCGACGTGACCTGCTCCGCACCGGCGCCGCCGGCGGTCTCGGGATCGTCGTCGCCGGCAGCCTCGAGGCCATCGCCGGTCCGGCCGCGGCCCAGGCCGCCTGCCGCCCGGCCGTCGGCTACGGCGCCCTGGTCGAGGACCCGGCCGGGCTGCTCGCGCTCCCGCCCCGCTTCTCGTACAAGGTCGTCGCGCAGGCCGGCCAGACGCTGCTGGAGACCGGCGAGCCGACCCCGAGCGACGCCGACGGCACCGGCTGCTTCCGGGGCCCCAACGGCTCGGTCCTGGTCAACAACCACGAGATCGGCGGCGACGAGCCCTACCGGGTACCGACCCTGCCGGGGCTCACCTACGACCCGGGCGCGGGCGGCGGCACCACCAACATCGAGGTCGACCGGCACGGCAACCGGGTCCGCGAGTACGTGAGCCTGGCCGGCACCCACAACAACTGCGCGGGCGGCATCACCCCGTGGGGCACCTGGCTGACCTGCGAGGAGACCGAGCAGCGCGCGGGCGGGGCGTACCAGAAGGACCACGGGTACGTCTTCGAGGTCGACCCGTTCGACCGCAAGGCCAACCTCGACCCGGTGCCGCTGAAGTTCCTCGGCCGCTACTCGCACGAGGCCGTCGCGGTCGACCCGCACACCAACGCGATCTTCCTGACCGAGGACGCCAGCGGCCCGAACGGGCTCTACTTCCGCTGGACGCCGCCGAAGCACTTCCGGGGCGGCAAGGGCGCGCTGCGGGCGCTGGCCCTCGGCCCGGCCGGTGACACCGCCGGCCGGTTGCAGGCGATGAGCTGCTTCAAGGGCAGCAAGCACATCGGCGACCTCTCCGAGGCCACCCAGCCGGGCACCCGCTACAAGGTGACCTGGGTCGACGTGCCGGACCGCGACGCGCGTACCGTGTCGGTCCGCAAGCAGTTCAGCGACGACCAGATCACCCGCAGCCGCAAGCTGGAGGGCGCCTGGTGGGGCGACGGCGGGGCGTACTTCGTCGCCAGCTACGCCCGCAACGACGACGGCAGCGTCAACGAGCACGACGGCCAGGTGTGGTTCTACGACCCGGAGTCGGAGACGATCACGCTGAAGACCATCTTCGGGGTGAACCCGGACCCGGAGCAGGACACCAACTACGACGGGCCGGACAACATCACCGTCTCGCCGTACGGCGGCGTCATCCTGGCCGAGGACGGCGAGGGCCTCTCCCACCTGGTCGGCGTCACCGAGCAGGGCAAGGCGTACCCGATGGCCCGCAACGAGCTCAACGACAGCGAGTTCACCGGGCCGACGTTCAGCCACGACGGCAAGATCCTGTTCGCCAACGTCCAGTCGCCGGGCTACGTCTTCGCCATCACCGGCCCCTGGGGCCGCCCCAACAACTGATACAAGACCCACCAACCGGGCCCGACCGGTTTGGGTTTGGGGGGCGGATGCCCCGCGACGGGATCAAGCCTGACCGCCCAGAGCGGGGTATCCGCCCCCCGAACCCCAACCGCAACCAGGACCGAAGCTCAGCGGACGGAGAGCGGCTGGGCCGAGGAGGAGACCGGCGCCGGCAGCCGCCCCGAACCCCCGAGGTAGGAGTGGATCGCCGCCGCCGCGGCCCGCCCCTCGGCGATGGCCCAGACGATCAGCGAGGCGCCCCGGTGCATGTCGCCGGCGACGAAGACGCCCTCGGCCGAGGTCTGCCAGTCCGGGCCGGCGTCCAGCGCGCCGCGCGGGTTGCGCGCCACCCCGAACTGCGCCAGCAGCGGCTGCTCCTCGGTGCCCTCGAACCCGATCGCCAGCAGTACCAGGTCCGCCGGCAGCTCCCGCTCCGAGCCCGGCAGCACGGTCAGGATGCGCCGGCCGTCGCGCTTCTCGACGGTCACCTCGGCGACGCGTACCGCCCGCACGGCGCCGGTGCCGTCGTCGACGAACTCCCGCACCGCCACCGCGAAGACCCGCTCGCCGCCCTCCTCGTGCGCCGGGTAGCTGCGCAGGATCCACGGCCAGGTCGGCCACGGGTCGCGGGCCTCGTCGCGGGCCGACGGCGGTTCCGGGTAGAGGTCGAGCTGGTGCACCGAGGCCGCGCCCTGCCGGTGGGCCACGCCCAGGCAGTCCGCCGCCGTGTCGCCCCCGCCGATGATCACCACGTGCCGGCCGGCCGCGTCGATCGGCGGTGGCTCCGCCGTGGCGCCGCGCTCGGCCGCCGCCACCGCCCGGTTCGCCGCCACCAGGTGTTCCATCGCCTGGTGCACCCCGCGCAGCTGCCGCCCCGGCGTCTCGGGCGTGTCCCGGCCGGCCAGCGCGCCGGCGGCCAGCAGCACCGCGTCGTGCTCGGCCCGCAGCCGCTCGGCGGTCACGTCCACCCCGACGTTCACTCCGGTGCGGAAGCGCACCCCCTCGGCGGCGAGCTGCTCGACCCGCCGGTCGATGTGCCGCTTCTCCAGCTTGAAGTCGGGGATGCCGTACCGCAGCAGCCCGCCGACGGCGTCGTCCCGCTCGTACACGGTCACCGCGTGCCCGGCGCGGACCAGCTGCTGGGCGGCGGCGAGCCCGGCCGGGCCGGAGCCGACCACGGCGACGTGCCGGCCGGACGGCGCCGGTACCGCCTGCGGCGCGACCAGGTCCAGGTCGAACGCGCGGTCGATGATCTCCACTTCGACCTGCTTGATGGTGACGGGCTCGCCGCCGCCGATCCCCAGCACGCAGGCCGCCTCGCAGGGTGCCGGGCAGAGCCGCCCGGTGAACTCCGGGAAGTTGTTGGTGGCGTGCAGCGACGTGATCGCCGCCGCCCAGTTGCCGGTGCGGACCAGGTCGTTCCAGTCCGGGATGCGGTTGCCCAGCGGGCAGCCGTCGTGGCAGAACGGGATGCCGCAGTCCATACAGCGGGTGGCCTGCTCGCGGATCAGCTCCTCGCCGGCCGGCGGGTAGACCTCCCGCCAGTCGGAGATGCGTACCGGCACCGGCCGGCGGGCCGGCAGCCGCCGGCCGTACCGCAGGAAACCGTTCGGGTCAGGCACGAGCCACCTCCTGGGTCGCCCGCGGCGCCGGTACGGGCGCCGCGGCGGGCGCGGCGAGCGCGGTCATCACCGCGTCGTCGACGTCGTGGCCGGCGGCTTCGGCGGCCCGCATGATCTCCATGACGCGCTTGTAGTCGCGCGGCACCACGGCGGTGAACTCCTCGACCGCCTCGGGCCAGCGCTTGAGCAGCCGCTCCGCGACCGCGGAGTCGGTCTCGGCGAAGTGTCGCTGCACCAGGTCGTGCAGCAGCGCCCGCTCGGCGTCGCTGAGCGGGGCCAGGTCGACCAGCTCGGGGTTCACCCGGCGCCGGTCCAGCCGCCAGACGAAGGCGGTACCGCCGGACATGCCGGCGGCGAAGTTGCGCCCGGTCGGCCCGAGCACCACCACGGTCCCGCCGGTCATGTACTCGCAGCCGTGGTCGCCGACACCCTCGACGACGGTGACCGCGCCCGAGTTGCGTACCGCGAACCGCTCCCCCACCTGGCCGCGCAGGAACAGCTCGCCGCCGGTGGCCCCGTACAGGATGGTGTTGCCGGCGATGATCTGGTCCTCGGCGCCGGCCGGCGCGCCCGCACCGGTCGGGCCGGTCGGGCCGGCGACGAACGGCGCGGTGGCGGCCGGCCGGACGACGAGCCGCCCGCCGGAGAGCCCCTTGCCGACGTAGTCGTTCGCGTCGCCGTAGAGCCGCAGCGTCACCCCGGCCGGCAGGAACGCCCCGAAGGACTGGCCGGCGGTGCCGTGCAGGCTGAACTCGATCGTGTTCGGCGGCAGGCCGGCGCCGCCGCGACGGCGGGTCACCTCGCCGCCGAGCATCGCGCCGACGCTGCGGTGTTCGTTGCGGACCGGCACGTCCGCGCGCACCGGCGTACCGTCGCGCAGCGCCGGCTCGGCGAGCGCCAGCAGCTCGTTGTCGAGCGCGGCGGCCAGGCCGTGGTCCTGCCCCCGGGTGCGCCGCCGCGCCGCGCCCGCGGGCAGCTCCGGCATCCGCAGCACCGGGGCGAGGTCGAGCGTACGCGCCTTCCAGTGCGCCAGCGCCGGGGCGAAGTCGAGCAGCTCGGTGGCGCCGATCGCCTCGTCGAGGGTGCGGAAGCCCAGCTCGGCCAGGTAGCCGCGGACCTCCTCGGCGAGGAAGAGGAAGAAGTTCTCCACGAACTCCGGCCGGCCGGTGTACCGCTCCCGCAGCACCGGGTTCTGGGTGGCGATGCCGACCGGGCAGGTGTCGAGGTGGCAGACGCGCATCATCACGCAGCCGGCGACGATCAGCGGGGCGGTGGCGAAGCCGAACTCCTCGGCGCCGAGCAGCGCCGCGACCATCACGTCCCGGCCGGTCTTGAGCTGCCCGTCTACCTGCACGGTGACCCGGTCCCGCAGCCGGTTGAGCAGCAGCGTCTGCTGCGCCTCGGCCAGCCCCAGCTCCCACGGGGTGCCGGCGTGCTTGAGCGAGTTGAGCGGGGAGGCGCCCGTACCGCCGTCGTGGCCGGAGATCAGGATGACGTCGGCCTTGAGCTTCGCGACGCCAGCGGCGACGGTACCGACGCCGACCTCGCTGACCAGCTTCACGTGCACCCGGGCGGCCGGGTTGACCGACTTGAGGTCGTGGACGAGCTGCGCCAGGTCCTCGATGGAGTAGATGTCGTGGTGCGGGGGCGGCGAGATCAGGCCGACGCCGGGGGTGGCGTGCCGGGTCCGGGCGATCCACGGCCAGACCTTGTTGCCGGGCAGCTGCCCGCCCTCGCCCGGCTTGGCGCCCTGCGCCATCTTGATCTGGAGGTCGTCGGCGTTGACCAGGTACTCGCTGGTCACCCCGAACCGTCCACTCGCGATCTGCTTGACCGCCGAGCGGCGGGCCGGGTCGTGCAGGCGCTCGACGTCCTCGCCGCCCTCGCCGGTGTTCGACTTGCCGCCGAGGCGGTTCATCGCCACGGCCAGGGTCTCGTGCGCCTCGGCCGAGATCGAGCCGTACGACATCGCGCCGGTGGCGAACCGCTTGACGATCTCGCTGGCCGGCTCGACCTCGTCCAGCGGTACCGGCTCGCGCACGCCCGTACGGAAGCGGAACAGCCCGCGCAGCGAACCGGCCTCGGCGGCGAGCGCGTCGACCTTCCCGGTGTAGCGGCGGAAGACCTCGTACTGCCGGCTGCGGGTGGCGTGCTGGAGCAGGAAGACGGTCTCGGGGTTGAACAGGTGCAGCTCGCCCTCGCGGCGCCACTGGTACTCGCCGCCGACCTCCAGCCGCCGCGGTCCGCCGGTCTCGGCGGGCGCCGTCACCGGCGCGGCGGCCGGAGCCGCCGAGGCGCGGAACGTCCCAGAACCGGTCTCGGCGGGCGCCGTCACCGGCGCGGCGGCCGGGCCGCGCGACGACGCCGGCTCGCCGCCCGCCGGGGCGACCGCGCCGAGCGTGAGCGTCTCGGCCGGGGGCCAGGCGAGCGCGTGCCGGGCGGCGATCTCGGCGTGAATGCCGGCCAGCCCGATGCCACCGATCTTGCCGGGCGTACCGGCGAAGTAGCGCTGCACCAGGCGGTTGTCCAGGCCGACCGCCTCGAAGACCTGCGCGCCGCAGTACGAGGAGACCGTGGAGATGCCCATCTTGGACATGATCTTGAGTACGCCCTTGCCGAGCGCCTTGACGTAGTTGCGGACCGCCTTGGCCGGCTCCAGCCCGGGCAGCGCCCCGGTGGCGATGAGGTCCTCGACCGACTCGAACGCCAGGTACGGGTTGACCGCGGCGGCGCCGTACCCGATCAGCACGGCCGCGTGGTGCACCTCCCGGCAGTCGCCGGTCTCCACGACCAGCGCGACCTGCGTGCGCGTCTGCTCGCGGACCAGGTGCTGGTGCACGGCCGCGGTGAGCAGCAGCGACGGGATCGGGGCCAGGTCGGCGTTGGAGTCGCGGTCGGAGAGGACCAGGATGCGCACGCCGTCCTCGATCGCCTCGGAGACGTGCCGGCAGATCTCGGTCAGCCGGGCCTTGATGCCGGCCGCGCCGTCGCGCAGCCGGTAGAGCCCGGAGACCCGGACCGCCTTGAAGCCGGGCAGGTCGCCGTCCTCGTCGATCGAGAGGATCTTGGCCAGCTCGTCGTTGTCCAGCACCGGGTACGGCAGCACGATCTGCCGGCAGCTCGCCGCGCCGGGCGAGAGCAGGTTGCCCTCGGGGCCGATGGTGGACTGCAGGCTGGTGACCAGCTCCTCCCGGATCGCGTCCAGCGGCGGGTTCGTCACCTGTGCGAAGAGCTGGTGGAAGTAGTCGTAGAGCAGCCGCGGCCGGGTCGACAGCGGGGAGATCGGGGTGTCCGTGCCCATCGAGCCGATCGGCTCGGCGCCGGTCCGGGCCATCGGCCCGAGCAGCAGCTTCAGCTCCTCCTCGGTGTAGCCGAAGGTCTGCTGGCGGCGGCGTACCGAGTCGTGGGTGTAGACGATGTGCTCGCGGGCCGGCAGGTCGGCCAGGTCGATCAGCCCGGCGTGCAGCCAGTCGCCGTACGGCTGCTCCGCCGCCAGCTCGGCCTTGATCTCGTCGTCGTGCACGATCCGGCCGCCGACCGTGTCGACCAGGAACATCCGGCCCGGCTGCAACCGACCCTTGGCCACCACGGTCGCCGGGTCCAGGTCCAGCACGCCCGCCTCGCTGCCCAGCACCACCAGCCCGTCGGAGGTACGCCACCAGCGGCCCGGGCGCAGCCCGTTGCGGTCCAGCACCGCGCCGACCAGCGCGCCGTCGGTGAAGGCCACCGAGGCCGGCCCGTCCCACGGCTCCATCAGGCTGGCGTGGAAGCGGTAGAAGGCCCGCTCGGCCGGGGCCATGTCCGGGTCGTTCTCCCACGCCTCCGGAATCATCATCAGCACCGCGTGCGGCAGCGACCGGCCGGCCAGGTGCAGCAGCTCCAGGACCTCGTCGAAGTTGGCCGAGTCCGAGGCGTCCGGGGTGCAGATCGGGAAGAGCCGCTTGAGGTTGCCCGGGATGTTCGGGCTGGCCAGCATCGCCTCGCGCGCGGTCATCCAGTTCTTGTTGCCCCGGATGGTGTTGATCTCGCCGTTGTGGGCGATGAAGCGGTACGGGTGCGCCAGCGGCCAGGACGGGAAGGTGTTGGTGGAGAAGCGCGAGTGCACCAGCGCGATGGCGCTGGCGATCCGCTCGTCGGTCAGGTCGGGGAAGAAGACCGGAAGCTGGTCGGGGGTGAGCATCCCCTTGTAGACGAAGGTGCGCGCCGACAGCGACGGGAAGTAGACGGGTACGCCCCGCTCGGCGGTCTCCCGCTCCGTCTGCTTGCGTACGCAGAAGGCGACCCGGTCCAGGTCCAGGCCGCTCAGCCGGGAACCGCCCGGGCCGGCCGGCGAGTCGGTGAGCCGACGGGCCGCGAGGAAGACCTGCCGGATCCGCGGGCGGGCCGCCAGCGCGGTCTCGCCCAACTCCGCCGGGTCGACCGGTACGTCCCGCCAGCCGAGGATCTCAGCCCCCTCCACCAGCGCGTACTTCTCCAGCACCGTGCGGGCCCGCGCCTCGTCCGCCGGGTCGCCGGGCACGAAGACCAGTCCGGTCGCGTACTGCCCGGCGGGCGGGAGCGCGAAGTCGACGACCTCGCGCAGGAACGCGTCCGGCACCTGGATCATGATCCCGGCGCCGTCGCCGGTGTTCGGCTCCGCTCCGCGGGCACCCCGGTGGTCGAGGCGTACCAGTGCGGAGAGACCCTTGGCCACGACGTCGTGGGAGCGGCGTCCATGCAGGTCCGCGACGAAGGCCACCCCGCAGGCGTCATGCTCCTGGGCCGGGTCGTACAGGCCCGGCGCCGCGCTGCCGCCGGTGGTGGTGACGGTGCCCGGCGGGGCGACGCGCTGCGGGGAAAAGTGCGGTCCCTGAGGGTACGGAAGGGCCACCTGGCCTCCTGTCGTCACTCACGTTCAATCATGGTCGGGACGACGTCGGCCCTGCTGGGTCCTTTAGTCTACGTTAGGGCTCACCCGACTCCACCAGTCCAGATTGATCACACTTCCAGGATCTGAGACGTTGTAGTCTCGCGCGGTGACCGACGACATACGTTCCCTCCTCGACCGGTTGGAACACTTTTACGATGCGCTCCCGCGCGATGTGGCGCATCCCGAGGAGTACGGCGGTCTGACGCTTTTCGTCCGGGATGGTGCCGGCTGGTCGTTCTACGCCCGCCCGCGCCACGGCGCGCCGGAGCCACCCTCGGCCGCCGACGTCCTCGCCGTCCGGGAGCGGCAGCGGGAACTCGGCCTGCCCGAGGCGTTCGAGTGGGTGCACGACCTCACCCCGGAACTGCTGCCGGTCGCCCGGTCCGCGGGCCTCTCGGTGCTCCAGGCGCCGCTGATGGTGCTCGACCCGGCCGCGCTGCCGGACCTCGCCGCGGTCACCAAGGTGCCGGTACGGATCCTGGACCCGGCCGCCGAGACGTTCCCGGCCGACCTCGCCGTCCGGCGGGCCGTCGCCACGGTCGGCTTCGGCGCGGCGGGCACCACGGTCGGCGACGCCGGACCCGCCGCGCGCGACGCCGCCCTCGTCGAGATCGCCCCGGCCATGCTGGCCGAGGAGCGTTCGCGCGGCCTGGCCGGTCTGCGCGTCTCGGCGCTGGCCGAGTCGCCCGAGCGGGGCGCGCTGGCCGGCGGGATGGCGATGCGGGTCGGCGACGTCGCCGAGATCGCGGGCGTGGCGACGCTGCCCGCCGCGCGGCGCCGGGGGCTCGGCGCGGCGGTCACGGTCGCGCTGGCCCGGCGGTTGCTCGACGACGGCGTCGAGGTGGTCTTCCTCTCCGCCGCCAGCGACGACGTGGCCCAGGTCTACGCGCGCGTCGGCTTCCGCCGGGTCGGTACCGCCTGCATCGCCGAGCCGGGCGCCGTCACCGC
Organism: Micromonospora sp. NPDC049559; assembly: GCF_040676675.1. Taxonomy (NCBI): domain Bacteria; kingdom Bacillati; phylum Actinomycetota; class Actinomycetes; order Micromonosporales; family Micromonosporaceae; genus Micromonospora; species Micromonospora sp. NPDC049559. The sequence continues at coordinate 170,741 of NZ_JBFAPK010000006.1, read as the reverse complement.
CTGACGCACCCGCCGCACCGGCCGCGGATCGCCGGCGGCGGGGGCATGCCGCAGGCGGCACCGCCGCGCCAATGGTGGCGCCGCCGCGCCGTCATCGGGGGCGGTCAGCGTCCGAGGGGCAGCGCGGGCGCCGGCCCGGGCGCGCCGTCCGGGTACGGATCGGCCGGGAACGCCTCGGCGAGCAGCGCGTCCAGGGTCGCCTCCCGCCCGTACCGGTGCGCGGCCTCGAAGGCGTCCGCGCCCAACTCCGACCGGAGCGCCTGGCCGGTCGCCCCGGTCTCCGGGCGCTCGCAGTCGGGCACCGGCGCGCCGATCTCGTCCCGGATCCGGGCCGCCGCGCCGAGCAGCCTGGCGGCGCGGACCGGCCGCCGCTCCAGCCGGGCCAGCTCGGCCATCGCCTCCAGCACGCTGGCGGTGCGCCACCGGTCGCCGACCTCGCGGTGGGTGGCCAGGCTCACCGACAGGTGCGCCGCCGCCCGGTCCGGCCGCCGCGCCCGCAGCTCCAGCAGCCCGCGCAGGTTGTGCGCCCAGCCGACCCCCTCGGGGAAGCCGAGCGCCGCGTACCGCTGCAACGCCACGTCGAGCAGGGAGGTCGCCCCGTCGGCGTCGCCCCGGTACAGCGCCACCGCGCCGAGGTGCATCAACGCGGTCGCCTCCGCCTCGCCGTCGGCGAGCCGTACGCACCGGCGCAGGCCCGAGCGCAGCCGCGACTCGGCCCGGTCCAGGTCCCCGGCGAGCCAGGCGGTGAACCCCCGCATCAGCAGCACCTGCAACTCGTCCCACTCGTCGCCGCACTCGGCGAAGAGCGCCGCCGCGATCGCGAGGTGCGCGGCGGACTCCGCGTAGCGGGCGCGTTCGCGGGCCACCGAGCCGAGGACCAGCTCCAACCGCGCCTCGCCCCGGCGGTCCCCGGCCTCGCGGCAGGCCGCCCGCGCCGCCCGCGCGTGGTCGGCCGCCGCCGGATAGTCGCAGAGCAGCATCGCCAGCAGCGCCGCCCCGGTGCCGGCCCGCGCCCGCAGCGCCGCCGGGGCGCCCGGGTGCCGGGCCAGCGCCTCCGCCAGCCAGGCGTACCCCTGGCGGTAGTTGCCCTCCAGCCGGCAGTACGTGGTCAGCGCGGCGGCCAGCCGCAGGTCCCCGTGGCAGGACCCGCCGGCGCCCGCCTCGGCCAACCACCGCATCGCCGCGCGCAGGTTCGCCGCCTCGACGCGCAGCCGGTGCAGCCAGTGTTCGCGTCCGGCGCCACGCAGCCACGGATCCGCCCGCTCGGCCAGTGCCAGGCAGTACCAGGCGTGCGCCTGCCGGGCCACCACCTCGCCGCCGCCCTCGGCGAGCCGGGCCAGCGCGTGCCGGCGGATCGGCATCAGCATCCGGTACCGGGCCGGCGCCGGCTCGGTACCCGGCACCACGGGCCCCGGGTCCACCTCGACCAGCGACGCGGCCAGCAGTTCGGCGAGGGCGTCCGGGCCCGCGGGGCCGACCAGCGCCCGGGCCGCGTCGGCGTCGAAGCCGGCCGCGACCGCCCCGAGCCGCTCGAAGAGGGTACGGGCGTGCGGGCCGAGCTGCTCCACGCTCGACTCCACGGCGGCGGCGAGCGTACGGTGCCGGCTCGGCACGGTCGGGTCGGGGCTGCGCAGCAGGCGCGGATCGGCCCGCAGCCGGTCGAGGATCTCCCCGGGCCCCAGCAGCGGCACCCGGGCGGCGGCCAGCTCGATGGCGAGCGGCAGGCCGTCCAGCTCGGCGCAGATCCGCGCGACGGCGCCGGCCTCGCCCTCGGCGAGCGGGCGGCCGGAGCGGGCCCGGGCCCGGTCGAGGAAGAGCCGGGTCGCCGGATGGGCGGTCAGCTCCGCGATGGTGTGGCGGGCACCCGGCGCCGGCGTGCCGAGCGTCGGCACCGCGACCACCGTCTCGCCGGGCAGCCGCAGCGCGCTCCGGCTGGTCGCCAGCACCCGCAGCCCGGGGCAGGCGGCGAGCAGCCGGCCGGCCAGCTCCGCACAGCCGGTCAGCACGTGCTCGCAGTTGTCCAGCACCAGCAGCACCCGGGCGGCGCCGATCGCGCCGGTCAGCGCCTCGACCAGGTCACCGCCCGGCTCCGGCCGTACGCCCAGCGGGGCGGCGAGCGCCTCCGGCACGCGTACCGGGCTCTCGACAGCGCTCAGGTCGACGAACCAGACCTCCCGGACGTCCCCGGCGACGGGAGCGGGGCGGCCGGGCCCGGTGGCGTACCCGTGGGCCAGCGCCAGGGCGAGGCGGGTCTTGCCGGCGCCACCCGGGCCGGTGAGCGTGACCAGCCGGTCCGTCGCGAGCCGGCGCCGCACGTCGGCGAGCAGTTCGTCCCGGCCCAGCAGCGGGGTCAGCGGCACCGGTGGCCGGGTCACCGGCCCCACGGGTGCCCCGGGAACCCCGGCCCCGAGCGGGTTCCCGGCCGCCGCGAGCGGGTCCCGGGGCGTGGCCGGGGCGGGAACGCCCGGGGCGGCGAGGGGCCGTGGCCGGCGGTCCGCCGGCCGCGCCAGCCACCGGTCCGGCAGGTCGGCGCGCCACCGGTCCGCCAGGTCCCCGCGCCGGGCCGCCTCGGCGAGCCGGCACAGCCGCTCGCCCGGGGCCACACCGAGCCGGTCGGCGAAGACCGCCCGGGCCCCGCCGCTCGACCTCGACGGCGGGACCGCGACCCGCGCTGAGGTACGTCGCGACCAGCAGCAACTCCCAGAGTCGGGCGCGGAGCGGATGGCGGGCCACCGCCGCGCGCAGCTCCGCGACGGCGGTCGCGGCCGAGCGCGCCCCGGCCATGCCGGCCGCCACCACCGCGCGGTCGGCCACCGGGCCACCGGCCGCCGTGTGCGCGGCGGCGGCCAGGTCCAGCGCGCACTCCCACCGCTCCTCCACCGCCACGGCACGCAGCTGCACGAGTTGCCGCGCCGCCGCGGCGGCCCAGCCGCCGAGCCGGGAGGGGCAGGCGCCGAGGGGTTGCCGGACCGGTTCGGGCCACAGCTCCAGCGCGACGGCGAACAGCTCCTCGGCCCGCGCGGGCTCGCCGGCGGCCACCCGTCGCCGGGCCCGGTCCAGCAGCCGCCCGAAGCGCAGGGCGTCCACCGCCGCGGCGGGCAGGCGCAGCAGGGCGCCGTCCGGCCGGATCTCCAGTACGCCAGGCAGGTCGGCGTCGGCCAGCCGGTCGGCGAGTTCGCGTACCCGCTCGGGGATCCCGGGCGGCGGCGGGACGAGCGCCTGGCGCAGCCACTCGGCGGGTACCGGCTCCCCGGCGCGCAGTCCGAGCAGGCCGAGCAGGTCGCGGGCCGGCTCCGGCAGCTCGACCGGACCGGCGGGGCCGGTCAGCGCCACCGGACCGAGCACCCGCAGGCGGCAGGGTACCGGGGCCCTCCGGCCCGTCCCGGTCGGCTGATCGGACACGTGCCACCTCTGCGCTGCTCGGCTGCGTACGCAGGTAGTCTGCTCGGCCCGCGCGCGCCCGGTCACCCCCCTTCGGGCCGAGTGACGGCCGCGAACGGGCGAGCCTTTCGTGCCGGTTGCGGCCCGTCTGACCAGTGCGAACGGCAGATCGTCGGAGACCGGTACGGCCGATCGGGCAGCCGCACCGGCTGGACGGCCGCCCGGCTGGCGGCCCGGCTGACGCGAGCGGGGCGGCCCGGCTGACGCGAGCGGGGCGGCCCGGCTGACGCGAGCGGGGCGGCCCGGCTGACGCGAGCGGGGCGGCCCGCGTCAGGCGGGCGGGGCGGCCCGGGTCAGGCGGGCGGCTGCCACTGCGCGGCGGCGCTGGCCGCGCTGCCGAGCAGCCGGGGGGTGATCTGCCCCAGCGCGGCGTCGCGCGCCCGCAGCGCCAGCCGGCCGCGGGCCTGCAGGACGGCGGACATCCGCCGGGTCTGCCGGACCACGGTGGCCGTCCGGGGCCGGCGCAGCCGGCTGTACGACTCGACCGCCGCGCGCAGCGCCGGACCGGGGATCGCCTCCCGCACCAGCGACTGGAGCGTGGCCGCGTCCTCCAAGGCCAGGCAGGCGCCCTGGCCCAGGTGGTGCGGCATCGCGTGGGCGGAGTCGCCGAGCAGCACGAACCCGCCGGTACCGGTGGGGAAGCCGTACTCCCGGGGCAGCGGGCGCAGCTCCCGTACCTCCTGTTGCACCAGGTCGTCGGGCTCGGTCGCGGCGAGCAGGTCGCCGATCGGCGCCGGCCAGTTGGCGTACCAGCGGCGCAGCAGGGTGAGCTGGGTCTCCGCCGACTCCGGCCGGGAGGCGCCGGCCGCGGTCGCCACCCAGTAGATGCCGCCCCGGGTCGAGCCGCCCGAGGAGCCGCGGTCGCCGAGCGAGGCCGCGACGAAGCGGTAGCCGGCGCCGAGGGCCTCGCCGCCGATCGGCTGGTCCGGCCGCAGCCGGGGCGCACGGTACCAGGGGATGACCGCGCGCCAGGCGGCGCAACCGGAGCTGACCACGGCGGACTCGGGGGCGAGCCGGCGGCGCACCGCGCTGTCGATGCCGTCGGCGGCCACCACGAGATCCGCCTCGAAGGTGGTGCGCCCGTCGCCCACCGCCGGGCGGTCGCCGCCCTCGGCCCGCACGCTGCGCACGAGCACCCCGGTACGGATCTCCACCCGGTCGCCGAGGCCGGCCACCAGCGTGTCGTGCAGATCCTCGCGGTGCACCACCACGGGCGCGCGCCCGGGTGGCGCGGGTCGCGGCTGCACCAGCCAGTGCCCGTCGGGCCGGCGTATCCCGGTGTCCGGCAGCGGGGTGGCGATCGCGTCCAGCCCCGCGCCGAGGTCGAGCGCGCGCAGCGCCCGTACGCCGTTCGGCCACAGGATCAGGGCGGTGCGCTCGGCGCGTACCCGGTCGCCCCGTTCGAGCAGCGTCACCTGCCAGCCGGTCCGGGCCAGGGCGCCCGCCACCGCCAGCCCGCCGATGCCGGCGCCCACCACCACAGCCGTACGCATCGCCGCGGCTCCCCCGCTCATTCCCGGTCGGTGCCGGGCGTGGTGGCACCGGTGCGTCCCGCCGGGCTGCCGGCCTCGGCGGCGCCGGCCGTACCGCCGTTCGCCGTGGCCCGCCGGCCGCCCTCCGGGGCGTCCGGGTCCTCGTCGGCGGCGTCCTCGGCACCCGGGACGTCGGTGTCGTCGATCTCGTCGTCGGCGAAGTCGTCGAGCAGGTCGGGCGAGCCGGCCGGCTCGCCCGAGTCGCCGGTGGCCCGCGCCTGGGCGCGCCCGGTCTCCCCGACCGGGTCGGCCTCGGTGGGGGTGGCCTCGGCGGCGGCGTCGCCCGCCTCCGCCCCGGGCTCGGCCGGCACCTCGCCGGTGCGCTGGAAGGCCAGGTACTGCTCCTCGGTGACGACGCGGTATCCGGCCGGCTCCGCGGCGGCGGTGGCGGTACGGCGGGAGACGTCGACCTGCGAGACGGGACCGCCCGAGCCGGCGTTGTCCGGGGCGGACGGGGCGGCGGCGCCGGAGGGGGTGCCGGCGGCGCCGGCCTCGGCCGCGCCCGCCGCCTCGCCGACGGCCGGCCCCGCGCCGGCGACCGGGGCGCCGGCCGGTACCACGTACTCGCGCGGGCCGCGGACCCGCAGGAAGTAGACCAGCGCCGCGGCGAAGACCACGATCGCGGTCCAGACGTTGAGCCGCAGCCCGAGGATGTGGTTCGCCTCGTCGGTACGCATCAGCTCGATCCAGAACCGCCCGGCCGTGTAGCCCATCACGTAGAGCGCGAAGGCGCGGCCCCGGCCGAAGCGGAACCGCCGGTCGGCCAGGTAGACCAGGAGCGCCACGCCGACGTTCCAGATCGCCTCGTACGCGAACGTCGGGTGGTAGAGGCCGGGCAGCAGGACCGGGTTGCCGTCCGGGTCGCGCAGCGCGTGCCCGGGGTTGGTCTCGTCCATCCGGTGGACCTCCAGCCCCCAGGGCAGGGTGGTCCGGCCGCCGAACAGCTCGTTGTTGAACCAGTTGCCGAACCTGCCGACCGCCTGCGCGAGCGGGAGTCCGGGGGCGAGCGCGTCGGCGATGACGCTGAGCGGGAGGCCGAGTTGCCGGGCGGCGAGCCAGGCGCCGAACGCCCCGCCGGCCACCGCGCCCCAGATGCCGAGGCCACCCTCCCAGATGTAGAACGCCCGGACCGGGTCGCCGCCGGCGCCGAAGTACGCCTGCGGCGAGGTGATCACGTGGTAGATCCGGGCGCCGATGATCCCGGCCGGCACCGCCCAGACGGCGATGTCGAGCACGGCGCCGGGAGCGACCCCGCGACGGCGCAGCCGGTACTCGGTGACCACGGCGGCGACGATGATGCCGAGCACGATGCAGAGCGCGTAGGCCCGGATCGGGACCGGCCCGAGTTGCCACACGGCGGTGCTGGGGCTGGGCAGGGCCGCCTGGGGGGACAGCGAGGCGAGGGTCACGGGTGCAAAGGCTACCGTCGCACCCCGTACTCGTGGCACCCCGGTCCAGTTTGGGGTTTCGCGCCCGGCTGACTACACGTTTGGGTGGGCGTAGGCTCTTTGTCTATGAACCAGCTCACATTCGCGGTCGCGGCGGTGGTCACCGACGAAGCCGGTCGCGTGCTGCTCTGCCAGCAAAGTCAGGGACACCGACGCTGGGGACTGCCCGGCGGCAAGATCAGGCCCGCGGAGAGCCCGGTGCACGCGGCGATTCGGGACATCCGCGAGGAAACCAGTATGGAAACGGACATCCTCGACCTGGTGGGGATCTACCAGCTCACCGGCGACGGGCAGCCACCGGTACGCCGACCGGCCGGCCCGGGGCGGCCCGCGCCGCTGCCGGACGTGCTGGTGCACGTCTTCCGGGGCCGCACCCGCATCGGCGAGGCGGCCGTCAACGCACCCGGCCGGATCTGCCGGCTCTCCTGGCACGACCCGGACGACCTGCCCGAACCGATGACGCCGATCACCCGGGCCGCCATCGCCGACGCCGTCGCCGGCCGCTCCGGCATGCTGCGCGACGTGCGCCGCGACGCGGAGCCCGAGCTGCCCGAGGCGGTCGAGCCGGCCCGCATCGTCGGGCCGAGCGGCTCCGTCGAGAACGGCGCCGGGCAGGACCGGCTCGTCGCCGCCGGCTGACGCGTCAGCCGGCGGTCAACGCCTCGCCGAGACGTCGGGCCGGGGTCAACGCCTCGCGACCCGTCAGACGGCGGTCAACGCCTGGCCGCGCGGGGCGCGTACGCCCGCGGCCAGCTCGGCGCTGAGCGCGCGCAACGCGGCCAGCCCGCTGGCGGAGTCCGGCGCCTCCAGCAGGCACCGGATCAGGGCGCTGCCGACGATGACGCCGTCGGCGTAGCCGGCCACGGCCGCCGCCTGTGCGCCCGTGCCGACGCCGAGCCCCACCCCCACCGGCAGCTCCGTCGCGGCCCGCACCCGCCCGACCAGCGTCGGCGCGGCCTGCGAAATCTGCTCGCGCGCCCCGGTCACGCCCATCAGGGCGGTGGCGTAGACGAAGCCCCGGCAGTGCTCGACGGTGAGCGCGATCCGGGCGTCGGTCGAGGAGGGCGAGACCAGGAACGTGCGGTCCAGCCGGTACGCGTCCGAGGCGGCGAGCCACTCGTCCGCCTCCTCCGGGATCAGGTCGGGCGTGATCAGCCCGGTCCCGCCCGCGGCGGCGAGGTCCCGCGCGAACGCGTCGACGCCGTACCGCTCGATCGGGTTCCAGTAGGTCATGGTGACCACGGGGGCGCCGGTGCGGGCGACCGCCTCGATGATGCGCAGCGTGTCCCGGGTCCGTACGCCGCCGGCCAGGGCCAGGTCGCTGGCCTTCTGGATCACCGGCCCGTCCATCACCGGGTCGGAGTACGGGATCTCCACCTCGATCACGTCGACGCCGGCCTCGACCATCGCGGTCATTGCCGCGATGCTGCCCTCGACCGTGGGGAACCCGGCCGGCATGCAGCCGACCAGCAGCGCCCGCCCCTCGGCGCGCGCCTTCTCGAAGGCCACCCGGATGCTCTGCCCGCCCTCGCTCATGGCAGCTCCTCGCCGCGCTCGTCGAGAATGCCGAAGTACGCCCCGGCGGTGTGCACGTCCTTGTCGCCGCGGCCGGAGAGGTTCACCACGATGGTGGGCTCGCGCCCGAGCTCCTCGGTGAGCGCCGGGATGATGTTGATGGCCCCGGCCAGGGCGTGCGCGCTCTCGATCGCCGGGATGATCCCCTCGGTGCGGCAGAGCAGCTGGAACGCGGCCATCGCCTCGGCGTCGGTGACCGGCAGGTACCGCGCCCGGCCGCTGTCGGCGAGCCAGGCGTGCTCGGGTCCGACGCCGGGGTAGTCCAGCCCGGCCGAGATCGAGTGCGACTCCAGCGTCTGCCCGTCCTCGTCCTGGAGCACGTAGGTGCGGGCGCCGTGCAGCACCCCGGAGGAGCCGCCGGTGATGCTGGCCGCGTGCCGCCCGGTGGTGACGCCGTCGCCGCCGGCCTCGAAGCCGTAGAGGCGTACCCCCTCGTCGGGCACGAAGGCGTGGAAGATGCCGATCGCGTTGGAGCCGCCGCCCACGCAGGCGGCGACCGCGTCCGGCAGCGCGCCGGTGGCGTCCAGGCACTGCTGGCGCGCCTCGATGCCGATGCCGCTGACGAAGTCGCGGACCATCGCCGGGAACGGGTGCGGTCCGGCGGCGGTACCGATCAGGTAGTGCGTCCGGTCGACGTTGGTGACCCAGTCGCGCATCGCCTCGTTCATCGCGTCCTTGAGGGTGCGCGAGCCGTTGCGTACCGGGATCACGGTGGCGCCGAGCATCCGCATCCGGGCCACGTTGAGCGCCTGCCGCTGGGTGTCCAGCTCGCCCATGTAGACGACACATTCGAGGTCGAACAGGGCCGCGGCCGTGGCACTGGCGACGCCGTGCTGCCCGGCGCCGGTCTCGGCGATCACCCGGGGCTTGCCCATCCGCTTGGTCAGCAGGGCCTGCCCGAGCACGTTGCGTACCTTGTGCGCCCCGGTGTGGTTGAGGTCCTCCCGCTTGAGCAGGATCCGCGCGCCGAGCTGGGCGGAGAGCCGGTCGGCGCGGTAGAGCAGCGACGGCAGGCCGGCGTACTCGCGCAGCAGCGCGTCGAACTCGGCCCGGAACGACTCGTCGGCCCAGGCGTGCCGGTACGCCGCGTCGAGTTCGTCCAGGGCCGCGACCAGCGCCTCGGGGACGAAGCGACCGCCGTACCGGCCGAAGTGGCCGCCGGTGTCGGGGAGCAGGGCGGACGGGGTGGGGCTCATCGGACCGGCCTCGGGGTGGCGGGGTGGTTGCCGGCGTTGACCAGTTCGGCCACCGCCTCGCGGGGACTCTTCTGGGTGACCAGGCCCTCGCCGACCAGCACCGCGTCCGCGCCGGCCGAGGCGTACCGGATCAGGTCGTGCGGTCCCCGTACGCCGGACTCGGCGATCTTGACCACGCTGCTGGGGAGCCCGGGCGCGATCCGCTCGAAGACGGACCGGTCCACCTCCAGCGTGCGCAGGTTGCGGGCGTTGACCCCGATCACCTGCGCGCCCGCCTCCAGCGCCCGGTCGGCCTCCTCCTCGTCGTGCACCTCGACCAGCGCGGTCATGCCGAGCGACTCGATCCGCTCCAGCAGGCCGACCAGGACGTTCTGCTCCAGCGCCGCGACGATCAACAGCACCATGTCGGCGCCGTGGGCCCGGGCCTCGTGCACCTGGTAACTGGAGACGACGAAGTCCTTGCGCAGGATCGGGATGTTCACCGCGGCCCGGACGGCGGCGAGGTCCTCCAGCGAGCCGCCGAACCAGCGCCCCTCGGTCAGCACGCTGATGCAGCGGGCCCCACCGGCCGCGTAGTCGCCGGCCAGCTCGGCCGGATCGGCGATCTCCGCGAGCGGCCCCTTCGACGGCGAGGAGCGCTTGACCTCGGCGATCACCGCGACGCCGGCGCGGCGCAGCGCGGCATACGCGTCCAGGGGCGGGGGCGCGGCGGCGGCCAGCTCCCGGATCTCCTCCAGTGAGACGCGCTCCTGCCGACGCTCGACGTCCTCCCGCACCCCGGCGAGAATCTCGTCGAGCACGTTCGCGGACGGCGCCGGACCTGGCTCGTCCCCCTCCGCATACGCGTGATCTGCAGTCACCAACGGACTCCCCTCTCCGGGTGTCATGGGCCGATGCTAGGGGGCGGCGCGAAGCGGCAGGTGTCGGGGGTATGGCGCGCCTCACGAGATGGGCTGGTGCATAATGACGGACCTCTTGTGAGCGACAGATCACGCAGCGCCACCGGCCTGCCATCGATCATATTCAACCGCCACGCGGGCCGCCGCCCCGACCGCGCCATCGTCTCCGGGCCGGGGGGCCGCCGCCCGACCGGGCCGCCGCCCCGACCGCGCCATCGTCTCCGGGCCGGGGGGGCCGCCGCCGCCCGACCGGGCCGCCGACCGGGCGGGCTTCCGGCGGCGGGTCGCGCGGCCGGGTCCGGGCCAGGCGGCCACGCTGTGACCTGGAACGCTGTGACGCAACTCAAGTGAGGCCCGGCGCCCCGGCGGGAAAGCGCGGCGCGGACGGCGTGTTGCCTGATGAGGGCTGCGGGAGTGAGCGTCCGACGCCCCGAACCGTCCAGTTGACGCGGGAGTCACCGGCGTGAAACACCCACTAGGCACCATCGGCATCGGGCAGACTGGTCGGCGGAGCCTCCGCCGGCGACGGGTCTCGCGGCCGGGGCCGCGAACCGTGGCCGGCGACGCGCCGGCCGGGCGCACCGCGCGGAGCAGCCGGATCGACCTTCTCAGGCGGGGATGACCATGAGCGTTACCGAGCGCGGCTCGACCATCGATCTCACCACCATCTCCCGGGCGGTCGCCTCCATGGCCGTCGGCGTCGTCCACACGGTGGAGCGGGCGGTCGTCGGCGACGCCCGGATCCGCACCGCCCGGGGCAACGCCTGGGAGGCGGTCTGCGCGGACCGGGACCGCGCCCGGCAGCGGGAGGAGATCCGGCGGCTGGTCGCCTCGCTCGTCAGCGAGCCGGCCCGTCCCACCACCGAGTCGTCGATCCCGGCCGTGCCCGCGACCGGCACCGCGCCGGCCCCGGCTGCGACCGGCACGCCGTCGGCCGGCGCCCCGGCTCCGGCGGCCGCCACGGCCTGACCCGCCGCGCGGCGTCCCAGCGCCCGCGCCGCCCGCTCCGGCGCGCGGGACGGCTCCCGTTACGGCTCCGGGTCGCCGACCGTGGGGTCCTCGCCCCGGTCCAGCGCGTCCCAGGCGGCCACCGTCCGCCGGGCGTCGAGCCGCGTGTCGCGCCCCGCCGACGCGCCCTCGGCCGGTCGGGGCGCCGCCGCCGACGTCGCGGGGCGCTCGTAGCGCGCGCCCATCGTCGGCCAGCGCTGTCCCCGTACGGCGGTCAGGGCGGCGCCCGCGGTCGCCACGAGCCCGCCGAGCGCGCAGAGCAGCGGCCAGGCGGCGCTCCCGTCGCCCCGGTCCAGCGCCAGCACGCCGTACGCCCCGCCGGCGGCGACGCCGAGCGCCACCAGCAGCAGGAGCAGGCCGACCAGCCGGCGGGCGGTGGCCCGGGTGGCCAGCACGGCCCCGCCGCCGGCCAGCCCCACCAGCGCCAGCGCGGGCAGCCAGGGCAGCAGTTCCCCGCCGGTACGGGCGTCGCGCAGGACCGGCAGCGGCGCCGGGCGCTCGGTCAGCTCGACCAGCCAGACCCGGGTCGCGGCGTAGAGCGCCAGGGCGGCCCCGGCGAGGCAGCAGAGCACGGCGTACGTCAGCGCCCGGCGGGCGGTACGGCGCGCGTCCGACCCCGGCACGCCCGCGGCCACGGCGCCGCCGGCGGTCATCGGGCGGCCCGCAGTGTCTCGGCCGCCGCGATCGCGGCGAGTACCGCCGCCGCCTTGCTGCGGGTCTCCCGGTCCTCGGCGGCGGGGTCGGAGTCGGCGACGATGCCGGCCCCGGCCTGCACGTAGGCCCGGCCGGGACGGATCAGGGCGGTACGGATCGCGATGGCCATGTCCATGTCTCCCGCGAAGCCGAAGTACCCGACGGTCCCGCCGTACGGGCCGCGCCGGGTCGGCTCCAGCTCCTCGATGATCTCCATGGCGCGTACCTTCGGCGCGCCGGAGAGGGTGCCGGCCGGGAACGTGGCGGCCAGGGCGTCGAAGGCGGTGCGGTCCTCGCGCAGCGTGCCGACCACCGTCGAGACGATGTGCATGACGTGGCTGTAGCGCTCGATCATGGCGAACTGCGGCACCTCGACCGTGCCCGGGCGGCAGACCCGGCCCAGGTCGTTGCGGCCGAGGTCGACCAGCATCACGTGCTCGGCGCGCTCCTTCGGGTCGGCGATCAGCTCGGCGGCGAGCCGGGCGTCCTCGGCCGGGGTGCCGCCGCGGGGGCGGGTACCGGCGATGGGATGCAGCATGGCCCGCCGCTCCCCCCGCGCCGTGCTGGTGACCTTGAGGTGCGCCTCGGGCGAGGAACCGACGATGTCGAACCCGTCGAAGCGCAGCAGGTACATGTAGGGGCTGGGGTTGGTGGTGCGCAGCACCCGGTAGACGTCGAGCGGATCGGCCGTGGTCGGCCGCTCGAACCGCTGGGAGAGCACGATCTGGAAGCACTCGCCGGCCCGGATCGCCTCCTTGGCCGACTCGACCGCCTTCGGGTACTCCCCCTCCGGGGTACGGCTGACGACCTCGCCGAGCGGGGAGCGGTCGAACGTCGAGACCATCGGCGGGTTCGGGCGGGAGAGCGCGGTGGTCATCGCGTCGAGCCGGCCGACGGCCTGGTGGTACGCGGCGCGCACCCGGGCGTCGCGGTCCGGCTCGTCCGGCGGCGGCAGGACCGCGTTCGCGACCAGGATCGCCGAGCCCTCGAAGTGGTCGAGGACGACCAGGTCGGTGGCGAGCATCATGCCGAGCTCGGGCACGCCGAGGTCGTCCTCGGTCAGCTCGGGCAGCCGCTCGAACCGGCGGACCAGGTCGTAGCCGAGGTAGCCGACCATGCCGCCGGTCAGCGGCGGCGCGCTTCCGCCGAGCCCGCCGCCGGCCGGGCCGGCGAGGGCCGCCACGGTGGCCCGCAGCACCTCGACCGGGTCGCCGGTGTGCGGCAGCCCGGCCGGCGGTTCGCCGAGCCAGTGGGCGGTGCCGTCCCGCTCGACCAGGGTGGCGCTGCTGCGCACCCCCACGAAGGAGTACCGCGACCAGGCGATGCCGGCAGGGCCGGCGCCCTGTTCCGCGGATTCGAGCAGGAAGGTGCCGGGCCCGCCGGCGAGCTTGCGGTAGACGCCGACCGGGGTCTCCCCGTCGGCGAGCAGGCGTCGGGTGACCGGTACCACCCGGTGCCGGTCGGCCAGCTCGCGGAAGCCTGCCTCGTCGGGGCTGACCGCGCCCGTGGTCATGCCGTCTCCCCACTTCCTCCGTGCGCGGCCGTCTCCTCCGGCCGCTCCAGCCGACCGGTGACCGGCAGCTCCTCCGAGAAGCAGCTCCGCCGGCCGGTGTGGCAGGCCGGCCCGACCTGGTCGACGCTGACGAGCACCGCGTCCCCGTCGCAGTCCAGGGCGACCGACCGGACGTACTGGTGGTGCCCGGAGGTGGCGCCCTTGACCCAGTACTCCTGCCGGCTGCGCGACCAGTAGGTGGCCCGGCCCGTGGTCAGGGTGCGGTGCAGCGCCTCGTCGTCCATCCAGGCGACCATCAGCACCTCGCCCGAGTCGTGCTGGCGGACCACCGCGGCGACCAGGCCGTCCGCGGTACGGCGGAGCCGGGCGGCGAGCTGCGGATCGAGCGCGGAGGGCCGGGCCGGGCCGGGTACGGGCGCGGCGGCCGGGCCGGCTGCGGTCAGGTCGGGTGCGGACACAGTGCTCGATTGTTCCGCACGCGGCCCGGGAAGCGGAAAGGCCCCCGGTGCGGAACGCGTCACGCGGGGCGGGCGGGCCGGCCGGCGCGGCCGTGGCCGCCCGGCCTCGATCCTCACGGCCGCTCGGCCGCGCGCTTCGCGTACGCCGTGATCTTGTAGTCGAGCACCGCCAGGTCCTGCTCCAGCTCGGCCATCCGGGCCAGGACCCGGGCCCGGTGCTCCTCGAAGAGCGCGATCCGGGCACGGAGGGTGTGATCGCCCTGGCGGGCGAACTCCGCGTAGCGGCGCATGTCGCGCACCGGCATTCCGGTGCGGCGCAGCCGGGTGAGCAGTACCAGCCAGTCGAGGTCCTGCTGGGTGTACCGCCGCCGGCCGGCCGAGTCGCGTCCGACCGGCGAGACCAGCCCCTCCTGCTCGTACCAGCGCAGCGTGTAGGCGGTGAGGCCGACCCGCTCGGCGGCCTCGCCCACGGTCCATGTCATTTCGTCCAGGCGCGTATCCACCCTACGAGAGTGGCAGCCCGGGCCGGGTCGCTGTCAATCGCCATCCACGATCGCCGATACCCGCCGTCCCACGGCCACCCGCCGACACCCGCTGTCCCGTCAGGACCGGACACCCGCCGTCCCGCGGCACCTACCGTCACGTCCCCGTTGCCCGCCGGCAAGATTTCATCTAGCGTTGAGTTCATCAGGCGATGAATTTCCTCCGGGAGGGCACATGGACACCGCGATCGAGGTCCGCGACCTCGTCGTCGAGCGCGGCCGGCGCCGGGTGCTGCACGGCATCAGCTGCGACATCCCCAGCGGCACGGTCACCGGGCTGCTGGGCCCCAGCGGCAGCGGCAAGACCACCCTGATGCGCGCCATCGTGGGCGTGCAGACCGTCGCCGGCGGCACGGTCACCGTGCTCGGCGCGCCCGCCGGCTCCGCGCCGCTGCGGCGCAAGCTCGGCTACCTCACCCAGTCGCCCAGCGTCTACGCCGACCTCACCGTGCGGGAGAACGCCCGCTACTTCGCGGCGCTGTACGGCCTACGCGCCGCCGAGGCCGACCGGGCGGTGGCCGACGTCGGGCTCGCGGACGCGGCCGGGCAACTCGTCGGTACCCTCTCCGGCGGCCAGCGCAGCCGGGCGTCGCTGGCCTGCGCCATCATCGGCCGGCCCGAGCTGGTCATCCTCGACGAGCCGACGGTCGGGCAGGATCCGGTGCTCCGGGCCGACCTGTGGGAGAAGTTCCACGCGATGGCCGCGGCCGGCACCACCCTGGTCGTCTCCAGTCACGTGATGGACGAGGCGGGCCGCTGCGACCGGCTGCTGCTGATCCGCGAGGGCCGGCTGATCGCCGACGACACCCCGGCCGCGGTACGCGCCGCGGCCGGCACGGACGACCTGGAGCAGGCGTTCCTGCGGCTGATCCGGGACCGGGAGGCGGCGGCGACCGCCGGCGGCCCGGCCGGCGCCGGCGCCTCGGCCGGGAGGGCGGCCCGATGAACCCGCGGATCCTGGCGGCCACCACCGGCCGCATCCTGCGCCAGCTCCGCCACGACCGGCGTACCGTCGCCCTGCTGGTGGTGGTGCCGGCCCTGCTGCTGACCCTGCTCTACTTCATGTTCGCCGACCTGCCGACCCCGCCCGGGCAGCCGAACCCCTTCGACCGGGTGGCACTGGTCATGCTCGGCGTCTTCCCGTTCGTGGTGATGTTCCTGGTGACGAGCATCGCCATGCTCCGCGAGCGGACCACCGGCACCCTGGAGCGGCTGCTGACCACCCCGCTGAGCCGGCTCGACCTCCTCTTCGGGTACGGCATCGCGTTCGGCCTCGCGGCGGCGGTCCAGGCCGCCGTGGCGGCGACGGTCGCGTACCTGCTCTTCGGGCTGGAGACGGCGGGCAGCACCGGACTGGTGATCGTGATCGCCGTGGTCAACGCGGTCCTGGGCGTGGCGCTCGGGCTCTTCTGCAGTGCCTTCGCCCGGACCGAGTTCCAGGCCGTACAGTTCATGCCGGTCGTGGTGGTCCCGCAGATCCTGCTCTGCGGCCTCTTCGTGGCGCGCGACCAGATGGCGGACTGGCTGCGGGTGGTCAGCGACGTGCTGCCGCTGTCGTACGCGGTCGAGGCGCTGCAGGAGGTCGGGGCGCATCCGGAGCCGACCGGGCTGATGTGGCGGGACCTCGCCGTGGTCGCCGGGGCGGTGGTGGTGGCCCTCGTGCTCGCCGCGGCCACCCTGCGGCGGCGCACCGGCTGAGCCGGCTGAGGACGGCGCACCGGCTGAGGCACCGGCCGAGGGCGACGCACCGGGTGAGGCACCGGCCGAGGGCGACGCACCGGCTGGAACACGGCCCCGGCCGGGGCGGAACAGCGAGACGAAGGACGGCGATGGCACGACGGAGCGGACGGCGCCCCGGCAACCCCGACACCAGGGAGGCGATCCTCGCGGCGGCCCGGGAGGCGTTCGCCGAACGGGGCTTCGACGGCGCCTCGATCCGCTCGATAGCGACCGGCGCCGGGGTGGACCCGGCGCTGGTCCACCACTACTTCGGCACGAAGGACCAGCTCTTCCTCGCCACCATCGACGCACCGTTCGACCCCCGGGAGATGCTGCCGCAGGTCTTCGCCGAGGGGCCCGACCGGGTCGGCGAACGACTGATCCGGCTCTTCCTCGGCGTCTGGGACTCGCCGTTCGGCACCGCGGGCGTGGCGCTGCTGCGCTCGGCGGTCAGCAACGAGTGGACCGCCCGGCTGATGCGCGAGTTCCTGGTCACCCAGATACTGCGGCGGGCGATGAGCCAGCTGGAGCTGCCGCCCGACGAGGCGCCGCTGCGTACCTCGCTGGTCGCCTCGCAGCTGCTCGGGCTGGCGATGGCGCGGTACGTGCTGCGGCTGGAGCCGTTGGCCTCCGCGCCGGCGGAGACGGTGGTGGCGACGGTCGGCCCGACCGTGCAGCGCTACCTCACCGGCGCCCTCCCCGACACCGCCCACCACAGCTCCAAGATCGGCGACTAGGGGCCCTCGGGCTTCGTCGGTCCGCCGGCCGCGCCCCGGCGCCCGCCGTCGCCCTGCGGCCGTACCCGTTTGGGCCGGCCGGAGCCGGCCTCCGGCCGCTGCCGGGACCGCTGGCGCCGCCGCCACCGCCCCGCCAGGTCGTGTACCACCACGTCGGAGATGGCGATGCCGAGCAGGATCAGGGCGGTGATCACCGTGACCGCCACCGACGGCACCAGCACCATCAGCGGCCCCACACCGACCAGCACCACCAGCCAGCCGAGCCGGGACCACGGGACGCGGCCGAAGACCTCGTACTCGAAGGTCATCCGGCCGACCAGGAAGAGCGCGGGCCCGCCCATGATCAGGCCGATCCAGCCGGTCGCGGTCGTCACGGTGGGGGTCTTCAGGACGACCTCGAAGCCGGCCGCGGTGGCGACGATCCCGGCCACCATGATCAGGTGGGTGTAGGCCGCCCAGCGGGTGGCCCGCGCCGGCGACCGGGTGATCGCCGTCCGCAGGAAGGCGCCCGCCCGGTAGACGTAGATCTGCCAGAGCAGCAGGGTGGTGGCGAACGCCGCCAGGAACGCGACGATCCGCGCCCCGGCGAACCCGCTGTCGCGCAGCCGCAGCGTCGGGACCAGCACCATGTCGCCCAACGCCAGGATGACGAACTGCTGGTACCGCTCGCCGAGGTGCTCGCTGCCCTTGTCGTACTGGGCCAGCGGCACCCGGCCGATGAACGGCGTCGGGTAGCGGAGGCCGCTGGAGACGTAGTCGATCAGCAGGGCGAGCGCCCAGAGCCAGGCCCGCGCCGTCCCGCCGGCGAGACCACCGCCGATCCAGGCCACCCCCGAGACCATGAACCAGAAGAGGAACCGGGCCGCACGGGCCTGGGCCTCGTGCCCGCGCAACGCGCTGACCAGCAGGATCCCGCGTACGAAGTGGATGGCCACGTACGCGGAGGCGAAGAGCACCCCGTGACCGTCGAAGGCGGTCGGCAGCGCGGCCGTCATCAGTACGACCCCGACCATCGTGGTGCCGACGACCAGTTGGATGAAGGGACGTCCGGGATCGTAGAAGTCGGTCAGGATGGTGGTCACCGACCAGGTCCACCAGATGGCCATGAGCAGCAGCAACGAGTGGACCGCGCCCGGCAGGGTCACCTGGCCGGCCAGGCGCATCGAGAGCAGGGCGAGCGCGGCGACGTAGACGACGTCGTAGAGCAGTTCCAGCAGGGTCGCCCGCGCTGGTGCCTCCGGGTTGCGCAGCAGCCGGCCCGCGCCCGTTTCCGTCATCGATGAGCCCCGCCCCGCGCCGCGGCCACTCGCGGGTGAACCGTCCGCACTGACCGGAATGTCGGCGTCCTGCCCAGTGAACCAAACCGCGGCGGCCCGTGCGGCCGGAACACGGCGATCCGCCGGGGCGAGCCCCGGCGGCCGGCCCGCGCGGTCAGCGGGTCTGCTCCAGCCAGGAGGCGTAGAGCAGGCCGTAGACGGAGGACGGGTCGCGGACCAGCTCGTCGTGCGGGCCGCGCTGCACGATCCGGCCCTTGTCCACCACGATCACCTCGTCGGCGGCCTGCGCGGTCGAGAGCCGGTGCGCGATCGCCACCGTGGTCCGGCCCCGGGTCACCGCGTCCAGGGTGCGTTGCAGGCGCACCTCGGTGGCCGGGTCGACCGCGCTGGTCGCCTCGTCGAGCAGGAGCAGGTCGGGGTCGGCCACGTACGCCCGGGCCAGCGCGACCAGCTGCCGCTCCCCCACGCTCAGCGCCTCGCCGCGCTCCCCGACCGGGGTACGCAGTCCCTGCGGCAGCCCGGCCACCCAGTCGGCCAGGCCGAGTTCGACGAAGGCGTGCTCCAGCTCCTCGTCGGTCATCCCCGGCCGCCCGAACCGGACGTTCTCCGCCACCGTCGAGTCGAACATGAAGCCGTCCTGCGGCACCATCACCACCCGGGAGCGCAGCGAGGCGAAGCGGACCCGCTCCAGCGGTACGCCGGAGAGCAGCACCGTTCCGGCGGTCGGGTCCATCAGCCGGGTGAGCAGCTTGGCGAAGGTGGTCTTGCCGCTGCCGGTCTCCCCCACCACCGCGATCCGGCTCTTGGCCGGGATGTCGACGGTGACGTCCGCCAGCACCCGGGGGCCGCCCGGATAGGCGAAGTCGACGTGGGTGAAGCGCACGTCCAGCGGGCCGGCCGGCAGGTCGACGCCCTGCTCGCCCGGGTCCGCCACGTCCGGGGCCAGGTCCAGTACGTCGAGCACCCGGCGCCAGCCGGCGATCGCGTTCTGTGCCTCGTTCAGCACCTCGGTGGCGATCTGCACGGGCTGGATGAAGAGCGAGACCAGGAAGACGAACGCGGTGAGCTGCCCCACCGTCAGTTCGCCGCCGACGCCGAGCCAGACACCGATCCCGACCACGCAGGCCAGCGCCAGGCCGGCGGCGAGTTCCCCGGTGGCGGAGCCGAAGACGCTGATCAGGATCGAGCGCTGCTGGGCGCTGCGCTGCGCCTCGATGGCCTCGTCGAGGCGGGCCGCCGTCCGGGCCGAGACCCCGTACGCCCGGATCACCGGAGCCCCGACGACGCTCTCGGCGATCGTGCCGAGCAGGGCGCCCATCCGGCGCCGCACCGTCGCGTACGCACCGGCGAGCCGGCGCTGGAGCAGCCGGATCACCACGATGGCGGGCGCGAACGCCGCGAAGACCACCAGGGTGAGCTGCCAGGAGTAGACGGCCATCACGACGGTGGTGACGGCCAGCTGGCCCAGGTTCACCAGCAGGATCACCCCGCCCCACTGGAGGAACTGGGTGATCTGGTCGACGTCGCTGGTCACCCGGGAGACCAGGGAGCCGCGCCGCTCCGACTGCTGGTGCAGCATCGACAGGTCGTGCACGTGCCGGAACGCGCGGACGCGCACACCGGCCAGCGCGGTCTCGCTGACCGTGAAGAGCCGCCGCATCATCAGGTACCCGCAGAGGGTGGTCACCACCAGCACCGCGGCGGTGAACGCCACCACGCCGCCGACCACGCCGAGGTCCGGGCCGCCGGGCACGGTCAGGCCGTGGTCGATGCCCTGCTGGACGGCGACCGGTACGGCGGCCCGGCCGATCATCGACACCAGGGCCAGCCCCAGCGTGCCGGCCAGGCCGGTACGCAGTTCGGGCGAGAGCGCCAGGCCGCGGCGCAGCGTGCGCCAGGTCCCCTCGGCGGCTTCGGACGTCTCCACTGCGGCGCTCACGCGGTCTGCACCTCTTCGTTCTCCACGGCCAGGTCCCGCTCGGCCTCTAGTTCCCGCTCCACGGCCCGGCGTACGCCCGGCCCGCTCTCCGGCTCCCCCGGCGCCCGGCCGGCCGGCTCGACCCGCTCGTACCCCAGGTCGCGTTCCCGGTCGGCCTCGGCCTTCTCGTACGCGGTGACCAGGTCGGCGTAGCCCGGCGTGCTCGCCAGCAGCTCGGCGTGGGTGCCCCGGGCGACCACCCGGCCCTGTTCGACGTAGACCACCTCGTCGGCGAGCGCGATGGTGGCCCGCCGGTACGCCACCACCAGGATCGACGTGCCGCCGCCCGGCTCGGCACCGCCCGGCTCGGCACCGCCCGGCCGCCCGCGCAGCCCGGCGA
The DNA here is from genome assembly GCF_040676675.1 of Micromonospora sp. NPDC049559. Taxonomy (NCBI): domain Bacteria; kingdom Bacillati; phylum Actinomycetota; class Actinomycetes; order Micromonosporales; family Micromonosporaceae; genus Micromonospora; species Micromonospora sp. NPDC049559. The sequence goes on along the minus strand of NZ_JBFAPK010000006.1, from coordinate 150,385 downwards.
GGATCGCCGCCTCGACCCGGGGGTCGACCGCGCTGGTCGCGTCGTCGAGCACCAGCAGCCGGGGACGGCCGGCCAGCGCCCGGGCCAGCGTGAGCCGCTGCCGCTGGCCGCCGGAGAGGGAGGTGCCCCGCTCGCCGACGGCGGTGCCGAGCCCGTCGGGCAGCGCCGCCACGAAGCCGGCGGCCTCGGCGAGCCGCAGCGCGGCCCAGGCGTCGTCGTCGTCGATCCCGGCCCGGTCGAGGGTGATGTTGGCGCGGATGGTGTCGTCGAAGACGAACGGCACCTGCGCCACCAGCGCGGCGGTACGCGCCAGCGAGCCGGCGGTGAGCGTGCGCAGGTCCACCCCGTCCAGGCTGACGGTACCGGAGTCGGGGTCCACCAGCCGTACCGCCAGCGCCGCGATGGTGGACTTGCCGGAGCCGGTCGGGCCGACCAGGGCGACGGTGCGGCCGGCCGGGACGGTGAACGAGATGTCGTGCAGCACCGGGGCGTTGGTGACCTCCGGGTCGGCCGACTCGTAGGTGAAGCCGACCCGGTCGAAGGTGAGCGTGGCCGGGGCGCCGCCGCGCGCGTCGAGCTCGGTCTCGCCGTACGGCATCTCACCGGTGGCGGTCAGCACCCGCTGCACCCGGTCCCAGCCGGCGACGCTGCGCGGCAGCTCGGCCAGGACCCAGCCGACCGCGCGGACCGGGAAGGCCAGCACGGTGAAGAGGAACGCCACGCTGACCACCTCGGTGACCGAGACGGCGCCCTGGCGCAGGCGCAGCGCCCCGACGATCAGGACGGCCAGGGTGCCGATGCTCGGCAGCGTGTCCAGCATCGGGTCGAAGAAGCCGCGCAGCCGGCCGACGGAGATCAGCGCGTCGCGCAGCTCGTGGGCGCGGGCGGCGAACCGCTCGGTCTCCTGCGCCTCCCGGCCCATCGTCTTGATCACCAGGGCGCCGTCGAAGCTCTCGTGCGCGATGGCGCTGACCTCGGCGCGCAGCCGCTGGGCGCGGGCCTGGCGCGGCGCCATTCGCCGGGAGTAGACCACGTTGAGGGCGAAGAGCCCGGGGAAGATCGTGCAGCCGACCAGGGCGAGTACCCAGTCCGTGGCGAAGAGCGAGATGATCGCGCCGGCCAGCATCACCACGGTACCGACCGCGAAGGGCAGCGGCGCGATCGGGAACCAGGCCGCCTCCACGTCGGAGTTGGCGTTGGAGAGCAGGGTCCCGGTGGCGTGCCGGTGGTGCCAGGACAGGGGCAGCTCCAGGTAGCGGCGGGTCACCCGGCGGCGGTACGCGGCCTGGAGGCGGAACTGCATGTAACCCGCGCCGAGCCGCCGGCCGAAGACCCCGACCACCCGGAGCAGGCTGATCCCGAGCAGCGCGGCGGCGCTGAGCGCGACCACACCGAACGCGGCGTGCCCCGAGGTGATGGCCGGTACCGCCACCCGGCCGACGACGGCGCCCACCACGTACGCGTTGACCACGATCAAGAGGCCGAAGAGCACGCTCCCGGTGACCGCGAAGGTGAAGATCCGGGGTTGTTCCCGGATCGCCCGGCCGAGCACCCACAGTCCCCTGCCGAGCACATCCCGGCTTGTCTTGGTCGTCGCCACAGTTCCCCCGCGGTAAGCGTCAGTTCTCCACCTAATCCTTACCGAACCGACTGCTTGTGACGACCTCTTAATGATTATGTCGGGTGTCACATGCCCCGCCGACGCGCCAGGGGCACCGGGACCCGCGCCCGCCCGCCCGACGGGCCCGGGAAAACGCGCTTAGGATCGGGCTCATGGCCCGGTACGCACGTTCGGAGCGCGAGTCGCTCGCCGACCTCCTGCTCGCCCTCGGCCCGGACGCGCCGACCATCGACGAGGGCTGGGTGGCCCGCGACCTCGCCGCGCACCTGGTGATCAGGGACCGGCGCCCGGACGCCGGGGCCGGGGTGATCCTGCCACCGCTGCGCGACTACGGGGAGCGGATCCGGCTGGCCGCGACGCGCCGGCCGTACCCCGAACTGGTCGACCAGGTCCGCCGGCCGCCGTGGTGGAGCCCGGTCAGCAACCGGCTGGTGGACGAGCTGACCAACACCATGGAGTTCTACATCCACCACGAGGACCTGCGCCGGGCCCAGCCGGACTGGCAGCCCCGGCAGCTGCCGGCCGAGCTGCAGGCCGCGCTCTGGCGGCAGGTCGGGCCGCTCGCCCGGATGAGCCTGCGCCGCGTGCCGGGGCGGCTGCTCGTCCAGTCACCCGGGTACGGCGAGTTCTCCGCCGGCAGCCGGGGCGAGGTCGCCCGGCTCGTCGGCGCGCCCGGCGAGCTGGCACTCTTCCTGTTCGGACGGCAGCGCGTGGCCCGGGTGCAGCTCGTCGGCTCCCCCGCGCTGGCCGAGCGGCTGCGCACCGCCCGGCTCGGCTTCTGAGCGCCGGGCCGGAGGGTCCGACCCGCCGCTGGCGCCGATCGGCGCAGCGGGGACACCGACCGTCGCAGGAACGCAGCACGCCGTTACGGACATAGCCTACTTTGGATACGCTTCGCGCCGTACGCTACGTCCGCATCGCTCGCTCCCTCCGGATGCCGTCCGGCGACGTCGGCCCGCGGCCTCCGGCCCAGCTTGGCTAACCATCGACAGCGAGACCTGACCGCGGGGAGGTCACGGGCGGGATTGCCAGATGCGCCGGCGGCGAACCAGCACACGGCGGTGTCCCACGAACCGGTAGCCACGGACCGCCCGTCCGGTCCGCACCGTCCACAGGGGATCCTCGGCGCACCTGCCGTCACCACGGCATCCCGATCCGTCTGCCCGGCGTCGGAAGATCGCGCGACAGGAGGCAACATGCGGAGATTCGTCACCGGCGCGCTCGCCGAACCGCCGTACCCGGCGCGGGTTAACGAGCGGGCCGGTGCGGTCGGCCAGCGGTCCGCCGAGTGGGCGATGGAGCTCGGGCTGGTCTCCACATCGGACGCCGCGCAGCGGCTGGACCGGGCGAACGCCGGCGACCTGGCCGGGCGGGCCTGCCCGGACGCCGGGCCGGAGCAGCTCGCCCTGCTGACCGACCTGATCACCTGGCTCTTCTCGTTCGACGACAGCTGCGACGACGACGGGCTCGGTGCCGACCCCGGCCGGCTGGCACCGGTGGTGGCCCGGCTGCTACAGGTGTTGGAGCGGCTCGGCGGGCCGGTCCCCGCCGAGCTGCTCGACGCCACCGGACCGACCGGCACCGCCCTGCACGACCTCTGCCGCCGCGTCCGCGACCAGCACCGGCCCGTCCTGCTGCTCCGCTTCACCCGGCAGGTGCGCGAGTACCTGCTCGCGCTGCTCTGGGAGGCCGCGAACCGCAAGCACCACCGGGTGCCGGGCATCTCCGAGTACGTCCAGTACCGCCGGCACACCGGCGCCGTGTACCCGAGCTTCACCCTCACCGACATCGGGCACGGGGCGGAGCCCGACGCGCCCCGGCTGGCCGATCCGCGGTTGTCCGAACTGGAGGCGCTCGCCGCCGACCTGGTCTGCTGGTGCAACGACGTCTTCTCCTACGACAAGGAGCGTCGGCTCGAAACCGACGGGCACAACCTCGTGTTGACCATCGCCCGCGAGGCGGGACAGGACGAGTACGCCGCCCTGGCCGAGGCGGTCCGGCGGTTCAACACCGCACTGGCCGCGTACGACCGGCTGGAGACGGCCGTGCTCGCCGAGGGCGATCCGGACGTCACCCGGTTCGCGGCCGCCCGCCGGTGCTGGATCCGGGGCACCTACGACTGGTCGCTGGGCGCGAGCCGCTACCAGTGACCGCCGGTGGGCGGAGCGACAGGCGGACGGGCGCGCGGGCCGGCGGGTGGGCGGGCCGGCAGGTGGGCGGGCGGGCCGGGTCGGTGGGGTCAGGGCGCCACGCGGGCCACGGCGCCCGTCTCCAGGGCCACCCAGAGCGCGCCGTCCGGCCCGGCCGCGATGCCGTGCGGCTCCGACGCCGGGCTCGGCAGCTCCCAGTCCCGGATCTCGCCCGCGGGGCTCACGTGCCCGATCCGGTTGGCGCCCCACTCGGTGAACCAGCACCCGTCCCCGAGACCGGCGACGATGGCGTGCGGACGCGCGGCGCGGTCGGGCAGCGGGAACTCGTCGATCCGGCCGTCCGGCGTGATCCGGCCGAGTTGACCCGCGCCGATCTCGACGAACCAGAGCGCGCCGTCGGTACCCCGGGTGAGCCCGACGGGCCCGGCGGCCTCGGTGGGGATCGGGTGAAGCGTCGCCTCGCCGTCGAGCGAGAGCCGGCCGATGGCGTTCGCCTGGTTGAGGGTGAACCAGAGGGCGCCGTCCGGACCCGCGGTGATCACCGAGGGGAAGCCGCCCCGGGTGGGGAGCGGGTACTCCGTGACCTCGCCGTCGGTGGTGATCCGCCCGATCCGGTCGGTGTTCATCTCGGTGAACCACAGCGCGCCGTCCGGGCCGGCCGTGACGCCGTACGGGCCGGCATCGGGCGACGGGAGCGCGAACGCGGTCGCCGTGCCGTCGGTGGCGATCCGACCGACGTGGTGGTCCCGGCGGGTGAACCAGAGCGCCCCGTCCGGACCGGTGGTGATCACCATGGGCCCGCTCGCGGCGTCGTCCAACCGGTAGCGGTCCAGTTGGCCGTCGACGGTGAGTCGGGCGATCTCGCCGGCGTGGACCAGGGTGAGCCAGAGCGCGCCGTCCGGGCCGGCCGTGACGCCGTACGGGCCGGCGCCCGGCTCGACCAGGCTCAGCTCCCGGATCGACGGCGCGGAAGGCTGCTGCATGAGTCGGGCCCCTCCAACGAGATCAAGTGTCGCGAGAACGCTGGCACGTCCGGGTCCCGCCGGCAAGCGATATCTCCGGTCATCGACGCCGGAACGTCCGTGCTCAGGTGGGCGTCCGACCGCGGCGCCTCAGCTGCCGTAGCCGACGACGAGCGCCAGTCGCAGATAGTCCCAGACCTCGCCGGGGAGCGCGCCCCGGGTGGCGGCTTCCGCTCCCTTGGCCTCGATCCTCGCGTACACGGACGACAGCGTGGCTCGGTCACCTTCGGTCAGCTCGTCCATCAGCGTCTGCCACCGCGTCGCGAGTGCCTGTACCGCAGGATCGGCCGGGTCCGTCCCCTCGGCCAGGTGGACCCGAAGCTGCTCGGCGAGAGCCGCGCAGCGGACCTGCCACTCGGCGAACCGCCGAGCGAACCCGGGCTCCTGGTGTCGCTGCTTCGCACGCGCCAACTGGTTGGGGGTGAAGTGGCTCCGATCCATCATGTTCTCCATCGCTTCGAGAAGCTCGTCGATTGCCGGTTCCGCGCTCTGCTCGACCGCGCGCAGCAGCGCGCCCAGCCGGTACCGCAGCTGCCGTTGCCAACGAAGGTGCTGGTCGACGTGAGCGAGCTGCGCCCGCACCACCGCCTCGAACGTGCCGACGTCACCGTCCAACGACTGGACGATCTCGCTGAGTGGTATCCCGAGCTGACGCAGCGCCACGATCCGGTACAACCGCCGCACGTCGTCATCGGTGTACCAGCGGTGCCCGGCGGGCGAGCGCCCCGCAGGGCACAGCAGCCCGATGTCGTCGAAGTGCCGCAGCGCCCGTACCGTCAGCCCGGTCGCGGCGGCGAGCTCACCGATCTTCCAGCGTCGTTGGCCCATGTGCCGCACCGTATTGGCTGACGCGACGGAAGCCGCAAGCCGCCGGCCCGGCCACGGTGCACCGACGGCATCGGCGGCTCGACGAGGGCGGGTTCGGATCCGGCTATTCGACCAGGTGAAGCAGCAGGTTGGGCGAGCCGGGACCGGGGTCGGTCACCACGCCCGGGGTCGCGTTGGCCACCAGGTGGTCGCGGACCTGGCGCGGGGTCCAGGTCGGGTGCGCCTGGAGCACCACGGCGGCGGCCCCGGCCGCGTGTGCCGAGGCCATGGACGAGCCGCTGATCGTGTTGGTCGCCGTGTCGCCGGTGTGCCAGGCCGAGGTGATCAGCCGGCCGGGCGCGAAGAGGTCCAGGCAGGTTCCCGTGTTCGACGACGAGGCCCGGGTGTCGGTGGCGTCGGTGCTGGCGACCGTGATCGCGGCCGGGATCCGGCCGGGCGAGAAGCCGCACGCGTCGGTGTTCGAGTTGCCGGCCGCGACGGTGTAGCCGACGCCCGAGGCGATCGAGTTGGCCACCGCGCTCTCCAGGGCCGCGCTGATCGCGCCGCCGAGGCTCAGGTTCGCCACCGCGGGCCGCACCGCGTTGGCGGTCACCCAGTCGACGCCCGCGATGACGCCCGCGGTGCTGCCGCTGCCGGCGCAGTTCAGCACCCGTACGGCGACGAGTCGTACCCGCTTGGCGACCCCGTGCGCGGTCCCGCCGAGGATGCCGGCCACGTGCGTGCCGTGACCGTTGCAGTCGTCGGCGGAGCCGCCGTCCACCGCGTCGAAGCCGCTGGTCGCCCGCCCGCCGAAGTCGGCGTGGCTGAGGCGGATACCGGTGTCGACCACGTACGCACGTACGGAGGCGGCGGTGTTCGGGAAGGCGAAGGACGAGTCCAGCGGCAATCGGCGCTGGTCGAGGCGGTCCAGCCCCCAGGAGGGCGGGTTCGGCTGGACACCGGCCGCGAAGACCGTCCGGTCCTGTTCGACCCACGCGACCGCCGGGTCAGCGGCCAACTGGCGGGCGGACGCCTCGCTGGTCCGGATCGCGAAGCCGCGCAGCGCCGCCCCGTAGACCCGGGTCACGGTGCCCCCGTACCGGCGGGTCAGGTTTCCCGCGGTGCCCGCCACCTGGGCGGACGCGGCGGCAGCCCCGGTCGCCCCGTCACGCGGCACGGTCACGGTGGCCCCGTCGCGCGGTACGGCTCCGGCCGTCCTGTCGCGCAGTACGACGACGTAGCTGCCGGCGACGGCGGTGGCGCTGCCCACGTACCGGATGGCGCCGGCGGGCGCGGCGGCGGCCGGGGCGGCGAGCGCCAGCGGGGCCACGACGGCGACGGCCAGCGCGCCCGCACGCCGGCGCCGGCCGCGAGGGCTGCGGAAGTTCATTGTCGCGCTCCTTGGTTCAATCAGGTCGCTGGACAGGGGCTTCGGCGGAGGGCAGGGCATGGTCTGGTTGCTGTTGGCGGGCGCGATCCTCACCGAGGTGACGGCCACCATCTGCCTGCGGCTCTCGGCGGGGTTCACCCGGCCGCTGCCGTCGGTGGTCGTGGTGATCGGTTACCTCGCCGCGTTCGCCCTGCTCTCCCAGGTGCTCAAGCGCGGCCTGGCGGTGGGGGTCGCGTACGGGATCTGGTCGGCCGTGGGGGTGGCCCTGGTCGCGCTCGTCGGCGTGCTCTTCCTCGACGAGGCGCTGACCTGGGTCCAGGTCGTCGGCCTGGTGCTGGTCATCGCCGGGGTGGCCGCGCTGCAGCTCGGCGCCGCCCACTGAGCGACCGGGAGGCCCCCGGGTGGGCGGAGCGTCATCAGCTCCCGTCGCACCCGGAGGCCCCGGTCGTCACCCCGCGTCGGGCGGGGGTCAGTTCACCACGAAGAGCAGGCGGTTGGGCGAGCCGCTGCCGGGGCTGCCCACCACGCCGGTGGTGGCGTTGTTGACCAGGTAGTCGCGGACCTGCTGCGGCGTCCAGCCCGGGTTGGCCCCGAGCACCAGCGCCGCCGCGCCGGCCACGTGCGGCGAGGCCATCGAGGTACCGCTGATCGTGTTGCTCGCGGTGTTGCTCGTGTACCAGGCCGAGGTGATCGACGAGCCGGGCGCGAAGATGTCCACGCAGGTGCCGTAGTTCGAGTACGACGCGCGCGCGTCGGTGCTCGTCGTGGCGCCCACCGTGATCGCGGCGGGGGTCCGGGCCGGCGAGGAGTTGCAGGCGTTGGCGCTGGAGTTGCCGGCCGCCAGCGCGTAGGTGACGCCGGAGGCGATCGAGTTGGCGACCGCGTTGTCGAGCGAGGTGCTGGCGCCGCCGCCGAGGCTCATGTTCGCCACCGCGGGCTTGACCGCGTTGGAGGTGACCCAGTTGACGCCGGCGATCACGCCGGTGGTGCTGCCACTGCCGGAGCAGTTGAGCACCCGTACGGCGACCAACCGGGCCGCCTTGGCCACGCCGTACGTGGTGCCGGCGACGGTGCCGCCCACGTGCGTGCCGTGGCCGTTGCAGTCGTCGGCGGAGCCGCCGTCGACGGCGTCGTAGCCGCTGGTGGCCCGCCCGCCGAAGTCGTTGTGGGTGAAGCGCAGACCCGTGTCGATGATGTACGCCCGCACGTTGCTGGCCGTGTTGGGGTAGGTGTAGGACTGGTTCAGCGGCAGGTTCCGCTGGTCGATCCGGTCCAGGCCCCACGACGGCGGGTTGGTCTGCGTGGCGCTCGCCGTGAAGACCTGGTCCTGCTCAACGTAGGCGACCTCCGGGTCGGCGGCGAGCCGCCGCGCCTGCTCGTCGCTCATCCGGGCCGCGAAGCCGTTGAGCGCGGCGCCGTACGCGTGGGTCACCTTGCCGCCGTAGTGACCGGTCAGCAGGACCGCCTTCCCCGGGACGACGGAGACGGCACGGGCGCTGCCGGCCTTCGCGCCGACCGAGGCGTCCTTGAGGACCACGAGGTAGCTGCCGGGCACGGCGTTGGGGCTGTCCGCGTACCGGATGACTCCGGTCGCCGGGGCAGCGGCCACCGGACCGGCGGTGGCCACCGCGACGGTGGCGACCGCCGCGAAGATGCCGAGCGCCAGGCGGCGGGTGTACCGCATCTCTGGGAGTTTCATCTCCCGCTCCTCCCTGATCCGACCTCTGGGTGTAGGTGATCGATAGGAGTCTATTTGGCCCGATCGGCCGACCGGCATCTCGGAAGACTCATATCACCGGGCCACGGGGCGGCCACCCGAACGGGCGGACCGACCGGCATAGCCGCACGCCATCGGAGGCGAGGGCTAGCCGGATCGACCGGCCAGGCCCTACCCTGCGGTAACCGCAAATCAACGTGACCGCGATCACGTGAACACCCCCGAAGGCGGATACTTACATGGCCTTGGATGTACCATATCAGTCCATTCCGGACATGTTCTTCAAACGCGTGGCGGCCACCCCTGAGGCTGACGCGTTCGCCCGGCCCGCCCCGGACGACTCGGGGCCGATCTGGTCCAGCTGGGCCGAGATCGGGCGGCAGGCCAAAGCCGTCGCCGCCGGGCTCCACTCGCTCGGCGTCGGCCACGAGGACCGGGTGGCCATCCTCGCGAGCACCCGGATCGAGTGGATCATCACCGACCTCGGCGTGATGTGCGCCGGTGGCGCCACCACCACCATCTACCCGACCACCGAGCCGCAGGACGCCGTCTTCATCCTCGCCGACTCGGGCTCCCGGGTGCTGGTCGCGGAGAACCCCACCCAGGCCGGGAAGATCGCCGACGCCGAGCTGCCCGCGCTCACCCACGTCGTGCTCATCGACGGCCCGGTCGACCCGGACGCGGCCGTACCTCAGCTCACCCTCGCCGAGCTGGAGGAGCGCGGTACGCGGGCGCTGGCGGCCGATCCGGAGCTGGTCGACCGGATCGCGGCCGAGGTACGCCCCGACCAGCTCGCCACGCTGATCTACACCTCCGGCACCACCGGCCGGCCCAAGGGCGTCGAGCTGCTGCACGCCGGCTGGTGCTGGGAGGGGGTGGCCCAGGAGGACCTCGACATCCTGCGCCCCGACGACCTCCAGTACCTCTGGCTGCCCCTGTCGCACTCGTTCGGCAAGTCGCTGCTCTGCGGTGTCCTCCACGTCGGGCTCCCCACCTACGTCGACGGGCGCCTGGACCGGCTGGTGGACCTGCTGGGCGTGGTCCGGCCGACGCTGATGTGCGGCGCGCCCCGGATCTACGAGAAGGTCTACAACCGCGCCGTCACCACGGCCCAGTCCGGCGGCGGGGCGAAGGCGAAGATCTTCGCCTGGGCGGTGCGTACCGGCAAGGCGAAGGTCGCTCTGGAGCAGGCCGGCCAGCCCGTGCCGGGCGGGCTCGCGCTGCGGTACCGGCTGGCCGAGAAGCTGGTCTTCGCCAAGTTGCAGGCCCGGCTGGGCGGGCGCATCCGGATCCTGGTCTCCGGCTCGGCGCCGCTCAGCGAGGAGATCAGCGCCTTCTTCGCCGCGGCCAACCTGCCGATCCTGGAGGGCTACGGCCTGACCGAGTCGAGCGCCGCCAACTTCTGCAACCGCCCGGAGCGGCTCCGGATCGGTACCGTCGGCCAAGCCCTCGGCGACCTCGAATGCCGGATCGACACCGACGGCGAGGTGCTGCTCCGCGGCGCGCCGATCATGCGCGGCTACCACAACCTGCCCGAGGAGACCGCCGCCGCGCTCACCCCGGACGGCTACCTGCGCACCGGCGACATCGGCGAGCTCGACGCCGACGGGTTCCTGCGCATCACCGACCGGAAGAAGGACCTGGTCAAGACCTCCGGCGGCAAGTACATCGCGCCGTCGATGATCGAGGGCATGTTCAAGGCGATCTGCCCGTACACCTCGCAGGCCGTGGTGGTGGGCCAGTCCCGCAACTACTGCACGATGCTGGTCACCCTGGACGCCGAGGCGATCGGCGCGTGGGCCGCGAACGGCCCGCTCGCCGGCCGCGACTACGCCTCGATCGTCACGGCGCCGGAGACCCGCGCGCTGGTCGACGGGTACGTGAAGGAGCTGAACGCCCGGCTCAACCGCTGGGAGACCATCAAGAAGGTGACCATCCTGCCGCGCGACCTGACGATCGCCGACGGCGAGATGACGCCGTCGCTGAAGATCAAGCGTCGGGTGGTGGAGGCCAACTTCGCCGCCGAGATCGAGAAGATGTACGAGGGGACGCTCGCCTCGATCTGACCGCCCGCCCGTCGGCGCCCGCCGGCGTACCGCCACCGGTACGCCGGCTCAGGCGCCGCCGCGCAGGTCGGTGAGGCGCTCCGGTACGAAGGCGACGTCGTCGAACGAGACCCGGCAGCCCTCGCCCGTCGGGGACTGCGCCTCGAAGCCGACCCGGACCGGCGCGGCCGGATCGCCGAGGCGGAAGTAGCGCACCAGCGACCAGCGCGAGCCGTCGACACCCGCGTGGAACGCCCACGCCGGGCCGAGCCGGGAGACGCGCAGGCGGATCGGCTCTCCGTCCGGAACCTCGACACCATTGGCGTCGTCGGAGACGTCCCGCGTCACCACCGACACCACCATCGGCACCCCCTGCGGCGAGCGCTCGTAACAGAGCTTCGCCCAGCTGCGCTCGCCGGCCCAGACCAGCAGCGTGCCGGCGTCGTAGGCGGCCGCGAAGCGGACGCCGATCCGGGCCCGCAGCTGGAAGTCGCCGTCGGGCGGGGTGCCGAGCAGGCGCGGGGCGCCGAGCGAGGGCTCGCCGCCGGCCGGGTCGACGAAGAGATCGGTACGGGCCGGCGCGTCGACGAGGAGCGAGCCGGCCCCGTCGGAGCGGCAACCGGCGGGCGGGACGTCCCAGCTCAGTGACATGGGCAGCGCGGAGAGTGGGATCTGCATCCCGGTCACTGTGCCACAGCCCGCCAACCGGTGGGGTACCCGAACCGGGGCGCCGGCTGCCGGCCGGCGGGCTTCAAAGCGGGAACGACCGGGTAAACGATGGGCAGGGCGCGGCTGGCCGGCGGCGCCAGCGGGACGAGGGGGCGAGCGACGATGGTGGCCTGGGTGGCAGCCCATGTGGAGACCGGCGCCCTGGTGATCGCGCTGACCGGCCGATGGGGCATCGGGCGGGCGAGGGCGCTGCGTCGGGCGGTGCTCCGCTACACCGCGAACCGCCCGTCGTCCGTCGTCGTGGTCGACCGCGCGGGACCCGGGCGCGGCGCGTCGGGGCGTACGGTCTCGGCGCTGCTCCCCGCCGTGGTGGTGCGCCGGGGCGACCGCTGGCCCGGCGTCCCGGTCCTGATCTCGGCCCCCGCCGGCGTCCTGACCGGCCTGCTGCGCCGGCTGCCGGGCGGTTCGGCGGCGCTGCGCGCGAGCCTCGGCGAGACCCTGGGACGTATCCGCCCGCACCACCCCTTCCCCGGCGTGCGCCGGGCGCACCTGCGGCTCGCGCCCACGCCCGGGGCGGCTGCCTCGGCCCGCCGGCTGGTCCGGGAGTCCTGCGACCGCTGGCGGCTGCCCGCGGCGGTGGAGGCGGGCCAGCTGATCGTCTCCGAGCTGGTGGCGAACGCGGTGGAGCACGCCGGTACCGAGATCGACGTGACGGTCTGCCGGCACCGCCGCCAGCTGCGGATCGCGGTGGCCGACCGCTCGCCCGTGCTGCCGGATCTCGGCCAGCGGCGCACCGCCGGAGACGCGCTCGCCGGGCGGAACGACGGCCCGGACGGGGTCGGCCCGAACGGGGTCGGCTCCGTCGGCGAGCACACCGGACTGGCGGTACGCGGGCGCGGGTTGGCGCTGGTCGCCCGGTACATGGTTCGCGGCGGAGTGCTGCGCGGACCGGACGGCAAGGTCGTCTGGGCCGCCGTGGCGCTGCCCCGGGTGCGCCGGGCACCCCGGCCGGACCGCGCGCTCCGCCCGTTGCGGGGCCGGCTGCGGCTGCCGGACCTGCCCGTCGATCTAGGGCAAATCCTCGTGAGTTAACCTCCAATCACCACGATTTGCCCTAGATCGACGAGTGCGGCGGGTGCCCGAACATCTCCCGGCAGGCGGCCAGGCCCTCGACCCGCACCGCCGGGCGCTCCCGCCGCGCCCACGCCACGCGGGTCAGTCGCAGCCGGTCCGAGACGACGGCCTCGCCGTCGCGCACGTCGACCGAGATGCCGTCGGGTTCGTAGCCGAGCCTGCGGGACACCCCCTGCGAGGCGTGGTTGTCGCGGAAGACGTCGGTGCGCGCGGACTCGGCGCCGAGGTGGTCGAAGGCCAGGGTGAGCAGGCCGATCCGGGCTTCCGTCCCGACTCCCCTGCCGTGGTGCGCGATTCCCAGCCACGAGAATGTCGTGACCTCGCGCGCGACCAGGAAGTCTCGGGCGCGCAGCGTGACCATCCCGAGCGGCTCGCCGCGGTGGAACACCCCCAGCCCGAGCCGCCAGTCGGCGACGCTCCACGCGCCGAGCTGCGCCCAGTGGGCGCGCAACACGTACCGCGCGCGGTCCATCGGGCCGCCATCCGTCCACGGCGTCAGGAACGGCCGTTCGTCCGGGGGATGTACGCCCCGGCCCGCGAGGCGGGCCAGGTCGGCCAACTCCTCCTCGCGGGGCAGGCGCAGCTCCAGTCGCGGAGTGACGATGGTGAGGCCGTACTGGGGCCACAGCTCGGCAAGCACGGGTGCGATCATGACGACCGGCACGACGCCCGCGCCATCGACTTATCGCGCGGTCGGCGGAGCCCTCCGGTCGCCGGTCCGGGCCGACTCAGGGAATCTCTGCCGGCTCGGGCCACCTCGCCTGCCGGGTCGGGCCTCCCCCGCGCCCGGCTCGGGTCGCCTCGGCTGTCGGCTCAGGCCACCTCGTCGAGTTCGACGGTGAAGGCCCAGAGCAGCACGCCCGGCACCGGCGAGAAGTCCCGCTCGGGCGCCCGGACGAAACCGAGCCGGGCGTAGAGCCGCTGCGCCGTCAGCATGTTCTGCTGGGTCACCAGCGCCACGCGGTGCAGGCCCAGTTCACGGGTCCGGTCCAGGCAGGCGCGGACCAGGGCCTCGGCGACGCCGCGGCGCTGCGCGGCGGGGGCGACGGCGAGCATCCGGAACTCGGCCTCCCCCGGGCCGGTGATCTGCGCGTACGGGTTGCCGAACGGCGCGAAGGCGACGGCGCCGACGACGTTCCCGCTCCCGGTGTCGGCCGCGACCAGCAGCTCCGCGTGCTCGGCCCGGGCCGGCACGTCGCCGAGCGTACGCAGGTAGTCCTCGCCTCCGGGCGGCAGCAGCTCGCGGTAGACCTCGACGGTGATCTCCGCGATGGCCGGGTGGTCCGCCGGTACCGCGCGCCGAATCAGGATGTCCACGCCGGGAGCGTACGCCCGCCGGAAGCGGGCCGGCGCGCGTGAGTGCGCCGGAGGCACCGGCCCCCTGCCTCGCGCGCCGGTACCGCCCGGACGACGGCCGCCGCCGCGGGGACGGGTCGCGGGCCGGGTCAGGCGATGACCGGTTCGCGCCAGCGGGGTCGCTCCGCCCGGTCGAGGTCGTAGCGGACCGCGGCGATCCGCTGCACCGCCTCGGTCAACTCGGGTGCGGGCAGGGTGAAGGGCAGCCGCAGGAAGCGTTCGAGCGTACCGTCGGCGCCGAACCGGGGGCCGGCGGCGAGGCGTACCCCGACCTCTCCGGCGGCCCGGGTGAGGGCGCTGGAGATCGGGCCGTCCAGCTCCGCCCAGAGCCCGACCCCGCCGCGCGGAACGGTGACCCGCCACTCGGGCAGCGTCCGGCGCAGCGCGTCGAGCAGCGCGTCCCGCTGCGCCGCCAGCAGGGCCCGGCGGGCCGGGACGATGGTGGCGGCGTCCGCGAGCAGGTGGACGGCGACGAGCTGGTCGAGCACGGGGCTGGCCATGTCCACCCCGACCCGGGCGGCGGCGAGACGCTGCACCTGCGGTACGGAGGCACGCACCCAGCCGATGCGCAGGCCACCCCAGTAGGGCTTGCTCATGCCGCCGATGCTGATGACCCGGGAGTGCCGGTCGAAGGCCGCGACGGGCGGCGGCACGACCGTGCCGTCCAGCGGCACGTCGACGAAGGACTCGTCGACGATGAGGTCGGTGCCGGTGGCGTGCGCGGTGGCGACGAGGCGCTCGCGCAGCTCGACCGGCATCAGGTGACCGGTCGGGTTCTGGAACTCGGGGATCAGGTAGGCCAGTTGCGGGCGGGTCTGCCGCAGGCTGCCGAGCAGCAGCTCGGCGTCCCAGCCGACGCCGTCGGCGGCGAGTCCGTGGGTGCCGATCCGGGCCCGGCGCGCGGTGAGGGCGGCCAGCGCGTTGGGATAGGTCGGGGACTCGACCAGCACGCTCGCGCCGGGCGGCAGGGCCGCGCGCAGCGCCAGGTCCAGCGCGTGCTGCGTACCGTTGGTGATCATGATCTGGTCGGGGCTGGTGGGCAGCCCTCGCGCCTCGTAGCCGCGGGCCACCGCCTCGCGCAGCTCGATGATCCCGGTGTGGTGGTACCCGGCGTCGCCGAGGTAGCAGGCGAGGTCGTTGGCGGCGGCCCGGGCCGCGCCGAGCAGCTCGACCGGGGCCGCCAGCGCCGCGCAGGCCAGGTCGATCATGTCGAGGTCGTCCGACGGGCCCCACACGCCGGAGCTGACGAAGCGGTGTCCGGTCGGCAGGGTGGTCCAGCTGCCGGCGCCGCGGCGGCTGGTCAGGTGCCCACTCTCGCGCAGTTCGCGGTACGCGGCGGTGACCGTGGTACGGCTGACCCGCAGCGCCTCGGCCAGCTCCCGCTCGGCCGGCAGCCGTACGCCCAGCGGCAGCCGGCCGTCGGAGAGCAGGCCGCGTACCGAACCGGCCAGGGCCAGATAGTCGGGGCTGCGGCGGCGACCCGGCAGGGGGTGCCACTGTCCGAGCAAGCGGGCCAATTGGGGCCCACGTACCGACCCGGTCATGGCCACCTCCGGCAGATTGGCTCTTCAACGGCTCCTTATTGGCCCTCAGAGTGGCACGCATGACCAAGATAGGCAACCGGCGGGATCACCTGGTCCGGCGTCTCGTCCAGCTCTACGTCGGATTGGCGCTCTACGGCTTCAGCATGGCGCTGATGATCGAAGCCACCCTCGGCCTCGATCCGTGGGACGTCTTCCACCAGGGACTCACCAGGCTGACCGGGCTCTCCATGGGGACGGTCACCATCGTGGTCGGCGCGCTCGTCCTGCTGCTCTGGATCCCGCTGCGGCAGCGCCCGGGGCTCGGTACGGTCAGCAACGTCGTGGTCATCGGCCTCGTCGTCGACGCCGCGCTCGCGCTCCTGCCCACCCCGCAGCCGCTGCCCGTCCGGGTCGGCTTCCTCGCCGCCGGCATCGTGCTCAACGGCATGGCCACCGGGCTCTACCTCGGCGCCCGACTCGGCCCCGGTCCCCGGGACGGGTTGATGACCGGCTTCGTGGCACGGCGTCCGGGCCGCTCCATCCGGCTGACCCGTACCGTCATCGAGGTCACCGTACTGGCGGTGGGCTGGCTGCTCGGCGGCACCGTCGGGGTCGGCACCGTGGCGTACGCGCTGCTCATCGGCCCGCTCGCGCACGTGTTCATCCCGTTGTTCCGGGTACCGCCGCCCGCCGCGCTACCGCCCGCCGCGACCCCGGACGCCCACCCGGCCTGACCACCGCCGCACCGCGCCACCACCGCACCGCGCCACCACCGCACCGCGCCGCCGCCCGCCTGACCGCGCCGTTCTCCGCTCGTCCATCCTCAGTGGACGGAAGGCGGCCGGTCTGGCAGGAAATCCCTTGCCTCAACGGTTCCCTCGGCGCCGCCGGCACGGCATCATCTTTGCCATGGGGGAAGAGGGATGGCGGTGGGCGGACGCGTGGATCTTCGTATCGCTGGTGATCGCCGGCGGCGCCGGTCGGCACCGGCGGGCGGCGACCACCAGACGTCCGGAGGGGGTACGCCTCGCCGACGTGCTCTCCACCGCTGACCACCTGAACCGGTCCCTGCCCGCCCGGCACGAGGTCGAGGCCGCCGTTCGCCGGCTGGCCGGCGCGGGACTGATCACCGTCTCGGACGGCTGGTTCCGGGTGACCCCGGCCGGCGAGCACCTGTGGCGCACCCGGCCGAACGGCGGCTTCGGCACGACCGTGGAGGCCGTGCACGGCGTGCTCAGCCGCCGGCACACCCCGGGCACCTCGGACTGGACGCTCGGCGACGACGAGCATGCCGCCGCCGTGCAGGAGTTCGCGGTACGGACGGGGCAGCCGGTCCGCCGCCGTCCGGCCCAGGAGTCCTCGTCCGGCTGACCCGGTCCCGGCGCGCCCGTGGTCGGGGCGGCGTCAGCGCACCACGTGCCCGGCGCCGCGCAGCTCGTCCTTGACCTCGCCGATGGTCAGCTCGCCGAAGTGGAAGACGCTGGCCGCGAGCACCGCGTCCGCGCCCGCCGCCACGGCGGGCGGGAAGTCGGCCACCGCGCCGGCCCCGCCGCTGGCGATCACCGGTACGTCCACGGCCCGGCGGACCGCCCCGATCAGCTCCAGGTCGAAGCCGGACTTCGTGCCGTCGGCGTCCATCGAGTTGAGCAGGATCTCCCCCGCCCCCAGCTCGGCGCCGCGGCGGGCCCAGGCCACCGCGTCCAGCCCGGTGCCGCGCCGCCCACCGTGGGTGGTGACCTCGAAGCCGCTCTCCGTGACCGTGCCCGCCGGTGCCCGCCGTACGTCCAGCGAGAGCACCAGCACCTGCCGGCCGAACCGCTCGGCGATCTCGGCGATCAGCTCCGGGCGGGCGATGGCGGCGGTGTTCACGCCCACCTTGTCGGCCCCGGCCCGCAGCAACGTGTCGACGTCGGCGACCCGGCGCACGCCGCCGCCCACGGTCAACGGGATGAAGACGGACTCGGCGGTGCGGCGCACCACGTCCAGCATCGTGCCCCGGTCGTCGGACGAGGCCGTGACGTCGAGGAAGGTCAGCTCGTCCGCCCCGGCCGCGTCGTACGCCGCCGCCAGCTCGACCGGGTCGCCCGCGTCCCGCAGGTCGAGGAAGTTGACCCCCTTGACCACCCGCCCGGCGTCCACGTCCAGACAGGGGATCACCCGTACCGCCACCGTCATGCCCCCGAGCCTAGCCGCCCCCGTCGATCATGGATTTGTGGTCGGCATTACGTGGACCTATGCGGCTTTTGCGAGCGCCACGACTCCATGATCGGCGGGGACGGGGGCCGGGCGGGGACGGGGGCAGGGCGGGGGCAGGGCCGGGCGGGGGCGGGTCAGACGCGGACCAGCATCTTGCCGAGGTTCTCGCCGCGCAGGACGCCGAGGAAGGCGTCGGGCGTGTTCTCCAGCCCGTCGACGAAGGTCTCGTCGTACCGCAGCTCGCCCGCGCGCAGCCAGCCGGACATCTCGCGCAGGAACTGGCCGCTCAGCGCGGCGTGGTCGGTGACGATGAATCCGCGCAGGGTGAGCCGCTTGGTGATCACCGCGGCCAGGTTGCGCGGCGCCGGGGTGGGCTCGGTCGCGTTGTACTGGGCGATCGCGCCGCAGAGCGCGGCCCGGCCGAACGTCCGGAGGGCGCCGATCGCGGCCTCCAGGTGGTCGCCGCCCACGTTGTCGAAGTAGACGTCGATCCCGTCCGGCGCGGCCGTCCGCAGCGACTCGCGGATCGGCCCGTCGTGGTAGTCGAACGCGGCGTCGAAACCGAGCGCCAGCAGCCGCTCGACCTTGGCGGCGGAGCCGGCGCTGCCGACCACCCGGGCCGCGCCCTTGAGCTTGGCGATCTGGCCGGCGAGGCTCCCCACCGAGCCGGCCGCGGCGGAGACGAAGACCGTCTCGCCGGGCTTCATCGCGGCCACCTCCAGCAGCCCGGCGTACGCGGTGAGCCCGTTGCCGCCCAGCGGACCGAGGTACGCCGAGACGGGCGCCAGCTCCGGGTCGAGCACCCGGGCCGAGGCGGCGTCGACGACGGCGTACTCCCGCCAGCCCTTGCCGTGCAGGACCAGGTCGCCCGGGGCGATCCCGTCGGCCTCGGAGGCGACGACCGCACCGATCGCCCCGCCCTCCAGCACCGCGCCGACCTCGAACGGCGGCACGTACGACTTCGCGTCGTTCATCCGGCCGCGCATGTACGGGTCGACGGAGATCAGCTGGTTGCGGACCAGCACCTGCCCCGGTCCGGGGGTCGGCACCGGCACCCGGACCAGCGCGAAGTTCTCCGCCGTCGGCCAGCCGACGGGACGGCTGGCCAGGTGGATCTCCAGGCTCTCCGCCGTCACCGCGCCTCCCGTACGGTGAGCGTCACCTCGACGTTGCCCCGGACCGCGTTCGAGTACGGGCAGACCTGGTGCGCCTGCTCCAGCAGCTGCCGGGCGGTCTCCTGGTCGACCCCGGGCAGCTCGACGGCGAGCGCCACGGTCAGGCCGAAGCCGCCGTTGTCGAGCTTGCCGATGCCGACCGATGCCTCGATCGCCGCTTCGGAGACCTCGACCTTGGCGCGCCGGGCCACGCCGCGCAGCGCGGAGTGGAAGCAGGCCGCGTAGCCGGCGGCGAAGAGCTGCTCCGGGTTGGCGGCACCGCCGGGGCCACCCATCTCCTTCGGTAGGGCCAGGTCGAGGTCGACGGTGCCGTCGGAGGTGGCCACGTGGCCCGAGCGTCCCTCGCCGGTGGACCGGGCGTGTGCGGTGTAGAGGACCTGCATGGTTCCGCGCTCCTTCAACTGTCGTGCCGGGTCGGTCGGTGCGGCTGTCCGCACCACCGGTCCGGCTGTCGGGCTTTCACCGCCGGTGCGGCCGTGGGACTTCCATCACCGGTGCGGCTATCGTGCTCTCACCGCCGGTGCGGCTGTCGGGTCGACTCGATGAGCCGGTCCAGCGTGCGGCGGAGCGCGACCAGCTCCGCCTCGGAGAGGCCGGTGCCCCGCTGGATCCGTCCGGGCACGTCCTCGACCCGGTCGCGCAGCGCGCGCCCGGCCTCGGTGAGCCCGACCTCCACCGAACGCTCGTCCCGGGGCGACCGGCTGCGGGTGACCAGTCCGCCCCGCTCCAGCCGCTTGAGCAGCGGCGAGAGGGTGCCCGAGTCGAGGTGGAGGCACTCGCCGATCCGCTTGACGGTCTGCGGCTCGTCGGGGTGCTCCCAGAGGACGAGCAGCACCAGGTACTGCGGGTAGGTCAGCCCGAACTCGTCCAGGATCGGCCGGTAGAGGTCGGTGACGGCCCGGGACGCCGCGTAGAGCGGAAAGCACACCTGCCGGCGCAGCGTCAGAACGTCGACCACGCCCGAACGCTAGTCCGCGATTGAATTGCGCGCAACAGATACGACCCGGAGGAGACCCACGCGACGTCCACACGCGGGCCCGGTCGGGGGTGGTCCGGCCGGACCCGGGCGGGACGCGAACCGTCAGGCCGCCGCCAGCACCTCCAGCGCCTCGGCGACCGTGAACGCCTCGGCGTAGAGCGCCTTCCCGGCGATGACGCCCTCGACGCCGAGCGGCTCCAGTGTGGCGAGCGCCCGCAGGTCGTCGAGGGTCGAGACGCCGCCGGAGGCGATCACCGGGGCGTCGGTACGGGCGCAGACCTCGCGCAGCAGCTCCAGGTTCGGCCCGCGCATCGTGCCGTCCTTGGTGATGTCGGTCACCACGTACCGCGCGGCGCCCGCCTTGTCCAGGCGTTCGAGCACCTCGAAGAGGTCGCCGCCGTCACGGGTCCAGCCCCGGGCGGAGAGGGTACGACCCCGCACGTCCAGCCCGATCGCCACCCGGTCGCCGTACTCGCCGACGACCCGGTCGCACCAGCTCGGGTTCTCCAGCGCGGCGGTACCGATGTTGACCCGGGCCGCGCCGGTGCCGAGCGCCGCCCGCAGCGACTCGTCGTCGCGGATGCCGCCCGACAGCTCCACCGCCACGTCGAGCTGCCGCACCACCTCCGCGAGCAGGTGCGCGTTCGAGCCCCGCCCGAAGGCGGCGTCGAGGTCGACCAGGTGGATCCAGGTGGCGCCGTCGCGCTGCCAGGCCAGCGCCGCCTCCAGCGGGTCGCCGTAGCTCGTCTCGCTGCCGGCGGCCCCCTGGACGAGGCGTACCGCCCGGCCGTCGGCCACGTCGACGGCGGGAAGCAGGGTGAGGCTCAACTCGATCTCCTGTCTGTGGTCCAGCGGATCAATCCTCGCGGGCCGGTCCGACCGGTCAGGTACGGCGACCCAGCGCGATCACCACGAACGCCGGCAGCCCCAGCACCAGCAGGGCCGTCAGCGCCAGCCGCAGCGCCAGGCTCGGCACGAGCAGCCAGATCACGGCCAGCAGTGCCAGCGAGACTACCGCGATGGCCGCCCGCTCGCCCCGGCTCCGGCGGGCGAGCCGGCCGGTGCGCCGGTTCGGCAGCCGCGGCGTGAGCCGGCGTACCAGGGCCCGGCGACGCTGGCGGCGGGCCACCCGGCGGGCCCGGACGCGGCGCTCCCGCTCCGCGACGGCGAGCCGCTCGGCCCGGCGCCGCGCCCGCTCCTTACTCAAAGGCCGGCCAGCCAGTTGCGCAGCAGCGTCGCGCCGGCGTCGCCGGACTTCTCCGGGTGGAACTGCGCCGCCGAGAGCACGCCCCGCTCCACCCCCGCGACGAAGCTCGCCTCGTGGGTGGCCGTGGTGGCCAGTGCGCCCGCGGCGCTCAGCCCGGCCGCGTCGGTCGCGGCGTACGAGTGGACGAAGTAGAAGCGTGCGCCGTCGGTCAGGCCCGCGAAGAGCCGGGTGCCGGCCGGCGTGGTGACCGTGTTCCAGCCCATGTGCGGCAGCCGCCGGGCGGCCAGCCGGGTCACCCCGCCGGGCAGCAGGCCCAGGCCCTTGGTGACCACACCGTGCTCCTCGCCGTACTCGAAGAGCACCTGCATGCCGACGCAGATGCCGAGCACCGGGCGGCCGGCGGCGACCCGCTCGGCGATGACCGGCCCCGCGCCGAGCGCGTCGATCCCGGCCATGCAGGCCGCGAACGCGCCGACCCCGGGCACCACCAGCCCGTCGGCCTCCGCGGCCGCGGCGAGATCGGCCGTGACGGTCACCCGGGCACCGGCCCGGGCGACGGCCCGCTCCGCCGAGCGCAGGTTGCCGGAGCCGTAGTCGAGCACCACCACGTCGGGCATCAGCCGTCTCCCGGTACGAGCCAGAGGACCCCGCCGGCCGTGGCGAGCAGGGCGAGCAGGGCGACGAAGCCGACCACTCCCCGCGCCGCGCCCTGGCGGTACATCGAGAAGGCGCCGCCGACCAGCACCCCGGCCAGGGCGAAGAGCAGGATCGGCAGCAGCGTCCCCATCAGAGGGTCCCCTTCGTGCTGGGGATCGCGCCGGCCGCGCGGGGGTCGATCGAGACCGCCTCGCGCAGCGCCCGGGAAACCGCCTTGAACTGGCACTCCACCACGTGGTGCGCGTCGGGGTGGCCACCCGGGCGGGCCGCCCGCAGCACCGAGACGTGCAGGGTCATCCGGGCGGCCTGCCCGAACGACTCCCAGATGTGCCGGGTCATGCTGGTCGGGTAGACCGGCCCGATGTACGGGGCCAGCAGCGGCTCGTCGTGCACCACGTACGGCCGGCCGGAGAGGTCGACGGCGGCCTGCACCAGCACCTCGTCCATCGGTACCGTGGCCGAGCCGTACCGCCGGATGCCGGCCTTGTCCCCCAGCGCCTGGGCGAACGCGGCGCCGAGCGCCAGCGCCGTGTCCTCCATCGTGTGATGCGCGTCGATCTCCAGGTCGCCGACGGTCTGCACGGTGAGGTCGAAGCCGCCGTGCCGGGCGATCTGGTTGAGCATGTGATCGTAGAAGCCGACGCCGGTGCTGATCTCGCCCCGGCCGCCGCCGTCGAGATCCAGCTCCACCAGCACCTTCGTCTCGGCCGTGGTCCGCTCGATCCGGGCCGTACGGCTCATCGCCCCGCCTTCCTCTCCACCGGTACCGCGTCCAGCGCGGCCAGGAACGAATCGGTCTCGGCCGGGGTACCCGCGGTGACCCGCAGCCAGCCGGGCAGCCCGACGTCGCGGACCAGCACGCCGCGGTCGAGCAGCGCGCGCCAGGCCACCGTCTGGTCCCCGCCGACCTCGAAGAGTACGAAGTTCGCGTCGCTGTCGGCCACGGTCAGTCCCCGGCCGCGCAGCTCGGCCACGATCCGGTCCCGCTGCTCCTTGATCGCCTCGACGGTGGCGAGCAGCGCGTCCCGGTGGGCCAGCGCCGCCCGGGCCGCCGCCTGGGTCAGCGCGGAGAGGTGGTACGGCAGCCGGACCAGCTGCACCGCGTCCACCACCGCGGGGTCGGCGGCCAGGTAGCCGAGCCGCCCGCCGGCGAAGCCGAACGCCTTGCTCATGGTGCGGGTGACCACCAGCCGGGGGTGGCCGGGCAGCGCCTCCAGCGCGCTCGGCGTGCCCGGGCGGGCGAACTCGGCGTACGCCTCGTCGACCACCACCATGCCCGGCGCCTCGGCGAGCACGGCCGCCACCACCTCGGGCGCCAGCGCCGTGCCGGTCGGGTTGTTCGGCGAACAGAGGAAGACCAGGTCCGGCCGGTGCGCGCGGACCTGCTCCACGGCCTGGATCGCGGTCAGCGCGAAGCCCGGCCCGCGCCGCCCGTCCACCCAGGAGGTACCGGTGCCGAGCGCCAGCAGCGGGTGCATCGAGTACGCCGGGGTGAAGCCCAGGGCGGTGCGCCCCGGACCGCCGAACGCCTGCAGCAGTTGCTGCTGGACCTCGTTCGAGCCGTTGGCGGCCCAGACGTTGGCCGCGGCGAGCCCGTGTCCCAGGTAGTCGGCGAGGTCGGCGCGCAGCGCCACCGCGTCCCGGTCCGGGTAGCGGTTCAGGTCGCGCAGCTCGGCCGCGAGCGCCTTGCCGATGGCCTCCGCCACCGCCTCCGGCACCGGGTACGAGTTCTCGTTCGTGTTCAGCCGCACCGCCACGTCCAGCTGCGGCGCCCCGTACGGGCTGCGGCCGCGCAGGTCGTCGCGGAGCGGCAGGTCGTCCATCGTGGTCATGCCGGACCCGCCGTCGCGTCCCGGTCGGCGCGGGCGGCGAAGCGCGCCTGCACGGCCTGCCCGTGCGCGGGCAGGTCCTCCACGTTGGCCAGGGTCACCACGTGCGGGGCCACGGCGCGCAGCGCCGCCTCGTCGTACTCGACGATGTGGATGCCGCGCAGGAACGACTGGACCGAGAGCCCCGAGGAGTGGCGCGCGCAGCCGCCGGTGGGGAGCACGTGGTTGGAGCCGGCGCAGTAGTCGCCGAGCGACACCGGCGCGTACGGCCCCACGAAGATCGCCCCGGCGTTGCGTACCCGAAGCGCCCACGCCCGGGCGTCCCGGGTCTGGATCTCCAGGTGCTCCGCGGCGTACGCGTCGACCACCCGCAGCCCGGCCTCCAGGTCCGCGACCAGCACCGCCCCGCTCTGGTCGCCGCCGAGCGCCGTGCTCACCCGCTCGCTGTGCTTGGTGGCCGCCACCTGCCGGGTCAGCTCCCGCTCGACCGCGTCGAGCAGCGCGACCGAGGGGGTGACCAGGACGCTCGCGGCGAGCGGGTCGTGCTCGGCCTGGCTGATCAGGTCGGCGGCGACGTGTGCCGGGTCGGCGGTCTCGTCGGCGAGGATCGCGATCTCGGTCGGGCCCGCCTCGGCGTCGATGCCGACCACGCCGCGCAACAGCCGCTTGGCGGCGGTCACCCAGATGTTCCCCGGTCCGGTGATCATGTCGACCGGCGCGCAGTGGTCGCCGCCCTCGGCGTCGGTCGCGGCGCCGTAGGCCAGCATCGCGACGGCCTGGGCACCGCCCACCGCGTAGACCTCGTCCACGCCGAGCAGCGCGCAGGCCGCGAGCACCCGGGCGTCGGGCAGGCCGTCGTTGTCGCGCTGCGGCGGGCTCGCCACCACCAGCGAGCGGACCCCGGCCACCTGGGCGGGGACCACGTTCATCACCACGGTCGACGGGTACATGGCCAGGCCGCCCGGGACGTAGAGGCCGACCCGGTCGACCGGGACCCACCGCTCGGTGACCGTGCCGCCCGGCACCACGTCGGTGGTGACGTCGGCCCGCCGCTGGTCGGCGTGGACCCGGCGGGCGCGCGCGATCGACTCGTGCAGCGCGGCCCGTACGTCGGGGTCGAGCGTGCGCTCGGCCGCCTCGATCGCCTCGGCCGGCACCCGCAGCCGGTTCAGCGTGACGCCGTCGAACTCCTGGGTGGCGGTACGGATCGCCGGGAAACCATGCTCGCGCACCGCCTCGACGATCGGGCGGATCCGGTCCACCGCCACGGAGACGTCGAGCTGGGCCCGGGGCAGTAGCCCTCGCGGGTCCCGGGTGCTATCGCGCAGGTCGATCCGTTTCAACACCCGTACGAGTTTAGGCGTCCGGCCGCCCGGGGCCGGCCACCGCCCAACGACCGGGACGGTGAACCCGGCCACGCCCACGCCGTGGACAACGACGGCCACGGCGGGGCTAGGCTCGACCGGTGCGCGCGCGGCTACCGATCTTTCCGCTCGGGACGGTGCTCTTCCCGGGACTCGTGTTACCGCTGCACATCTTCGAGGAGCGGTACCGGGAACTCGTCCGGCACCTGGTCGGGCTCCCCGACGGCAGCGGCCCCCGGGAGTTCGGCGTGGTCGCGATTCGCAGCGGTTGGTCGGGCCCGACGGCGCCGGCCGGGCCGACCGGCCCGGTGACGGAGATCGACCTGTCCAGGCCGCCGGCCGCCGCCGACCTGGAGCTGCGTCCGGCCTCGACGTCGCCGGGCGGCGTACCGGCCGGGCAGGAGGTCACCCTCTACGAGGTGGGCTGCACGGCCGAGCTGCGGCAGGTGACCGAGCTGGAGGACGGGCGGTTCGACCTGGTCACGGTCGGGCGGCGGCGGTTCCGGCTGCTCGACGTCGACCAGAGCTCCGCGCCGTACCTGACCGCCGAGGTCGAGTGGCTGCCGGAGCCGGCCGGCCAGGAGGAGGTCGCCGACCTGCTCGCCCCCCGGGTGCTCGCGGTCTTCCGGCAGTACCTCGGCCTGATCCGGGACGATCCGGACGAACTCTCCGAACAGCTGCCGGACGACCCGACCGTGATCTCGCACCTGGTGGCCGCCACGGCGGCGCTCACCCTCGCCGACCGGCAGCGCCTGCTGGCCATGCCCGACACCGCCGAGCGGCTCCGGGCCGAGCTGCGGCTGCTCAGTCGCGAGGCGACGCTGCTGCGTCAGGTCCGGGCGGTGCCGGTGCCGCTGACGGAGCTGGCCGTTCCGCCGAGCCCGAACTAGCCGGGCCCGAACTAGCCGGGCCCGAACCAGCCGGGCCCGAACCAGCCGGGCCCGAACCGGCCGGGCCGGGTGTGGCCGGCTCTCCCGCGCCCGCCCCGGCGTCGCCGCCGTCGGCCGTCGCCGGCCCGTCCGGCCCCGCGGTCCCCGCGACCGGCCTCGCCGTCGCCGGCCCGTCCGGGTCTGCCGCCCGCCCGTCCGGTTCTGCCGCCGGCCCGTCCGGTCCCGCGGCCTCCACGGCAGGACCCGCCGGCGCCGGCCCGTCCGGTCCCGCCGTGGGCGGGCCGGGATCCGCCTGCACCGGGCCGGAATCCGTCGTCACCGGGCCGGGATTCGTCGTCACCGGGCCGGAATCCGTCGTCACCGCGGCGGGGGCCGCCGTCGCGGGGCCGGCGGCTCCGACCGGGAGGCCGCCGCCCGGTGTCGGCAGCGCCATCACCCAGTCGGCGTCCGGCGCGGGCTCCGGACGCAGCGACGGCCAGCGGGACCAGCCGGCCAGCAGCGTGTACGTCACGATCGCGCCGAACGCGGGCAGCAGCAGATCGCCCTGGAGCGTGGGGATGAAGCCGTACAGCCACTCGAAGCGGCCGGCGCGCAGGTCCGGCGGCTTGGTGAAGGCGGTGTCGACCGGCGCGGAGGCCAGCAGGTGCCGGTAGGTGTCGAGGCCGACCAACCGGCCGACCCGCCACGCCACGACGGCCGCGCCGAGCCCACCGAGACCGACCGCGATCAGCCCGATCGGGCCACGGTACCGGCGCACCACCAGCCAGACCACGATCGCGGCGAGCACCCCGAACCCGAGGCCGAGCAGGCTGAACCAGCCGTCGGCCGCGATCAGCTCCTCGGGCTGCGGCTGGACGGGCTGCACCCCGCCATCGACCTTGATCACCGGTACCGCCGGCGCGAGCGCGGTCCAGAGCAGCCCGAGCGGCGCCCCGAGCACGACGAGCGCGAGCACCACGGCGGCCCCGGTGAGCAGGGCGCGGCCGGGCCGTCGCCGCGCGGCCGGGGTGGCCGGGTACCCGGGATAGGGCGGCGGCCACGTCTGTGCGGGGTACTGCGGCTGCGGCTCGGGGCGGGACGGGGCGGAGGCCGCCGGCCGACCGGCGTCGCCGTCGCCGGTCTCGCCCTCGTCGCCGTGCGGCTGGGAATCGGGGTTTGCCGGACTCACCCGCTGATCCTCTCAGGCGCGGCGGTCGCCGTGAGCGCCGGATCGGTCGAACCGCTCCCTGCCTCCGGTGGCCACGCGGCGGGGCCGGCAACCGACGGACGGGGCCGCGCCGGCGCCCACAGCGCGTCCGGCCCCGAGTCCGCAGCACGCCCGACCCCGCCGCGCCAGTGCTGCCCAGAGTCGCCTATACGACGCTCTTCGTGGCGCCATGCCGACACCGGAACCTCCAGAATTGGCAGGGGCGGGAGCCGGGCGGCGCCGGGGCCTCCTGCTGCGCCGCGCCCGGCCGCCCGGTCGCGCCCAGCCGCGGGCCGACCGGATGTCCACGAGAAAGGGAAGGGAGGGACGGGAGGTATGAGCGTTCCACCGCCCGACGTGCCGGCCGGCACGATCGTGCAACTGTCGAAGGAGCAGTGGCGCAACGGCGTCTGCGCCCTCTTCGTCCGGGTCGAGTCCGTCCTTCCCGACCACACCGAGCCGTGCGACGGCGAGTGGGTGTGGGTCCGGGGGCAGCAGCTCGGCCGCGACGGCATGCCGCTCGGCCGGATCGAGACCCTGGTACGGGCCGCCGCCCTGCGCGCACCGTAAGCCCGGGCCGCCCGCCGAGGGTCACCTCGACCGACCACCCGCGTTAACCGCCGACCGTCCGCAGCCCCGGCCCGACGCGGCCCGGACCGACCGCAGCCCCGGCCCGACGCGGCCCGGACCGACCGCCGCCGGTTGCGCGGCGGGTCAGTCGAGTGGGATCACCGGCCGCAGCAGCAGGCCCGACGCGTCACCGTCGCGCTCGTGCGCCCAGCGCCCGTGCTCGACGTCCCGGTAGGCCGTGGCCAGGGTGAGCCAGCTCAGGAAGCCGCCGGCACCGCCGCAGAGCATGCCGCCGCCGTCGCCACCGCAGACCACCTCGGGGTCGGCGGTCCGTTCGTCCCGGTACGGATCCTGGCCGATCTCCAGCCCGAACGCGTTGGGCAGCCGGTGCGGGCCGGTGGCGGACGAGTACGGGTCGTCCGGCGGCGAGTCGTCGCCCCAGCGGAAGAGCGTGGCGGCGCCCGCACCGCAGGCGTACTCCCACTCGTCCGGGGTGAGCAGCCGCTGGCCGGCCGCCGCGAGGCGCTCCACCGCCGCCCCGTACGTGGGCACCTCGATCAGCCAGGCGGCGCGTACCGTCCAGTCGTGGCCGAGCACCACCCGGGCCTGCTGGTACCAGGTGATCTCCGGCGGCTGCGGATGGTCGCGCAGGGTGCCGCGCATCTTCGCGAGCAGCTCGGTGATGTGCGGGTGGTCCGGCGGCACCGGCGTCTCGGCGGCGTCCACCGCCTCCACCGAGACGAGCATCGGCGGGACCTCGGCGGTGCGCGGCGGCGAGGTCATCGAGTCGACGAACTCCTGGAGACCGGACTGGAGGCCGTACTCGTCGGCGGCGACGGCGAAGCTCTCCCGCTGTTCCGGCGTGGGGACGAACCGGGTCCCGTCGTAGCCGAGGCCGGCCTCGGCGCCCGGCACGAACGCGTACCGCCGTCCCCGCAGCTCGAAGAGCGCCGTGCGGCCGGGCCGGCCCGCGTACTCGTGCGGCGCGACGCCGACCAGGGTCGCGCCCACGCGCTCGGCGATCGAGGCGGCCAGGGCTCCGGCCTCGACGTCGTCCAGCGTCCACCACCGTCGCAGCTGTACCGTCACCCCGGCAGTATGCGAGACCCGGACATCCACCCGCGTCCCCGCCCCCGCCGCGGCCACCCCACCCATGGCGAAAGTTTCCCCAATAGACATAGATATTGAAGGAAGTTGACATGCTCGGTTAACGTGCTCCATACCGCGCCCACCAGCGGGGACGGGCGCACCACGGGGAGGCCACGTGAAGCTGAGAAGATTCGTCCACGCCGCCACGGCCGGGGTACTGGCCCTCGCCGCCACCGCCGTCGCGCCGGCCGGCCCGGCGCTCGCCGCCTACGCCGACCCGCTCACCGCCCTCGACGCCTCGCGGTACGGGCTGGTCTGGCACCCGACCCCGAGCGCCGCCATCAGCGCGCTCGACGCCGCGCTGCCGAACGTGGGGGTGGCGACGATCCTCGGCGACGCCAACCACACGATGAAGACCTGCGACGCCACCGAGAACGCGGCGCTGCCGATCGCGCCGGCCGCCACCACCAAGCTCTGCTGGGACGACAGCGACACCGCCGTCGCGAGCTGGAACCCGCAGGGCATCACCAGCTCGGGCGACGCCGACGACGACGGCGCCTGGGGCGCGAACCAGCTGCTCATCTCCGGGTGGCAGTACACGGTGGACGACGGCCGGCACAACGACGCCCGAATCGCCTTCATCGACTACAACAACCCGTCCGCCGCCCGCTACCGGTGGGCGTACCTGGTGGCGCCGAACTCGACCGGCAGCACCTTCTCGGCCGCGAAGGCGCACCTCGGCGGCATGATCTGGTACGGCGACAAGCTGCTGGTCACCGCCGTCGGCAACACGAGCACGGCGATCCGGGTCTTCAGCATGTCCCACATCCTCGAAACCACCGACAACGCGGCGACGATCGGCCGGACGAGCAAGGGCTGGGCCGCCTACGGCTACCAGTACGTGCTGCCGCAGATCGGTTACTACAGCTACGCCGCCGGTACGTGCAGCATGGCGACCAACACCGGCACGCCCTGCTTCTCCTCGATCTCGCTGGACCGCAGCACCAGCCCGGACAGCCTCGTCGCGTCCGAGTACTTCGCCGACGGGCAGGGCAGCCGGCTGTTCCGGTACCCGTTCGCCGCGGACTACCTGCCCGCCACGGCCGCGAACGAGGCGTACGCCAGCGGGGTCGCCAACGCCCAGGGCGTGCTGTCGTACAACGGCCGCTGGTACGTGGCGCACAGCTCGGCCAGCTATCCCGGGCAGCTCTGGCGGTTGACCCCGGGCGCGGCCGGGGTGTCGGCGACCTGCACGAACCCCGGCACCTCGCCGAACATGTGCTGGGCGCTGCACCCGGAGGCGCTCACCTACTGGTACAGCACCGGGCTGGTCTGGTCGCAGACCGAGTGGCCCAACCAACGCACCATCTTCGCCCTCCCGCTCTCCACCCTCCCCTGACCGAGCGCCCCTGAGCCGCCCGCAGACCGGCCCGGCGACGGCGGCGACCGACGGACGGGTCCGGCACCCCGAGGGGTGGGGCCCTCCGTACCCCGCGAAGACATCAAGCCTGACGGGCTTCGCGGGGTACGGCGGGCCCCACCCAGAACCGCAACCCGCGACGGCCGATAGAGACGACGTCAGCGCGCGAACGGCTCCACCATCATCGACACCGCCCGCAGCCACGCCTGCCGCGTCTCGTCCTGGAGCAGGCCGTACTCGATCGACGACCCGGTCTCCAGCGCCGGGTCGTACGGGACCACGGCGACGGCCCGCGTCCGGGTGGCGAAGTGCTTCTCCAGGTCGCCCAGGAGCGGCGAGCGTCCCGGGGTGGGGCAGGAGAGCAGGGTGACCGCGTTCTCGGCCAGCTCGCTCATGCCGATGTCGTGCAGCAGGTCGAGCATCCAGTCGGCGGTGAACGCGGCGTCCTCGCGCGGCACCGTGGTGATCACGAGCTGGTCGGCCGCCCGTAGCACGGTCTGCCAGTTGACGCTCTCCACGTTGTTGCCGGTGTCCACGCAGATGACGTCGTGGGTCCGACGGAGCAGTTCGAGCACGCGGCGCACGGTCTGCTCGTCGAGGCGCTGGGCGAAGCGGGGGCTCTCCTCCCCGGCCAGCACGTCGTACGACCCGTCGGAGGCGTGCCGCAGGTAGTCGTCGAGCCGGCCGGTCAGGTCCGCGCCGTGGCGCGCCTCGATGTCGTCCAGGTCGGCGATGAGGTGCTTGATCGTACGGGCGTGCCGGGCGCTGCCGGCGCGCAGGCCGAGCGTGCCGCGCAGTTCGTTGTCGTCCCAGGCCAGCACCCCCCGGCCGCGCACGCTGCCGATGGTGGCCGCGCCGAGCACCGTCGCGGTGGTCTTGTGCACGCCACCCTTCGGGTTCGCGAAGGCGACCACCCGTGAGGTGCCGAGGTCGCGGCGGAGCACGTTGACGGCCCGTTCGATCTCCGGGTCCGGCCGGTTCGGCCGCCAGCCGCGCCCACGCCGGCCGCCCTCCAGCGGGTTGCGCGGCGGCGGCACGTAGGCCGCCGGCTCGGGCCGGTAGCCGGGATCCAGCGCGGCGTACCGGGACTCGCCCGCGGCCGGGGCCACCGGAGGAACGGCCGCGGCGGCGTAGCGGGCGTCCGCCGCACCGGCCGGCGCGGTCGCGGGCGGGGCGGCCGGCGGGGCCGCGGCGGCGTAGCGGGCGTCGGGCGTCCCGGGCGTGGCCGGATAGCGCGGGTCGGCCGCCGGCCCGGGGTAGCGCGGGTCGGCCGGCGCGACGGGCGTCGCGGGCGGGCCCGGGTAGCGCGGATCCGCCGGGGCGGCCGGTTGCTGGGCGCCGTAGCGCGGATCGGCCGGCGCGGCGTAGCGCGGGTCGGCCGGTCGGGTGGGGTACTGCGGCTGCTCGGGCGAGACCGGCGCGGCCGGCGCCGGCGGGACGTACCGCGACTCGGCGGGCGGGGTCGGCTCCGTCGGCCAGGCGTAGCGGGGCGTGCCGGGCGCGGCGTACCGGGGCGCGGGCGGGCGTCCGGGATCGGGCTGGTAGCCGGTCTCCAGCGCGGCCCAGCGCGACTGGACGGGCGGCCCGCCCTCCGGCTCCGCGCCGTTCGGTCCGGGCTGGCCGCCGTAACCCGACTCGCCGCCGTAACCCGGCTCCCCCGGCTGGCCGCCGCGGACCGGGAAGCCGTTGCCGCCCGGCTGCCGGTGCGGTGGCTCACCGCCGGAGCCGGGCCGCCGCTCCTCCAGATCCTCCTGATCGGTGGTACGGCCGCCGAGCCGCGCCCGGTCGAGCAGCGCGCGCCAGCGCGGTGCTGGTTCCGCCGGCCGGCCCCAGCCGGTCTCGGTGCCGTCCACGGCTCGCCCTCCCCAGCGCCATCGATCCCCGCCTGACAGGCTACGAAGCAAACCCTATTCGGGCCACACCGGAGCGCGCACGCCGCGGTACGGATGCCCGCTCATCGGGATCCGTCCGGCCGCCACCCGGCCGGCCCACCGCAGCCGATCATGATACCGCCGTCTCCGGGCTCTGCGTGGGATCCGCGCCGATGGATTCGGGCCGGGGCGCCGCCTCGCTCGGCGTCTCCTGCGGCGGGTCGGCGGTCGGCTGGTCCTGCCCGGCCGAGGGCTCGGGCGTGCCGGGCCCGCCCGGCGGTCCGGGCGTGCTCGCGGTCGGCGCGACCGGGGGGGACGGCTCGTCGGTCCCGGGCTGGGGCTGCTCGCCGGGGGCGAGGCTCTTTCCGTCCTCCTGCCCGGAGAGCCCGCCGTCGGCCGGCGGGCGCACCACGTCGTCCTGCTCCGGCAGGGGCGGCGAGAAGACGGCCCGGTCCAGCCGCTGCACCTCGGGCGCCGGGTCGACCGCGCGTACCTCGGGGCGGCCGGCCACCCGCTGCAGGTCCGCCGGCGCGGCGCGCACCACGGCCGCGTAGAGGCAGGAGCAGCGCGACCGGTACGCGGTCGCCTCGGCCTCGGCCACCCGGGCCCCGCTGTCGTAGAGCGCGCGCAGCCGGTCCACCTCGTCGCCGTCGCCGGTCAGGGCGGCGCCGCGCTCCTGGTAGTCGCGCGCCTCCCGGTCCTTGCGCTCGGCGACCTGGAGCATGTTGGCGACCACGTCGTCAGGTAGCCGGAAGGCGGGAATACGCACGATCTGCGTCTGCGTGTCGGGCAGCGGCACCCGGCTGAACACCTCCGAGACGCTGACCCCGGTCAGCACCGGTGCCAGCCGGTCCGGCGCCAGGTACGCGGAGAGCGTGACCAGCGCGTAGGTCTCCCCGTCGGTCCCGAGCGGCGGCGCGGCCACCATCGCGGCCAGTTCGCTGCGGCTGGACTGCACGTAGCCGGGGATGGACTCGCCCTCGAGCACGCCGACCCGGGTCACGTCCCCCACCGTGAGGTCGCCCTGCGGCCGGCGGTCGGCCGCCCAGACGGCGGTCACCAGTACGGCCACCGAGGAGACCAGCGCGGCGCCGGTCAGCACCCGCAACCGCACCGGCCCGTGTCCCAGCCGGGTCAACGCCCGGGCCAACGGCGGCAGAAGTCGTTGGTCCAACTGTTGCAACAGCTCGCCGGCGCGCACGTACGGCACTCCCCTGCTCGGGCGGTCGGTAGGTCGTCGCTCAGTCAGTCACGCAGGACGGTGAGCGCATGTTCCAAATCGTCAGGGTAGTCGCTGACGAAGCGAACCTCTTCCGCCGTACGGGGGTGTAGGAAACTGAGCGCACGGGCATGCAGCCACTGGCGATCCAGTCCGAGCCGGGCGGCGAGCGTCGGGTCGGCGCCGTACGTCAGGTCGCCCACGCAGGGGTGGCGCAGGGCGGAGAAGTGCACCCGGATCTGGTGCGTACGCCCGGTCTCCAGCCGGACGTCGACGAGGCTCGCCGCCGGGAAGGCCTCCACCGTGTCGTAGTGGGTGACGCTCGGCTTGCCGCCGGAGACGACGGCCCACCGGTAGTCGTGGCTCGGATGCCGGTCGATCGGCGCGTCGATGGTCCCGCGCAGTGGGTCGAGGTGTCCCTGGACCACCGCGTGGTAGCGCTTGTCCACCTCGCGGGCCTTGAACGCGCGCTTGAGGACGCTGTACGCCTGCTCGCTCTTGGCCACCACCATCAGGCCCGTCGTACCGACGTCGAGCCGGTGCACCACGCCCTGCCGTTCGGCGGCGCCGCTGGTGGCGATGGTGTGGCCCATGGCCGCGAGCCCGCCGATCACGGTCGGGCCGGTCCAGCCGGGGCTCGGGTGGGCCGCCACGCCCACCGGCTTGTCGACCACCACGATGTCGTCGTCGGCGTAGACCACCCGCAGGCCGGGCACCGCCTGCGGCACCACGGCCGGCGCGGCGACCGGTGCCGGCAGCGTGACCTCCAGCCAGGAGCCCGCTGAGACCTTGTCCGACTTCGGCCGGGGCAGCCCGTCGACGAGCGCGTCCCCGGCCTCGACCAGCGTCGCCGCGGCGGTGCGGGAGAGCCCGAAGAGGCGGGACACGGCCTGGTCGAGCCGCATGCCGTCGAGACCGTCGGGTACCGGCAGCGAGCGCCGGTCGCCGGCCGGACGCTGCGGCCCGGCGTCGTGGAGGTAGGTCACGCCGACTCCCGCCGTCCCGCCTCGGCCGCGCCCGCGCGGACCCCGGTCCCGGCCGCGCCGGGTTCCGCGGTCGCGGCGTCGGCCCGCGCGCCGTCCCCGCCCGCGGCGCTCGCGCCGCCATCGGCCGGGGCCGGCCCGCGGTCGCGCGGGGCCCGGCTGCCGTCGCGCTGCCGCCCGGTCAGTTCGAGCAGGATCGCCAGCAGTACGCCGGTGACCAGCGAGCTGTCGGCCAGGTTGAAGATCGGCCAGGCCTGGCCGTACGGGTCGAAGAGGCTGACCATGTCGACCACGTGCCCGAGGAAGACGCCCGGGGCCCGGAAGATCCGGTCGGTGAGGTTGCCGAGCGCGCCGCCGAGCACCAGGCCCAGCGAGATCGCCCAGGGCACCGAGCGCAGCCGCAGCGCCATCCAGCAGATCCAGCCGACCACCGCCGCGGTGATGAGCGGGAAGACCCAGGTGTAGTCGGAGCCGAGGCTGAACGCCGCGCCGCTGTTACGGGTGAGGGTGAGGTACACCGCGCCGCCGAGGAGCCGGACCGGGTCGCGCCCCTCCAGGGAGCTCAGCGCGAGCTGCTTGGTGCCCGAGTCGGCGAGCAGCACCAGCACCCCGGTCACCGCGAGGATCGCAACGGCCCGTCGCCGGGTCCGGCCGCCGCCGGGTTCGTCGGTACGGGACCCGTCGGGCCGTGTCGCGGTCATCTGCTCCCCATCGGTGCTCAGCAGTCGTACCTTCCGTCGTCCTCAATCATGGCGCGCGACGCGCCGGAGCGCCGCACCGGGGACCGTCGCCGCGGCTAGCGCCGCTCCTCGAGCTGCTTGCAGGCGACGCAGAGGGTCGCCGACGGGAACGCCGCGAGCCGCTCCACCGGGATCGGGTTGCCGCACCGCTCGCACCAGCCGTAGCCGCCCTCGTCGAGCCGCTCCAGGGCCCGTTCCACCTGGTTGATCCGCTCCAGGATGCTGTTGGCGAGGGAGATCTCCTGCTCGCGCTCGAAGGTCTTGGTACCGGTGTCGGCCTGGTCGTCCCCGGCCGAGTCGGTGAGCCGGTCCCGCTGCAGCTCGGTGATCTCGCTCAGCGTCTGATCGTACTCGCCGCGCAGCTCGGCCCGCCGGGCCTCCAGTGCCGCCCTGATCTTCTCGGTCTCCGCGGCACTGCGGGTGGCCTTCGCCGCCGGCTTGCGGCTGGCGGTCTTCGTGTCGGCTGGCTTCGCCATCGTCGCTCCCTTGGCCGCGGATTCCGCGGCGATCGGCGGTGCCTGGACAGGATGCCCCGGCCCCTGGTCAGTGGACCGGCGAACCCCTTGGGAAGCGGCCGCGCCGGCAGACGTGGCCGCTGTCGTGGTGCCGGCGGCGGTACGGACGGACGAGCCTCGCTCCCCCGATCGGACGGCCCGGCCACCGGGGTCGGTCCTCCGGCGCGCCGGCGCGGCCCGGTCACCGCTGGCGGCGGTGGTCCGCGTCCCGGATGCCCGGGCCGCCGGGCCGGCGGTACGCACCCGCTCGGCCATGGCGTCCCCCACTTGCAAAACGGGCGCGCGGCAGGACGCCGCGCACTCCGGAGGTTGGCAAGAATACGGAACGTACAGAGGAGCGACAACATGGCGCACCGCTCTGACGCATATCAGGCACGAATATTCCGCAAATACGACAAACCGCGCCGGCCAGGACGCGGCCTAGTCCCGGGCGCCGTCCTCCCCGTACCAGCGGGCCAGCCGGCCCCGGCGGCTCACCGCCCGCAGCCGGCGCTCGGCCCCGTCGCGCACCTGGAGGGTGGCGACGATCAACAGGTCGTCACCGACCTTCAGTCGGGTGTCCGGCGAGGGTACGAACCCGGTGCCGTCCCGCAGCACGAGCGTCACCGACGCGCCGACGGGCAGCCGCAGCTCGTCCACGTGCACCCCGGCGAGCCGGGAGCCGGGCGGTACCTGCAACTGCAGCAGGTCGGCCTGCATCTGCTCCAGCGGCGCGGTCTCCACCCGCAGCTCGGTCGCCTCGGCCGGGGCGGTCACCCCGAGCCGGCGCGCCGCCGGGGCGAGGGTGCCGGTCTGCAACAGCGTGAAGATCACCACGAGCACGAAGACCGCGTCGAAGAGCTGCTCCGCCCCGGGCAGCCGCTGCGACAGCGGGATGGTGGCGAGCACGATCGGTACCGCCCCACGCAGCCCGGCCCAGGAGAGGAACGCCTGGTCCCGGGCGCGCAGCCGGAACGGCGACACCGCCGCCAGCACCGACAGGGGGCGGGCCAGCAGCACCAGCGCGAGCCCCGCGACGATCGCGGGCAGCACCGCGTGGTGCAGCCGGCCCGGCGAGACCAGCAGCCCGAGGAGCACGAAGAGGCCGATCTGCGCCAGCCAGGCGAGTCCGTCGGCGAAACCGAGGATCGCCTGCCGGTGCGGCAGCCGCGCGTTGCCGAGCACCACGCCGGCCACGTAGACGGCGAGGAAGCCGGAGGCGTGCAGCACCGCGCCGGCCGCGTACGCCAGCACGGTGAGCCCGACCGCGGCGATCGGGTACAGGCCGGCGGAGGGGAGCGCGGCGCGCCGCAGCGTCCACCGGCCGGCCATCCCCACCAGGAAGCCGACCGCCGCGCCGACCGCCAGCTCGTAGCAGACCACCAACACCTCCCACCACCACGCGTGGGTGCCGAAGGACGGTCCGGAGAGCAGGATGACCAGCAGGACGACCGGAGCGTCGTTCATGCCCGACTCGGCCTCCAGCAGCGCCACCAGCCGGGGCGGCAGGCGCAGCCGGCGCAGGGTGGCGAAGACCGCCGCCGCGTCGGTCGAGGAGAGTACGGCGCCGTAGAGCAGGGCGAGCCGCCAGTCGAGCCCGAGCAGGAGGTGCACCACCAGCCCGACCACGGCGATGCTCACCCCCACGCCGATGGTCGAGAGCGTCGCCGCCGCCCCGAGGATCGGCCGCAGCGTGCTCCAGCGGGCGGTCAGGCCGCCCTCGGCGATGATCACGATGAGCGCGCAGAACCCGAGGGCGCGCGTGAGCGTCGCGTCGTCGAAGCGGATGCCGAGCCCGGACTCGCCGATCGCCATGCCGAGCGCGAGGTACGTCAGCAGGCTCGGCAGCCCGAGGCGGGTGGAGAACCGGATCGCCGCGACGGCGACCAGGAGCACCACGGCGCCGATCAGCAGCGCGAGATCGAGCCGGCCGGTCACGATCGTCGGTCGGTCGAGCCGCCCCGCCGGACCGGCGCCGCGGCGGCGGTCCTCATCGGGCGGGCCCGTCGCGCAGGAGCCGCAGCCGCGCGTCGAGCGTCGCCGCCGGCGCCGCCACGTCGAAGAGCTTGTCCCGGCTCGCCGCGCCGGAGCGCAGCGCCACCGCGGCCGGCCGGACCGCGAGCGCCTCCGCGAGGGCCCGGCGGGCCGCCTCGGTGGCCCGACCGTCGACCGCCGGGGCGGTCACCGAGATCACCAGAGCGGGCCCGTACGGGCCGTCGTACCGGCCGCCGACGCGGTCCCGGGACGAACCCGGCTTGACCCGCACCGGTACGGCCAACCGCTGGGCCGTACCGTCGTCGCGCGCCGCGCTCCGCTCGGAGGTCGGGGCGGACGCGCCCGGTGCGCGGGCGGGAGTCCGATGAGTCCGGTTCGTCCGGTCGGCGCGCCCGGTCGGGCGCGGTCCGCCGGCCACCGGCGCGGGCTCAGCCGTGGCGCGCGTCGGCGAGCAACGCGCTGTCCGGCTCGCAGCTGGCACAGGGGGTGAAGCCCAGCTCGACCGCCTCGCGCACCGGCAGCGGCTCGCTCTCCCGATCGCGCAGGTGCGGGCAGCTCGCCAGGTGGTAGCGGGGACGGCCGTCGACGACCAGTACGTCGGCCTCCAGCCGGGCGACCCGGGCCGCGTCGTCCGCGGGCACCTGCTGGGCCGCCGGCTCGTCGGCCGGTGGCTCGTCGTCGCCCGCGCCGTCGCTGCTCCCGGGAGCGGAGCCGGGCCCGCGTCCCGGCGAGCCGACCGGTTGCCGCCGGTCGGTGTCGCCGGTACGGGTGGCCTCGGCGTCGAGCCGGTCCTCCGCGTCGAGCCGGTCTTCAGGGTCGTACCGGTCCTCGGGGACCTCCCGCGCCGCCGGGCCCGGGCGCGCCCCCGGACCGTACGGCGCCTCGGGGCCGTACTGGGTCGGTACCGTCGGCCCGGACGGCTCGGCACGCCCCGCGCGCCGCGACTCGTCCGGGTCGGTGGTGGCCCAGCGGAACCGGGGTTCGCCGGCCCCGTCGTCCGAGGCTGGTCCCCGCGGGTCGTCGCCGGCTCCGGCGCGGGCGGCAGCCGCCTGGCGGGCACCCACCACCAGCGCGACCGCGGCCAGCAGGCTGGCCGCGATGGAGCCGATCAGCAGCATGCTCGAACCGTCCGCCAGGCCGAGCACGAGCAGCGCGACGGCGACGAGGATGAGCAGCAGACTTCCGACTATCACGGCTCACCCCCGCCGCATCGTTGGCCAGCAGTACAGGACAGGGAGTCCGACGGTTCGGTCAGCGACCGGCCTCGAGCGCGCCGGAGCGGCTCCCGCCGTAGGAGTTGGCGAGGCCCGCGGTGGCGAGGCCGCCGGATCCGCCCACGGACCGATTGCCGTCGGTCCGGGTCATCTCCGCCTCCAGCCCCTGACCGCGCCCGTCCAGGTCGCGCAGCTGGCTCTCCAGGTAGGCCTTGAGCCGGGTGCGGTACTCCCGCTCGAACTGCTTGAGCTCCTCGATGTGCTTCTGCAGCGCGGTGCGCTTGGCGTCCAGGCCGCCCATGGCCTCCTGGTGCCGCTGCCGCGCGTCCCGCTCCAGCGCGTCGGCCTTGGCGCGCGCCTCGCGGGTGACCTCCTCGGCCTTGGACCTGGCGTCGGAGAGCAGCTTGTCGGCCTCGCGGCGGGCGTCCGAGACGTGGTCGTCGGCCGTGCGCTGGGCCATCATCAGCACCCGCAGCGCCTGCTGCTCGCCGTCGCCGCCGACGGCCGGGCCGCCCTGGGCGCGTACCTGCTCCAGCTCGGCCTGCATCGCCCGGGCCGCCTGGTCGGCCGCCGCCTTGTCGCGCTGCACCCGCTCGAGCTGGGCCTTGACCTCGTTGAGCTCGGCGGCCAGTCGCGGGTCGGCGCCCGGGCCGGCTGGCGCGCCGCCTCGGCCGCCGCGCTCCACCTGGGCGCGCAGCTCGTTGTTCTCCTCGATCAGACGGGCGAGTTCGCGCTCGACCTCGTCCAGGAAGGCGTCGACCTCCTCCTCGTCGTAGCCCCGCTTGCCGATCGGTGGCTTCTTGAATGCGACGTTATGCACGTCAGCCGGGGTCAGCGGCATCGAAACTCCTCGGGTCAGTTGCGGCCGCGTAGCGCGCTGGTCAGGTCGTTAACTGATCAGCGGCTCTACCACATACCTCATCAGCACGAACAGGATAACCAGGAGCACAAGGGAGGCCAGGTCGATGCTCACGGTACCAATTCGCAGTGGTGGGATCACACGCCTCAACGCTTTGAGGGGCGGATCAGTGACGCTCCACACCGACTCGAGACCCGCCGCGGCCCCCCGGCCCGGTTGCCAGCGACGCCCGTACTGCAGCACGGCCCCTAGGACAAACCTGGCCAAAAGCACCAGGAAAAAGACGTAGAGGAGCAGGTACAGGACTTGGAACAGGATCGACAACACGGCAGGCGAGATCCCTCGGTATCCAGAGCTAACCCAGGCTGAAAAAGCCGCCCTCGGCGATCTTGGCCTTGTCCTCCGCGGTGACCTGGACATTGGCCGGCGAGAGCAGGAACACCCGGTTGGTCACGCGCTCGATCGTACCCCGCAGTCCGAAAGCCAGACCGGCGGCGAAGTCGACCAGACGGCGGGCATCCGCCTCGTCCATCTCGGTGAGGTTGATGATCACGGGCACCCCGTCCCGGAAGTGCTCTCCGATGGTGCGGGCCTCACGGTACGTGGTCGGGTGCAGCGTCGTGATCTGGTAGCGCTGCTCCTCCTCGGCCGGCACGGCCCGCTCCCGCAGCTGTACCTGCGGCGCGAGCGCCAGGTTCTCGCGGGTGTGGTAGGTCAGCGCCGAGGAGTTCTCCTGGGCACCGGGCCGGGTGATGGAGCGCACACTGGCGCGCTCGCCCCGGTCGCCGCGGTCGCCGCGCTCCGTCCGATCTGTCCGGTCGGCCCGCTCCACCCGATCGCTGTCGGTACGGTCGAGATCCGCCGAACGGGCGCTGCTACGCTCTGCGAGCCGGCTCCGTTCCGCCCGCGCCCGCGGCACCGCCGGCGGCTCGTCCTGCTCGTCCTCGTCGTCGTCGGCGAACTCCTCCGCGTACCGGCTCTGCCGGTAGCGCGAATCGCGGTAGCTGCTCTTCTCGTAGCCACCGTCGTCGTAGCCCCGCTCGTCGTCCTCCTCGACCAGCCCGA
Source organism: Micromonospora sp. NPDC049559 (assembly GCF_040676675.1). NCBI lineage: Bacteria > Bacillati > Actinomycetota > Actinomycetes > Micromonosporales > Micromonosporaceae > Micromonospora > Micromonospora sp. NPDC049559. Next base: position 109,949 of record NZ_JBFAPK010000006.1, on the reverse strand, counting down.
GCCAGACCCCCGCCTTGCGCAGTGCACCCATCCGCGCCCCTCCGTCCGCCGTGCGGCACGCGCCCCCGTGCCGTGTCACTGTCACGCGCGTGAACACTGCAGTGCCCACCGGCCTGAGTCCGCAATCCCCGGGCACCGTACGGAGTGGACCGCGCGGTGCCGTCGACCCCCGCCAACGGGGACCCGGCCTCAAACAACACTGATGTAATTTGTTATCAGCGGTCAGGCTACCCCAGCGTGGGACGCATTCCGAGCAACGCGCTACCGATCCGGACATGTGTCGCGCCGTACGTGATGGCCGCCTCCAGGTCCCCGCTCATCCCGGCCGACAGCGCGGTGGCCCCCGGATGCTCCGCCCGCAGCCGCGCGGCGATCCCGGCCAGCCGCTCGAACGCCCGCTCTGGCTCCCAGCCGAGCGGCGCCACCGCCATCAGCCCGGCCAGCCGCAGCGAGCCGGCCGCGGCGACCCGGGCGGCCACCGCCGGCAGCGCCCGGTCGTCGTCGGCCCCGTCCGAGGCGAAGGCGCCGCCGCGCGCCGGATCGCCGTCGATGCTGACCTGCACCAGCACCTCCAGCGGGCGCTCCCGCCGGCGTTCGGCCGCCCGGGCCAGCGCCTCCGCCAGCCGCACCCCGTCCACGGAGTGCACGACGTCGGCGTAGCCGACCACCGAGCGGCACTTGTTGCGCTGCAACTGGCCGACGAAGTGCCAGCGCACGTCCGCCCCGGCGGCCGCCACCGCCGCCGCCTTGCCCGCCGCCTCCTGGTCGCGGTTCTCGCCCATCTCGGTGACGCCGAGCCCGGCCAGCGCCAGGACGTCGCCGGCCGGGTACGTCTTGGTCACCGCGACCATGGTGACCTCGCCGCGGTCCCGGCCGGCCGCGGCGCACGCCTCGGCGATGCGGGTCCGCACCTGGGCCAACCGCCCCGCGAGCTCCGCGCGGCGTTCGCTGTCCGCCGCGACGGCCCGGTCGGTCACGGTGCGCCCGGGGGTCGGTCCGACCACCCGGTCACGAGCCGTTCTTCAGGAAGTCCGGCACGTCGACGTCGTCGAAGAGGACCCGGCGCGGTTGCTGGGTGGGAGTGGGGTGCGTCGGGGGCAGGCCACCCGACGGGCCGTGGGCGGCACCGCCGGACCCGCCGGCGCTCGCGGGCTGGCCCGGCTTGCGCTGCGACTCGGCGGACTTGTACGCCGGCGCGCCGCCGTCGAAGCCGGCCGCGATCACGGTCACCCGCACCTCGTCGCCGAGCGCGTCGTCGATGACCGCCCCGAAGATGATGTTGGCGTCCGGGTGGGCGGCGTCCGTGACCAGCTGCGCCGCGTCATTGATCTCGAAGAGCCCGAGGTCGGATCCGCCGGCGATGGAGAGCAGCACCCCGCGGGCGCCGTCCATGCTCTGCTCCAGCAGCGGGCTCGAGATGGCGGCCTCGGCCGCCTCGACCGCGCGGTTCTCCCCGCGCGCGCTGCCGATGCCCATCAGCGCGCTGCCGGCGCCGCTCATCACGCTCTTCACGTCCGCGAAGTCCAGGTTGATCAGACCCGGGGTGGTGATCAGGTCGGTGATGCCCTGGACACCGGAGAGCAGCACCTGGTCGGCCTGGCGGAAGGCGTCCATCATGCTGATGCCCCGGTCGCCGAGCGCGAGCAGCCGGTCGTTCGGGATCACGATCAGCGTGTCGCACTGGTTGCGCAGCTCGTCGATGCCGGCCTCGGCCTGCACCTGCCGGCGCTTGCCCTCGAACGAGAACGGCCGGGTCACCACGCCGATGGTCAGCGCGCCCAGCTTGCGGGCGATGTTGGCCACCACGGGCGCCCCACCGGTACCGGTGCCGCCGCCCTCGCCGCAGGTCACGAAGACCATGTCGGCGCCCTTGAGCACCTCCTCGATCTCGTCCCGGTGGTCCTCGGCGGCGTTCTTGCCGACGTCGGGGTTGGCCCCGGCACCGAGCCCGCGGGTCAACTCGCGGCCCACGTCGAGCTTGACGTCGGCGTCGCTCATCAGCAGCGCCTGGGCGTCGGTGTTGATCGCGATGAACTCGACGCCCTTGAGCCCAACCTCGATCATTCGGTTGACGGCGTTGACGCCGCCGCCACCGATGCCGACGACCTTGATGACCGCCAGGTAGTTGTGCGGAGGTGTCATCGGGGTCCTTTCCCTTCGAGATTGGCGGGCGCCGACCGTCGTACGACCCGGCCAGTTCGGCGGTCGACATCCCCTCGGTACCGACGAGGGCGAAGGGTTTAACCCTCACCCTCTACTAGAGGCTTACGGTTATGTCAACCACTGATCCTCTCCGGGCAACGTAAGCGCCCCCACGTCAAGAGCCAAGCAACCGCACGGCGTGTCGCCACACCGAGCATTTTCCACGCGAGAACCGCCCGCGTACCGATCATTTTCCCGACATGACCGGCGCCGGGCCGGGGTGAGGCGGGAACGGCCGACGCCGGGCCGGGGTGAGGCGGGAACGACCGGCGCCGGGCCGGCGCGAGGGCCGGGGTGGGCGTCCTCAGCGGACGCTCACCACCTCCGGCGCGCTCACGTCGATGGTGTTGCCCCGGCGGGAGAGCAACGACGTCGCCGCCCGGGCCTTGGTCTCCCCCGCGGTCGCGTCGCCCCAGATCACCGTGCGGCCGCCGCGCAGCTGCACCCGGATCCGGGCCGGCCCGTCCACCACCACCTCGGCGAGCTGCTCGCGCAGCTGGGGGGTGAGCACGCCGAGCACCTGCAGGGCCGCCCGGGTCGCCGGGTCGTTCCGGCCCGGGTTCGCGACCCGTACCAGCGGCAGCCCGTCCGGTCGCCGGGGCGCGGTGGAGAAGACCACGCCCTCGGCGTCCACCACGGCGAAGTGCTCGCCCTGCGGCACCGCAGCGGCCGGCGTACGCTCGACCACCTCGATCCGCAGCGTCCTCGGCCACTCCCGGGAGACCTCCGCGCGGGCCACCGGCGCCAGCGCCGCCACCCGCCCGCCCACCGCCGCCAGGTCCACCGTGGCCAGTGGCTCGCCGTCCGGCACCGCCGCCGCGGCCCGCACCTCGGCCGGGGTGACCAGCGCGGCGCCGACCACCCGCACCTCGCGTACGCCGAAGATCCCGGTACCGGTGAGGACCCAGGCGGCCAGCCCGGCGAGCGCCAGCACCCCGCCGATCAGCGCCCAGGGCAGGGCCGCCCGCAGCCGCCGCTGCCGGGCCCGGCGCATGAACCGGCGCGCCGACGCCGGTACCGCGTCGCTGTTGGCGCGTACCAGCCGCCACCGGCGCACCGCCGGGCGACCGCCCCGACCGCCGGGTCCGGTGGGTCCGTCCGTCGAGCCCGGCGCCCGGCCGCCCCGCGCCGAGCCGGGCGTCATCCGGCGCCGAGTGCCGTGGCGTCCGGGCCGGCCGGGGCGACGCCGGTGACGGGGGCCGGCGTCTCGGCCGTCGCGGTGCCACCGGCGCGGCCGACCAGGGCGTCCAGCAGCTCGTCGCCGAGCAACGAGATCGGCGGCGCGCCCATGGTCACCACCACGTCGCCCTCGCGGACCCGGCGGGCCACCTCGGCCGGCACGTCGTCCCAGGAGTCCAGGAAGATCTTCCGCTCCGCCGGCAGGTCGATCGCCGCGGTCAGCGCGGCGCCGCCCTCGCCCGGCTGGCGTACCTCGCCAGGGCCGAAGACCTCCAGCATCACCACCTCGTCGGCGATGGCCAGCGCGGTGGCCAGCTCGGCCTGCAGGTCCCGGGTGCGGTAGACCCGGTACGGCTGGAACACCACGATCAGCCGCCCGCCCGCGGCCACCTCGCGCAGCGTCTCCAGCGCCAGCGTCATGGAGGTCGGGTGGTAGGCGTACTCGTCGTAGACCTGCACCCCGGCCGCGACGCCCTTGCGCTCGAAGCGCCGGCGTACGCCCGGGAAGGCGGCGAGCGCCTCGCGCGCCGCGGTCACCCCGAGCCCGAGCCGGGCCGCGGTCAGCACCGCCGCGGCGCTGTTGAGCCCGAGGTGCCGGCCGGGGGTGGAGAGCCGGAACTCGCCCAGCGGCTCACCGTCCAGACCGGCCAGGTAGCGCACCCCCTGCGCCGACGAGGCGATCTCCGACATCCGCAGGTCGGCGTCGTCCGCCACGCCGTAGGTGAAGACCGTCCGCCCCTCGGCGCGCAGCACGTCGGCCAGCCGCCGGGTGCCCGGGTCGTCCGCGCAGGTCACCACGAACCCCTCCGGGTCGGTGAGCCGGGCGAAGTCGGCGAACGCGGCCTCCAGGCCGGCCAGGTCCCCGTACGTGTTCAGGTGGTCCGCCTCGATGTTCGTGATGATCGAGACGTACGGCCGGTAGCGCAGGAACGAGCGGTCGCTCTCGTCCGCCTCGACCACGAAGTACTCGCCGCTGCCGTGATGGCCGTTCGAGCCCACCTCGGAGATCTCCCCGCCGATGACGAAGGAGGGGTCCTGCCCGGCCTGCTGGAGCACCAGGGTCACCATCGAGGTGGTGGTGGTCTTGCCGTGGGTACCGGCGACCGCGATGCTGCGCCGCCCGGTCATCGTCGCCGCCAGCGCCTCGGAGCGGTGCAGCACCCGCAGCCCGCGCCGGCGCGCCTCGACCAGCTCCACGTGGTCGGCCGGGATCGCGGTCGAGTAGACCACGGTGTCGACACCGTCCAGGTTGGCCGGCTCGTGGGTCATGTGGATGGTGCCGCCCAGGGCCCGCAGCCCCGCCAGCGCCGGCCACTGGCGCAGCTCGCTGCCGGTCACCGGGATGCCCCGGGTCAGCAGCAGCCGCGCCAGCCCGCTCATCCCGACCCCGCCGATCCCGATCAGGTGGACGGTGCCCAGGTCTTCGGCGGCCAGGACGCCGGCCGGGCTGGACTGCGCCGTGTTCATAGGGTCAACCTTCCGCTCGCGGTACGGTCCCTCACCGGGTCACCGCCTCGTAGACGAAGTCGAGCAGCGCCTCGTCCCCGTCGCGCCGGCCGTACGCGGCCGCGGCGGCGCCCATCGCCGCCAGCCGCTGCGGGTCGCGGATCAACGGGATCACGTTCTGCTCCACCCAACCCGGGGTCATCTCGGCGTCGTCGACGAGCAGCCCGCCGCCCGCCTGGACCACCGGCAGGGCGTTGCGCTTCTGCTCCTGGTTGCTGTGCGGGTACGGCACGTAGATCGTCGGCAGCCCGATCGCGGCGACCTCGGCGCAGGTCATCGCCCCGCCCCGGCCCAGCATCAGGTCGGCGGCGGCGTAGCCCAGCTCCATCTCGGACAGGTACGGCAGCGTCACGTACGGCACCGGCAGGTCGGTCGGTACGGGGACCGGCTCGTTGCGCGCGCCGATCACGTGCAGCACCTGGATGCCGTGCCGGGCCAGCTCCTTGGCGGCGCCGGAGACGGCCAGGTTGATCGTCCGGGCGCCCTGCGAGCCGCCGGCCACGAAGAGGGTCGGCAGGTCCGGGCGCAGCCCGAAGTAGGCGCGGGCCGAGGCGCGCTGGGCGGCCCGGTCCAGCCCGGCGATCGCGCGCCGCAGCGGCACGCCGACCACCCGGGCGTCGCGCAGCGCCTCGGCCTGGGCGGGCTGGTGCGGGAAGCCGACCGCCACGTGCTTGGTGAACTTCATGCCGAGCTTGTTCGCCACGCCCGGCGGCACGTTCACCTCGTGGATGACGATCGGCAGCTCACGGCGCCACGCCGCGAGGTACCCGGGCACCGAGACGTACCCGCCGAAGCCGACCACGACGTCCGCGTGTACCTCGTCCAGCACCTTGCCGGCGGCGCGGGCCGCCTTCCACATCCGGTCCGGAGTACGCATCAGGTCCATGTTTACCGACCGGGGCAGCTGATAGGCGGGAATCTGCCGCAGGTCGTAGCCGTGCGGGGGAATGAGTTCGTTCTCCAGCCCCTTCGGCGTGCCCAGAGCGGTGATCCGGACACCCGGGTCATGCCGGCGTAGGCAGTCGGCGAAGGCCAGCAACGGGTAGATATGGCCACCCGTGCCGCCTCCCGCAAGCACCACCGAACGCAGCGGACCCATCAGCGTCTCCTCTCACTCGCCGTTCCGGCGCGCACCCGGGTCGCCCCGCCGCCGACCGGCCGGGCCGTCCCCGTCGCGCCGCCTCCCGGACCGCGGTGCGGGTCTGCGGGCGGCCGGCGCGGGGACCGGACCCCGGCGGCGCCCCGCGGGAAGCGGCGGCAACGGGGCCCAGAGTAGCCGTACCCATCGGGCGGGCGGACGGGCGTTCAGGGCTCGCGCCGCGTCGGGTTCCGCGCGGGCGAGCGAGGCGAGCATGCCGACCGCCGCCATGGTCACCACCAGCGCGCTACCGCCGTCGGAGATGAACGGCAGCGGCAGGCCGGTGATCGGCAGGAGTCCGACCACGCCACCCACGTTGATCACCACCTGGCAGACCAGCCAGGTGGTGATGGCGGCGGCGGCGAGACGACGGAACGGGTCCTCCACCCGGCGGGCGATGCGCAGACCGCTGTAGGCCAGCACCGCGAAGAGGGCGAGCACCACCACGCAGCCCACCACGCCCAGCTCCTCGGCGATGACCGCGAAGATGAAGTCGTTGTGCGCGGCGGGCAGCCAGTCCCACTTGCTGCTGGCCTTGCCGAGGCCGACGCCGAACCAGCCGCCGTGGTCGATCGCGTACCGGGCCTGGGCGAGCTGGTAGCAGAGGTCCTGCTTGCAGTCCTCCGGGTCCTTGAGGAAGACGGTGAGCCGGGCCAGCCGGTAGTTCGGCGCCTCGGTGCTGCCCGAGCCGGCACCGACCGAGGCGGCCGCGATCAGCAGCCCCACCCCGGCCAGCCCGGCCACCCCGAGCACGCCGAAGGTGCGCAGCCGCACCCCGGCCACCCAGAGCAGCCCGACCACGATGCCGAGCAGGCAGAGCATGGTGCCCAGGTCGTTGTAGCCGACCAGGACGAAGAGCAGGCCGAGCACGGGGAAGAGCGGGGTGGCCAGCTCGCGCCACCAGCCCAGGGCCGCGCCCTTGCGGGCGATCAGGTCGGCGCCCCAGAGCACCAGGCCGAACTTGGCCAGCTCGGAGGGCTGCACCTGGATCGGGCCGAGGTAGAGCCAGAGCAGCTCGGCGTGGATCGGCCCGATCCGGGGCACCTCCAGGTCGCGCAGCTTGGCCCAGGCCAGCAGCGCGTCGAGCAGCACCAGCAGCGCCAGGGCGAGGCCGAGCACCGGCCGGCCCAGCGACCGGAAGGTGCTGGCGGGCAGCCGCTGACAGGCCCAGAACGCGACGAGGCCGACGAAGGCGAAGAGCGCCTGCTTGATGACGTAGCTGAAGGCGTTGCCGTCCTCGGCGTACGCGGTGACGCTGGTCGCCGAGAAGACCATGGTCAACCCGATCACCAGCAGCAGTCCGGCGCTGGAGACGAGCAGGTAGTACGAGGCGAGCGGGCGGGCGAGCAGGCCGCGCAGGGCGGCCAGTCCGCTGGCCGCGTCCCAGCCCCGGCCGGCCCCGTTCGCCGCCTCGGCGGTACGCGCGCCCACCGCGCCGGACGGCGCTGCCGCCGTACGCTCGGCGGTCGCCTCGCGCCGCAGATGTTCGCCCGTCATGCCGCCGCCCCCTCGCCCCTTACCATGGGGCCATCATGGGCGCTGGACACGCCGTGACCGCGCACCTGACCGGCCGGCGTGTCGGCCGGCCGGTCGGGTGGCCAGGGCGGTCAGGCGATGGCGCCGGTCAGGTGATGGCGGCGAGGAAGTCGCCGTAGAAGAGGCCGAGCGCGATGGCGACCCCGATCCCGGCGATGATCCAGAACCGGACCACGATGTTGACCTCGCTCCAGCCGGCCAGCTCGAAGTGGTGCTGCAGCGGCGACATCCGGAAGACGCGCTTGCCGGTGGTGCGGAACGAGATGATCTGGATCACCACGGACATCGTGATGATCACGAAGAGGCCACCGATGATCGGCAGGAGCAGCAGCGTACGGGTGGACATCGCCATGCCGGCGATCAGGCCGCCCAGGCCGAGCGCGCCGGTGTCGCCCATGAAGATCCGGGCCGGCGAGGTGTTCCACCAGAGGAAGCCGATACAGGCCCCGGCCGCGGCGCCGGCGATCAGCGCGATCTCCAGGGGATCCCGGACCGTGTAGCAGTAGTCCCGGGTGTAGGCCGGGTCCGCGCACCAGTGCCGGTACTGCCAGAACGCGATCAGGGTGTACGCCCCGAGCACCATCACCGAGGCGCCGGTGGCGAGACCGTCCAGCCCGTCGGTGAGGTTCACGCCGTTCGTCGAGGCCATCACCACGAAGATGAAGATGATCACCGAGGCGATCTTGCCGACGTCCAGCGCGTCGATGTCGCGGACGAACGACAGCGTGGTGCTGCCGACCGTCTCGACGTTGGTCGGCGAACCGGACTGGTCCACCATGCTGCTCGGGAAGTAGAGCGCGATCACGCCGAAGCCCGCGCCGACCAGGATCTGCCCGAAGAGCTTGCCGCGCTTGTTCAGCCCGGCGCTGTTGCGCTTGCGCACCTTCAGGAAGTCGTCGATGAAGCCGACCGCGCCCGAGAAGACCATCAGGCCGAGCAGCACCAACGCCGTGATGGTCGGCTGGACCTGCGCGATCTGCGCCCCGGGCAGGGTGGTCAGCGCGAGGTGGCCGGCCACGTACGCGATGACCGTGGCGACGATGAAGACCACCCCGCCCATCGTGGGCGTGCCCTTCTTGCCCTGGTGCATCACCGGGCCCTCGGCCCGGATCGGCTGACCCGCCTTCAGCCGGGTGAAGACCTTGATCGCGATCGGGGTGGTGAAGAGCGAGATGAGGAAGGCGACGAAAACCGCGACGATGACGGCCCTCACGCGGTCGCCTCCCCCGTACCGTCACCGGCGGCGGCCTCGGCGCGCAGCGCGTCGGCCACCTCCCAGGTGCGGTAACGCGAGCCCTTCACCAGGACGACGTCGCCCGGGCGCAACTCGCCCGACAGCGCCTCGACCGCCGCCGCCTGATCGGTCACCAGCACCGACATTCCTCCCCATGTCTGGACCGACGACGCGCCGTCATGGATCGGCGCGGCCGGTTCTCCGACCACAAACAGCCGGTCGACGCCCAATTCGGCCGCGAGCCGGCCGACTTCCTCGTGCCCGTCCCGTTCGAACTCGCCCAGCTCGGCCATGTAGCCGAGCACCGCGAGCGTCCGGCGGCCGCGCCCCACCTCGGCCAGCGCCCGCAGGGCGACCGCGGTGGAGGCGGGATTCGCGTTGTACGAGTCGTCGATGACCGTCACCCCGTCGGCGCGGTCGAAGACGTCCATCCGGCGCGTGGAGACCAGCCTCAGCTCGCCGAGGGCGGCGGGCAGGTCGGCCGGGGACATGCCGAGTTCGAGCGCGACGGCCGCCGCGGCGAGCGAGTTGCCCACCTGGTGGGCGCCGCTCAGCCCGAGCCGCACCGGCGCGGTGAAGTCCGCCCCGGCCGACGACCCGCGCACCACCAGCGTGTACGACGGACGCCCCCGCTCGTCGAGCGTGACGTCGACGGCCCGCACGTCGGCGTAGTCGGCCTCGCCGTAGCGCACCACCCGGGCCCGGGTACGCGTCGCCATCGCCCGTACCCGCGGGTCGTCGGCGTTGAGCACCGCCACCCCGTCCTCGGGCAGCGCCTCCACCAGCTCGCCCTTGGCGATCGCGATCGCGTCCTGCGAGCCGAACTCGCCGATGTGGGAGACCCCGACGTTGAGCACCACGCCGATGCGCGGCGGGGCGATCTCGCAGAGGTACCGCACGTGCCCGATGCCGCGCGCGCCCTTCTCCAGCACCAGGTACCGGGTCCGCGGGCCGGCCTGCAACGCCGTGTACGGATGCCCCAGCTCGTTGTTGAACGACCCGGGCGGCGCCACCGTGGGCCCGAGCCGGGCGGCGAGCTGCGCGATCAGGTCCTTGGTGGTGGTCTTGCCGGACGAGCCGGTCAGCCCGACCACGGTGAGCGCCGGCAGCCGGTCGAGCACCGCCCGGGCCAGCGCGCCCAGCGCGGTCAGCGCGTCCTCGACGAGGACCATCGGCACGCCCGCGACCTCCCGGGTGCCGAGCACCGCGACCGCGCCGGCGGCGACCGCCCCGGACGCGTAGTCGTGTCCGTCGACCTTCTCACCCGGAAAGGCCACGAAGAGGCCGCCCGGGGCCACCTTGCGCGAGTCGAACTCCACCGTCCCGGTGATCCGGGTGTCCGGGTCGCCGACGACCAGCCGGCCGTCGACCACGGCGGCGAGCTCGCCGAGGGTCAGCTCGATCATCGTTGCCCCACCAGGTTGTCGAACCGGGCGGCGAGCGCGGCCGCCAGCTCCACCCGGTCATCGAAGGGCTGCACCGTTCCGGCGATCTCCTGCCCGCGCTCGTGCCCCTTGCCGAGCAGGGCGATCACGTCGCCCGCCGCGGCGAGCCGTACCGCCTCGTCGATGGCGGCGCGCCGGCCGGCCACCTCCAGCACCCGGGCGGACGTGCCGGCCCGGCGGACCCCCGCGAGCACCTCCGCGCGGATCGCCGCCGCGTCCTCGGTACGGGGGTTGTCGTCGGTGACCAGCACCAGGTCGGCGCCGCGCGCGGCGGCCTCCCCCATCACCGGGCGCTTGGCCCGGTCCCGGTCCCCGCCCGCGCCGATCACGCAGATCAGCCGCCCGGCGTCGCCGGTCAGCTCGCGGAGCGCGGCCAGCGCGGCGACGACCGCGTCGGGCTTGTGCGCGTAGTCGACGACGCCGCGCACCGGGCCGGGCGCGTCGACCAGCTCCAGCCGCCCCGGTACGCCGGAGCAGGCGGCCACCCCGGCCGCCCCGGTCGTCGGCTCCACCCCGGCGGCGGTCAGCGCGGCGATGGCGAGCAGCGCGTTGGCGACGTTGTGCCGGCCGGGCAGCGCCACCCCCGTCGGGATCTCGACGCCGTCCGGGCCGAGGGCGGTGAAGCGCTGGGCGTAGCCGGAGCCGCCGATCCCGGTCGCCCGCCAGCTGGCCGCGGGGTCGCCGGCCGCGGAGTAGCTCACCGTCGCGGGCTTGAAGAGCGGACGCAGCGCCGGGTCGTCGTGGTTGAGCACCTCGACCTCGCAGCGCCCGTCGAAGAGCTTGGCCTTCGCGGCGAAGTAGTCGGCCGCGTCCGCGTGGAAGTCCAGGTGGTCGGAGCCGAAGTTGGTGTACCCGCCGACGGTGAAGCGGACGCCGCCCACCCGTCCCATCGCCAGGGCGTGGCTGGAGACCTCCATCACCACCGCGGTGACGCCCCGCTCGCGGGCGGCGGCGAGCATGGCGTGCAGGTCGGTCGCCTCGGGCGTGGTCCGGACGCTGTCCAGCGCGAGGTCGCCGAGGCGGGTCTCCACGGTGCCGATCAGCCCGGTGACGTGGCCGGCGGCCCGCAGCCCCGACTCGATCAGGTAGGCCGTCGAGGTCTTGCCGGCGGTGCCGGTGATCCCGATCACCGTGAGCCCCGCGGTCGGGTCGCCGTAGACCGCCGAGGCGACCGTGCCGAGCACCGCCCGGGGATCCGGTACGACCAGCGCGGGCAGGCCGGCCTCGGCCGCCGCCGCGGCGCCCGCCGGGTCGGTCAGTACGGCCACCGCCCCGGCCGCCGCCACGGCCGGCGCGAACTCGGCCCCGTGCCGGCGCGAACCGGGCAGGGCCGCATAAAGGTCACCGGGACGCACCTCACCGCTGGCATGGGTGACCCCGGTCACCGCCAGATCGGCGGCGTCCTGCGGCGGCTCGATCTCCAGCCGCCTGGCGAGGTCGCCCAGCCGCGATGCGATCACGGTGCGGGGACGCGGATTGCCGGGCACGGCGTCAGACCCTACCCGGTCCGGCAACCCGGATCACACCGCCGCCCCGGTGGTTCGCCCACACCCACCGATGATGGCGTCCCGTGCCTGGTCAGCGCGGAAAGACCACGAACTTGGGCGGCTTCGTACCGGTCGGTGGCACCCGGAAGTGGGTAAGGGTGAAGCTCATCATCTGCTTGAAGGCCGGAGCCGCCACGTCGCCGCCCCCGCCCTTCGGCGTGTACCCGAAGACCGCGACCACGTACCGCGGGTTGTCCGCGGGCGCCATGCCGATGAACGAGGCCACCTCGCCGGGGGCGTACTTGCCGTCGACCACCCGGGAGCCGGTACCGGTCTTGCCGGCGACCCGGTAGCCGGGGATGGCGGCCTTGAGCCCGGTCGCGTCCGGCACCGTCACCACCGCCTCCAGCATGGTGCGCAGCTCGGCGGCGACCTCGGGGCTGACCACCTCGTGGCTCCTGGGTGCCGGCGCGTCGGTGCGCTTGCCGTCCGGGCCGATGGTGGCCCGGATCAGGTGCGGCTGCACCCAGGTCCCGTTGTTGGCGATGGCGGCGTAGGCCGCGGCCATCTGCAGCGGGGTGGCCGCCACGCTGTGCCCGATCGGCACCGACCCGTACGACGAGCCGCTCCACCCGTCCGGCGCCAGCAGCTGCCCGCTCGCCTCGCCCGGCAGCCCCTCGCCGGTCGCCTGTCCCAGCCCGAACTTCCGCTGGTACTCGTAGAGCTTCTCCTTGCCGAGCGCGTCGCCGATCTTGATCGTGCCGACGTTGGATGAGTAGGCGAGGATGCCGGGCAGGCTCATCCGGGCGCCGGCCGGGGCCGAGTGCGTGTCGGTGAAGGTCTGGTCGCCCTTGCGTACCGTCGGCAGCGCGTACCCGCCCCCGCCGGGCGGCCGGACCGGCACGGTCGTGTCGGGCCGGACCACGCCCTCCTGGAGGGCGGCGGCGAAGGTGATCGCCTTGTGCACCGAGCCGGGGTCGACCACGAAGCTGGTCGCCGCGTCCTCGCGGTCGGTCGGCGCGCTGTCGCCCGGGTCGGCGGCGTTGTAGGTCGGGTGGCTCGCCTGGGCCAGCACCTCGCCGTTGCGCACGTCGATCACGACGGCGGCGCCGACGCTGCCGGTGTCCTTGCGCATGGTCTGGGAGAGGATCCGCTGCACCTCGTACTGGAGATCGCGGTCGATGGTCAGCTCCAGCGAGCTGCCCGGCTGGGCCTCGGTGACCTTGTTGTAGCCCCCGGGGATGGCCGTGTCGAGGTCGCCCTGGCCGGCCTCGAAGCGGCGCTGGCCGTCGACGCCGCGCAGCAGGTCGTCGTAGCGCGCCTCGATCCCCTCCAGCCCGTTCATGTCCTCGCCGGTGAAGCCGATCAGGTTGGCGGCGAGGTCGCCGCCGGGCACCTCGCGCCGCTCGTCCCGGTTGATCCCGATGCCGGGCAGGTCGAGCGCCTCGACCCTCTTCGCGGCCTCCACGTCGACCCCGCGGGCCAGGTACTGGAACCGGGACGGCCGGCCGTCCGGCGTCTTCTGCGGCGCCATCCCCTTCAGCAGCTTGGACTTCGGGATGCCGAGCAGCGGGGAGAGGGCGGTCGCGGCGGCGCCGGCGTCCTTGATCTCCGTCGGGTCGGCGTAGACGTACCGCGCCTCGACGCTGTGTGCCAGCGCCGCGCCGGAGCGGTCCAGGATCGCGCCCCGGGGCGCCGGCAGGTCCACCGTACGGATCCGGTTCTCGCTGACCTCGGCCGCGTACGCCGACGTGTCCGTGAGCTGCAGCGCGACCAGCCGGATACCGATCACGGTGAAGATGACCAGCGCGAGCACGGTGCCGAGCCGCAGCCGGCGCCGCGGGTCGGCGAGCCGGGGCGGGCGGGGCGGCTTGCGCACCGGCCGCCGCCCGGCCGGTGGCCGGCGGGGCGGGTCCGCCGCGGCCCCGGTGCGTCGGCGCGGCCGGGGCAGCGGGTTGTCGGCGTCGACGGTGCGGATCGGGCGCTGGCTGACGGTGCGCCCGGTGCCGGCGGCCGTGGTGCCGGCCGGGTTGCGCCGGGCGGCGCGCGAGCCGCCCGTCCGACCGCCGTCGAGCACCTGAAGGGCGGGGCGGAACGGGTCACCCGAGCGGATGGAGCGCGGGGTACGGCGCAGCTCGGCCGCCTCCCGCACGGTCCGGCCGCGCGGCGTGTACGCCCGCGCGTCGGAGATGCCGCCGAGCCCCGGCTCGCCGCTCCGGCCGCCGCCCCCGCGCGACCCGGCGTCCTCGCCGGGCGAGCCGCGCCGGCCGCCGTCGCGCGGCCCGCCGGGGTTGCCCCGGCCACCGTCGCGCTGCCCGCCGGGGTTACCCGAGTTGCCCGAGCCGCCCCGGCCACCGTCGCGCTGGCCGCCCGACTCGGCCCGACCGCCGGAACCCTCCCGCGACGACGCGCGCCGGGACCGCGAGGGGTCCCGGCGCGGCTCGTCCGCCCGTGGCGCCATCCGTTATCGTCCCGCGCCCTGCTGACCCGTGCCCTGCTGGCTGGTGATCGCCGGCTCCCCGCCGGCCGGCTGCGGGATGCCGATCACCTTGCCGTCCGGTAGCCGGATGAAGGCCGGCGGACCGGACTCGACCAGGCCCAGCGCCCGCGCCCGGGCGGCCAGGTTGCCCGGCGCCTCCGACTCGGCGATCTGCTTTTCCAGCTGCTGCTGCTGGATGTCGAGCGAGGCCTGCTGCTTCTGGAGCTTGTCGAGGCGGAAGGCGTTCTCGTTGATCTTCGTGTTGACCAGCAGGATGCCAAGCACCCCGCCGACCACCACGGCCAGGATGAGCCCGACGAAGGGCGCGCCCGGTACCGCCACCGGCGGCGGTGGCGCCACCTTGAGCCGGGGCGCTCCCGCCCCGCTGCCCGCCGGGTGCGCGGCCCGGGCGTTCTCCCGGGCCACCGCGGCACCACCGGCCGGGTGTGCGGCGCGGGCACTCTCCCGCGCGCGGTCCCGCTCCGCCGGCGCCACCCAGTCCTGCGGGCGCAGCGCGGTGCTGCCCTGCGTCGGAAACTCGCGCGCCCCCCGCGCACGAGCCTGGTTGGCGCGCCCGCCGCGCACCGGTACCGATTCGACGACCCCGGCCCGCGTGGCCCGCGCCCCCGCGATCCGGCCCCCCGACCGCGGTGTACGCTGCCCTGCGTCGCGCTCCCCGCCGGTGCGATCCCAGCGGTCGCGCTTGCTGACGTTCATAATCCCTCCCCCTCTACGTGCCGTCCCCGTGCCGTCCCCCGGCAAGTCACTCTTCGTGTTCGTCCATTGTGGAGCTGTCCGGTGCCGCGGCACCGGGCTGGTGCAATGCCCTGACACCCCGGCGGGGCCGTTCGCGGGCGGCCCGCCTGGTGCGTCCGGTGGTGCTGGTCCCCTCGGTGGCCTCGACCCGCTCGGGGTCGATCCGCTCCGCCGCCCGCAGCCGCACCGACGCGGCTCGGGGGTTCGCGGCGACCTCCGCCTCGCTCGGCAGCTCGGCGCCGCGGCTGAGCAACCGCAGCGTCGGGCCGGTGCCGGGCAGTTCGACCGGTAGGTCGACCGGACCCGTGCTCCGGGCCCGGGCACCGAGCGACTGTTTGGTGATCCGGTCCTCCAGCGAGTGGTAGGAGAGGACCACCAGACGACCGCCCGGGGCGAGGGCGTCCAGGGCGGCCGGCAACGCCGTCTCCAGCGCCGCCAGCTCCCTATTTACCTCGATCCGTAAAGCCTGAAACGTTCTCTTTGCCGGGTGTCCACCGGTTCTTCGGGCCGGTGCCGGAATGGCCTCCCGGACCAGCTCGGCCAGGCGCGCCGAGGAGGTGATCCGGGCCCGTTCCCGCTCCCGGACGATCGCCGAGGCGATCCGGCCGGCGAACTTCTCCTCGCCGTAGACCCGGAGCACCCGGGCCAACTCCCCGTGCGAGTAGCCGTTCACGACCTCCTCGGCCGGCACCCCCGTGGTCTGATCCATCCGCATGTCCAGCGGCGCGTCCTGCGCATAGGCGAACCCTCGGTCGGGCGCGTCCAGTTGCAGGGACGAGACCCCCAGGTCGAACAGCACCCCGTCGACCCGGGCGAAGCCGAGCCGGTCGAGCACCTCGGGAAGCTCGTCGTAGACCGCGTGCACCAGATGGATCCGACCGGCGTACGGGGCCAGCCTGGCCCTGGCGTGCGCCAGCGCCTCGGGATCCCGGTCCAGTCCGATCAGGGTGGTCTGTGGGTGAGCGGCGAGTACCGCCTCCGCGTGCCCGGCCAGGCCGAGCGTGGCGTCGACGTGCACCGTCCGATCACCGCGGCTCAGGGCGGGGGCGAGCAACTCGAGACAGCGCCCGAGCAGCACGGGCACGTGCGTGCCTCGAAGCTCCCCCATGTCGACCCCCACTGAACCACCAAAGTTTTGTCTCGTGTACGTCCTGCAGCCACGCACTGCGCCGTCGTACCGCCAGATCCCCATCCGCTCCGGGTCCACACCGACCGACCGGCTGATGATCACGCCGACCGGTCTGGATCGCGTGCCTGGCGCCGGGGAAGGGACGCCAGGAACGTGAGCGGCTGGAGATCTCGCAGTACGTCGGGCTTGCGACGCCCTACAGTCCGCCCGGCAACACCCCCTCCTCGATGTCGGCGAAGTCGTCTTCGCTCTCCGCGAGGTAGGTTTCCCAGGCCTGCTTGTCCCAGATCTCCACCCGGCTACTGGCGCCGATGACGACCAGGTCGCGGTCGAGTCCGGCGTAGGTGCGCAGGTGGGCCGGTATCGTCACCCGGCCCTGCTTGTCCGGCACCTCGTCGTGGGCGCTGGCGAAAAAGACCCGGCTGTACGCCCGAGCGGCCTTGTGTGTCATCGGCTGCTCGCGCAACTGGTCCGCGATGCGCTGGAACTCGGGTGTCGGGAAGACGTACAGGCAGCGCTCCTGCCCCTTGGTGATCACGACACCTCCCGCCAGCTCGTCCCGGAACTTCGCCGGAAGGATCAACCGGCCCTTGTCGTCGAGACGCGGAGTGTGAGTGCCGAGAAACATCGGCCCAACCCCCTCGCGCCCCCGTAAGCGGTGTTCGCGGCACCGCTGACCCCCCGGGCCGGGTGGGCCCTCCCGGCCCCACCAGTGGGCCCCACTTTACTCCACTTCCCTCCACCCGCAACCAGAATCGCCGGCGCGTCGGGCCGGTTCCGTCCACAAAACCGCACGTCAGAAGGGGTGGGGTGGAGTGGAGGGGCCCAGCCCGCTCCCGCGCGCGTCCGCTATCCGACATAGATCGACTACCGCGACGCGCGGAACCGCCGGTCGACGCAGACATGATCGGGCGGTCACTCGTCGTACCGACTGTGCGTCCGGGCACATCCTGCGTTCGGGAGGGGTCCGGTAACCTCGCTCGCGTGACGGACGCGAACATGCCTCTGCGGGCGAAGGTGGCCAGCTCCGTGTCGCGGACCGCCGCGGCGCTGTCCCGGGCCGCCGGCCGCGGTGACGGCTCGGTCATCGGCGGCTGGCTCGGCCTCAAGATCGACCCAGATCTCCTCGCGCACCTGGCCGCCGGCCGGGACATCGCGCTCATCTCCGGCACCAACGGCAAGACCACCACCACCCGTTTCACGGCCGCCACCGTCGGCGTGCTCGGACCGGTCGCCACCAACTCCTTCGGCGCCAACATGCCGACCGGCCACACCTCCGCGCTGGCCCGCGCCGGCCGCACCCCGTACGCGGTGCTGGAGGTCGACGAGCACTACCTGGCCCAGGTCCTGGAGGCCACCGAGCCGCGCGTGGTGGCGCTGCTCAACCTCTCCCGGGACCAGCTCGACCGGGCCAAGGAGGTGGCGATGATGGCCCAGCTGTGGCGCGCCGCCCTGGTCCGGCACCCGAACGTACGGGTGGTCGCCAACGCCGACGACCCGATGGTGGTCTGGGCCGTGACCCCGCCGCCGGCCCGCAACGGCCAGTTGATCGCGCCGCACGTCACCTGGTTCAGCGCCGGGCAGCGCTGGCACGACGACTCGTGGGTCTGCCCCGAGTGCGGCTCCCCCATCGAGCGCGCGGCGGACCAGTGGTGGTGCACCGGCTGCACCCTGCTGCGGCCGAAGCCGCAGTGGGTGGTGGAGGACGACGGCGTGGTCGACCCGACCGGCGCCTGGCACAAGGTGTCGCTGCAGCTGCCCGGGCGGGTCAACGTCGGCAACGCGGCCACCGCGCTGGCCGTCGCCGCCGAGTTCGGCGTACGCCCCGTCGACGCGGTCTCCCGGCTCTCCTCGGTCACCTCGATCGCCGGCCGGTACGCCCAGGTCAGCCGCGACGGGCGCAACATCCGCCTGCTGCTGGCGAAGAACCCGGCCAGCTGGCTGGAGGCGTTCGACATGGCCGACGTCGCGCCGACACTGCTCTCCATCAACGCCCGCGACCCCGACGGGCTGGACACCTCCTGGCTCTTCGACGTGGACTTCGCGCCGCTGCGCGGCCGACAGGTGCTGATCACCGGCGACCGGGCCTACGACCTCGCGGTGCGGCTCACCGTCAACGACGTGCCGTTCCAGCACGTGCGCAGCTTTGCCGAGGCGATCGCCTCGGTTCCCCCGGGGCGGCTTGAGGTGATCGCCAACTACACGGCGTTCCAGGACATCCGAGCGGAGTTGGACCGTGTCAATTGAAAGCCTGCACATCGTCTGGATCTATCCGGACCTGCTCTCCACCTACGGGGACCGGGGCAACCTGCTGATCCTCACCCGGCGGGCGCAGCAGCGCGGCCTGCCCGTCGAGGTCAGCGAGATCCGTTCGGACCAGCCGCTGCCGAACTCGGCGGACATCTACCTCATCGGCGGCGGCGAGGACGGGCCGCAGGCGCTGGGCGCACAGCGCCTGCTCGCCGACGGCGGCCTGCACCGGGCGGTCGCGCAGGGCTCGGTCGTCTTCGCGGTCTGCGCCGGCTACCAGATGCTCGGCCACTCGTTCTTCGCCAAGGGCACCAAGTGCGCCGGCCTGGGCCTGCTAGACCTCTACTCCGACCGGGGCCCCTCCCGGGCCGTCGGGGAACTCGCCGGCGAGATCGACCCGCGGCTCGGCCTGCCCGCGCTGAGCGGCTTCGAGAACCACGGCGGCCGTACCCACCTCGGACCCGAGGTCGCTCCGCTGGCCCGGGTCAGCACCGGCGTCGGCAACGACGGCAACACCGAGGGCGCCTGGCGCGGCAAGCTGCTCGGCACGTACTCCCACGGTCCGGCCCTGGCCCGCAACCCGGCCCTGGCCGACCTGCTGCTGCGCTGGGCGCTCGGGATCAACGCGCTGCCGCCGCTCGACGACACCTGGTCCGACCGGCTCCGCGCCGAGCGGGCCGAAGCCATCGCCGTCCGCTCGTGATCGCGCGTGCGCTGCGGCCGTTCCGGCAACGGTCGGTCGCCCGGTTCGTCCTGCTGCTGCTCGTGCTGGCCCTGTTCGGGCTGGCCCTGCTGTTCGTACCGCAGCCCGGACTGGCCGACGCGCCGCGGCTGGTCGCCCGGCTCGGGCCGGTCGCCCCGTTCGCGGCCGTCGTCGTCGGGGCGCTGCTGATGGTCGCGCTGGTTCCGCGTACGTTGATCACGGTCCTCTGGGGCGCGCTCTTCGGCTCGCTGGAGGGGGCGGTCTACACCCTGGCCGCCGCGCTGCTCGCCGCGACCCTGGGCTTCGCAGTCGGGCGCCTGCTCGGCCGGGAGTTCGTGGCCGAGCGGGTCCGGGGCCGGCTCGCCCGCCTCGACGGCTGGTTCGCCCGGCAGAGCCTGCTCGGCGTGATCAGCGTACGGCTGCTGCCGATCGGCGGCTACGGCCTGGTCAGCTACGGGTACGGGACCACCGGCGCCCGGCTCGCCCCGTTCCTGCTCGGCAGCGTGCTCGCCTCGGTACCGTCGGCCTTCGGCTACGCGGCGATCGGCGCCGCGGTCGCCTCTCCCGGCCACGTCAACTGGCTCGCGGTCACCCCGGCGGGGCTCGGGCTCGTCGCCACCGCCTTCCTGGTGACCCGCTGGGTACGCGCCGAGCGCGGCGACCGGTCGCGCCGCCGCTCCGCGGTCCAGCCCGGCTGAGGTCCGCCGCAGGCGGAGACGGCCCGCCGCCCGGCGGGGGACCTCCCGCCGGGCGGAGGTGGTCCGTCGGTACGGCGCGGGTCAGCCGCTCACGCCGGGGATGCTGTAGACCCGGGTCCAGTCGACCTCGTAGATTGCGCTCTGCATGTTGCCGCCGAAGAAGTTGTCGAGCTGGATCGTCTGGTGCATCGACGGCGCGCACTGGATGCACCGGCGGACGGAGTTGGCCCCGCCGCTGAAGCTGAACCACTGGACCCCGTCGACGAAGCCCCGTACGTGGTCGGGCGTCCACTCGACGGCGATGTTGTGCCACTGCGACAGGTCCACGCCGCACCTCTGCGCGAACTCCTGCTGCACCGGCGCGTCGGCGTTGTGCGGGTAGTGGATGAAGGCCTCCGCGCACTGCTCGCCGGGGGCGCTGTTCTCCAGGTAGTCGTACTCGCCGTCCTCGGGCCACCGGTTCGAGTCCGGCCAGAGGATCAGCAGCGGGTGGTACTGGCGGCCGTTGTTCGCGCTCGTGGCCTGTGACCGTACCCGTGCCTCCCAACGGCCGTACCGCTGGCCGAACTTGGCGGCGACCCAGCCCGAGTCGCCACCGGCCTCGCCGGTCTGGCGCAGCACGCCGCCGAAGACCCGGGTGTTCTTGTCGCACCGGCGCCCGTTGTCGGCGTGTCCCGGCCAACACGCGTTGACCCCGCCGCCGGCCAGGTCCCACTTGGTTTGGTCCGGTACCGCCGGACTGCTCGCCGAGCCGTAGTTGAACTCGTCCGACCCGGCGGCCAACGGCGTGCCCCAGCCGTACCGGCCGGCGGCGGTGTCGCCCTCGCCCGGCGGTGGCTCGGTGCCGCCGTCGCCGGAGAGCAGCCGGTAGTCGCAGCCGCGCCCCGTCCAGGTGCTCGACGACGTGCTGGTCTCCAGGTTCGAGACGACGTTGCCGCGGACCGCGCCCGTGGGAGCGGTGAAGATGTGCTGCACGGTGGTCGTAATCCCGGCGCCGGCCGGAACGGTGATCCACGCGCCGTCGGCGTGACCGAGGTAGCCGGAGTTGTTGCCGGCCGGGGTGGAGTACCAGTCGACCCCGACCCGCGCGCGGGCGGTCGCGCCCGTGCCGGACTGCACGGTGGTGGCGAACTGGAACAGCCACTGCTGCCCGCCGGAGACGACCTGCTGCGGCAGGTACATCCCCTGCGTGGTCCGGCCGCTGACGGACTGCCGGTAGTAGTCCGCCGTACGCGTGGCCGTCTCGCCGCCGAGTGGCCCCCACCGGGTGTAGTCCGTCGGGCAGGTGTTGACCTCGGGGTCGACCGCTGCCGCCGCCTGCGGGCCGTGCCCGACGGCCGCGAGCGTCAGCGCCGCGACGCCCGCGGCCAACCACCGGCCGTGCCAACGTTTGATCATCTCATGTCCCTCCGGACGAGGCGTGACTTTGCTGACGCAGTGTCACCGGGCGTGGACCGGCCGCGACCCACGGTGGCAGGTTCCGGCCATTCCCCGCCCGTCCGCCCGACCGTCCAAGCGGGACGGCGCCGCGCCGACCGGCCCGGATAACCCCTGCTCACCGCCGTCCCGAGGGGACGCGGCCGGCGGCCACGGCGGGGTGGGAGACGGCGCGCGCCGGACGGTCCTGGAAACAATTGCCAGATCGCAACGTATTGACGTCAATAAACGACGCGCCCAACACTGACTGCGCCAACGTTTAGCGCGCCGGCCTGGTCACCCCCTCGACCCGCCGGTGGATCAGAAGGTGGCATCTCTCCCATGCGAAATCACAGGTGGACCCTGCTCGCCCTGCTCACCGCCACGACCCTGCTCCCGTCCGGTACGGCCGGCGCCCCACCGGCACACGCGACCCCCGCCGGTCCGGAGGCCGCCGCTACCGCGACCCCCGCCGCCGGGCGGGCCGCCGCGGCGGCGAACCGGGGCCCGGTCGGCTGGGACGCCTACCGGCGGCTCGACCTGCTCCCGGACCTCGCCTCCGGCTCGCGGACCCGGCAGTTCTCCGGCTTCAGCCGCACCGGCACCAACGACGACGGCTTCAGCGGGCGCAGCTCCTGCCTGCGTACCAACGGACCGGGATGCGTGCTCGCCGAGGAACGCGGGCCGGGCGAGATCTCCTCGATCTGGTTCACCCGCGACGAGGGAAACGTCTCGGCCACCGGGGACATCCGGATCGTGCTCGACGGCGTGACCGTCCTCAACGCCAACCTGCAACGCGTGGTCAACGGCGACCTCGGCGCGCCGT
This sequence comes from Micromonospora sp. NPDC049559, assembly GCF_040676675.1. Lineage (NCBI taxonomy): Bacteria > Bacillati > Actinomycetota > Actinomycetes > Micromonosporales > Micromonosporaceae > Micromonospora > Micromonospora sp. NPDC049559. Next base: position 87,965 of record NZ_JBFAPK010000006.1, on the reverse strand, counting down.
TCGTCTGGCCGCTGGTGACCAACGCCGACCAGACCTCCGGCGGGGTGACCATCAAGGTGCCGATGCCGTACCGGGAGTCGATGCTCGTCACCACCACGAACAACCCGCTCTTCTACCACGTCGGCTACCGGGAGTTCGCCGATGCGACCGGGATCAACCGGTTCGATCCGGCCGACCCGGCGAACGACGTGGTGAGCAAGCTCCGCTCGGCCGGACGGGCCGACCCGAAGCCCGCCGCGCCGGGCGCGACCACCACCGGCGTGACCGCGTCGCCGCCGGCCGGCGGTACCGCCACCCTCGCCACGCTGACCGGACCGGCCGCGATCAACCAGATCCGGCTCCGGGTGCCCGACGCGAGCGCCACCGAGGCGAACCTGAACGGCCTGCGACTGCGGATGAGCTTCGACGGGCGGACCACCGTCGACTCCCCGCTCGGCGAGTTTTTCGGCGCCGGCCTCGGGGAGCGCGAGGTGCGCTCGCTGATGTTCGCGATGGATCCCGCACCGGGCGGCTGGTACACCGCGTGGTGGGCCATGCCGTTCGCCTCCTCGGCGACCGTCGCCCTGGTCAACACCACCGGCGGCACGATCTCCGGCGTCCAGGCCGAGATCATCCACGCCGCGGACGGGAGATGGACCGGCGAACTCGGCCCCACCGGCGGGGCGGGCTACTTCACCACCCAGTCGCGCGCGGGCGCCACCACCGCCGCCCGGGACTGGCCGCTGGTCGACGTGGCCGGCCGGGGCCGCTTCCTGGGCGTGACGCAGGTCGTCCGCAACGACATCCCCGGCCCCAACAACCGGGGCTACCTGGAGGGCGACGAGCGGCTGTACGCCGACGGCGCGCTGAGCCCGCTGTGGCACGGTACGGGCACCGAGGACTACTACGAGTCCGGCTGGTACTTCAACCGGGGCGAGTACACGGGCGTCTTCACCGGCGACACCGGTCACCGGGTCGGCACGGCCAGCTGCGCGGTCGAGTGCGACTCCATGTACCGGTTGCAGATCGGCGACGCGGTCGCCTACACCTCCGGCTTCCGGATGGGCATCGAGCACGGACCACAGAACGACTACCCGGTACGCGAGAGCTCCACCGCCTTCCTCTACACCCGCCCCGAGGTGGTCGGCCGGAGCACCGACACGCTCACGGTCGGCGACGCGGCCAGCCGGGGCGCGCACGGTTACACCGAGTCCGCCGCCGCCAGCGAGTACCGGCTACCGGCCGTGTACGAGGGGGACGACGACCACGACACGGTGACCGACGCCGTCCGCGCCACGACCGGCGCGGTCACCTTCCGGCTCGCCGTCGACCCCGGCAACCAGGGCGTACGGCTGCGCCGCAGCAGCGACCAGAACAGCGCCTACCAGTCCGCCACGGTCACCGTCGACGGCGCGGCGGCGGGCACCTGGCTACAGCCGCTCGGCAACACCGCGCAACGCTGGCTCGACGACGAGTTCCCGCTCCCGGCGACGCTGACCGGTGGAAAGTCGTCGATCACGGTACGGCTGGCCCCGGCCGCCGGCGCCCCGCCGTGGACCGCGGCGCGGTACACCGCGCTGAACCTCGTCGCCCCCTTCGCCGACCAGACCGCCCCGGGTCGCGTCACGGGGCTGGCCGTCGGCCCCGGGAGGACACACGCGGCGCCGCTGACCTGGACACCGGCCGACGACAACGTCGGGGTGAGCAGCTACCGCGTGTACGCCTCCACCGATCCGTCGGTGCCGCTGACCGCCAACAACCTGGTCGGCACCAGCAGCAGCCACGGGTACCGGCACGGGCCGCTGCCCGCCGGCGCCACCCGGTACTACCGGGTGGTCGCGGTGGACCGTGCCGGCAACGCCGGCGCCGCCTCGGACGTGGTCGGCGCCACCACCCGCGCCCGCAACACCAGCGACGTCGACGGGGACCGCCGGGATGACGCGGTGCTCTTCACCCAGGGGGCGGCCGACGACGTCTACACGGCCCTCTCCACCGGTACCGCCTTCGGCGCCAGCACGAAGGCGCACGACTTCTTCGCCATCGACGGCGAGGTGCCGCTCACCGGCGACGTCAACGGCGACGGCCGTGCCGACATCATCACCTTCACCCGGGGCGCCGCCGGTGACGTGTACGTCGCGCTCGGCACCGGGTCCGGGTTCGGCCCCTCGGCGAAGTGGCACGACTTCTTCGCCATCAACGACGAGTACCCGGAGGTCGGCGACGTCAACGGCGACGGCCTGACCGACATCGTCACCTTCACCCGCGGCTCGACGGGCGACGTCTTCGTGGCGCTCTCCACCGGCTCCGGCTTCGGACCCGGCCTGAAGTGGCAGGACAACTTCGGCTACGGCACCGAGCGCCCGGCCGTGGGCGACTTCGACGGCGACGGGCGCGACGACATCGCCGTGATCACCGGTGGCGCCGCCGCGGACGTCTTCGTGTCGCTCTCCAACGGGGTCGCCTTCGTCCAGGAGGGCTGGCTGTGGCACACGAACTTCGCCGTCGGCAACGAGTTGGCGGGCGCCGGCGACGTCGACGGCGACGGGCGTGACGACGTGGTGACCTTTACGCGGGGCAGCGCCGCGGACGTCTTCGTCTCGCTCTCCGACGGCGGTCGTTTCGTACAGAACGCCTGGAAGTGGCATGACTTCTTCGCCGTCGACGCCGAGTCGCCCGGCCTGGCCGACGTCGACGGCGACGGCCTGACCGACATCGTCACGTTCACCCGGGGCGCGCCGGAGCAGTCCGACGTCTGGGTGGCCCGCTCCACCGCCACCGCGTTCGGCCCGTCCGCCAAGTGGCACGACGCGTTCGGCTCGCTGGCCGAGATCCCGCGACCCAGCCTGATCCGCTGACCCGTTCCCTTCCCCAGCCCTCGACCGATCGGAGTCGTCATGCCCGCCCCCAGACGCCGGAGACGTACCGCCCGCCGGCTGCCGAGACAGTTCCTCACCGGACTCGCCGTCCTCGTCGGCGGCGCCCTGCTGGCCACCCCGACCGGAGCCGCGCCAGCCGAAGCCGCGCCAGCCGGGGCCGGGGGCGCCGCCGCCGACGTGGCGCCGCCGGTGGGCGGCGGCGACCTGGCCCGCACGGTGCAGCCCCTGGCGTGCACCAGCATCCCGTCGAACCACGACCCGAACGTGATCCGGACGGTCTACCAGGTCGGTCTGGACCGCGCCGTCTCGGACAAGGTCATGCTCGCCGCGTTCGAGGCGGGTTGGGTGGAGTCCCACATGAACAACCTGCCCTGTGGCGACAAGGACTCCCTCGGCGTTTTCCAGCAGCGCCCGAGCCAGGGCTGGGGCACGCCGGAACAGATCATGAACGTCACGTACGCCACCAACAAGTTCCTCGACCAGGCGATCCCCAACGCGGCCCGCAACCCGGGCTACACCGCCGGCCAGGTGGCGCAGAGCGTGCAGCGCTCGTGCTGCCCGGAGCGCTACGACCAGGCCGAGGCGAAGGCCCGGTCGCTGATCGACGAGGCGCGTGGGATGGTCCGGCCGGTACAGGGCGTCTTCGCGGGTTCGCCGGCGGATTTCAACGGTGACGGCCGGGACGACATCATCACCTTCACCCACGGCGCCCTCGCCGACGTGTACGTCGGCCTCTCCACCGGTTCGGGTTTCCTCGGCGGCGCCAAATGGCACGACTTCTTCGCCCTGCCCGGCGAAACCCCACTCACCGGCGACTTCAACGGCGACGGCAAAGACGACATCGTCACCTTCACCCAGGGCACCAGCGGAGACGTCTTCGTCGCCCTCTCCACCGGCACCAACTTCGGCCCGGGGGTGAAGTGGAACGACTTCTTCTCCCTCGCCGGCGAAGTCCCCGCCGTCGGAGACGTCAACGGCGACGGACTCGACGACATCATCACCTTCACCCGCAACACCGCCGCCGACGTGTACGTGGCCCTCTCCACCGGCACCGGCTTCCAAGGCGGCGCCAAATGGAACGACTTCTTCGGCCTCGCCGGCGAATACCCCGGCGTCGCCGACGTCAACGCCGACGGCAAAGCCGACATCGTCGTCTTCACCCAAGGCTCCACCGCCGACGTCTTCGTCGGACTCTCCACCGGCACCGGCTTCCAAGGCGCCACCAAATGGCACGAATACTTCTCCCTGCCCGGAGAATCACCCCGACTCGGCGACTTCAACGGCGACGGCGCCACCGACATCGCCACCTTCACCACCAACCCCGCCGCCGACGTCTACGTCGCCCTCTCCGACCGACAGGGCACCTTCGTCGGCACCAGCGTCAAATGGAACGACTTCTTCGGCCTGACCGGCGAATTCCCCTACACCGGCGACTACAACGGCGACGGCAAAGACGACGCCGTCGTCTTCACCCACAACACCTCCGCCGACGTCTTCACCGCCCTCTCCACCGGCACCGGCTTCCAAGGCGCCACCAAATGGAACGACTTCTTCGGCCTCCCCGGCGAAACCACCCTCTGACCCCCGAATCCAGGAGAAGGTTCTGATGACTGGCACGAGACGCCGCGCGGTCGCGGTCGTGGCCTGCGTCCTCGCGGCGCTCGGCGCGACGGCCGGACCGGTCCAGGCGCGACCCGTCGACGCCGCCGCGGCTCCGATCGCGGCGGCGCCGCCCGCGGCGAGCCGGGCGGGCGGGGCGGTCGGCGCCGCGGCACCCCCCACCGTCGCCGCCGGCTCGTTCGTCCGGGTCTACGACCCCTCGGTCGGCGAGTCCCGGGCGTGGTACTACAACGACCACACCATGGTCCGGGACGTGGCAACCGGCACCTGGCACGTGTACGCCATCACGCACGCCGAGCCGGCCGCTCCGATCGACGAGAAGAACTTCGGGCACGCGACCGCCCCCACCCCGAACGGCCCGTGGACCAAGCAGCCGTTCGCCCTCACCGCCGACCCGGCGGCCGGGGAGAGCCACATCTGGGCGCCGTACGTGGTCCACGACAACGGCCGCTACTACATGTTCTACGCCGCGGGGACGCCGGACCACACCGCGTACCGGATGCACCTGGCCACCTCGACGGACCTGTACCACTGGACCCGCAGCGCGGCGAACCCGCTCTTCACCGACGGCTGGGACGCGCGGGACCCGATGGTCGTCCGGGTGGGCGGGCTGTGGGTGATGTACTACACCGCCAACCGCACCCCACAGGGCGGCAACTTCCAGGTGGCGTACCGCACCAGCCCCGACCTGGAACACTGGAGCGCCAAGCAGGTGGCGTTCGAGCACCCGCAGACCGGTACCGGCGGCGGGCCGACCGAGTCGCCGTTCGTGGTGTTCCGGGACGGCTGGTGGTACCTGTCGGTCTGTTGCGAGGCCGGCTACCGGGACACCCGGGTGTACCGCAGCCGCGACCCCTTCCGCTTCTCCGTCGCCGACCTCGCCGGACGGATCGACGCGCACGCCGCGGAGATCGTGACCGAGCCGAACGGGAACACCTGGGTCACCAGCGCGGGCTGGGGACAGGGCGGCCTCTGGGTCGCCCCGTTGCGCTGGAGTTCGACCTTCCCCGGCGTCTTCACCGGCTCGTCGGCGGACTTCGATGGCGACGGGCGGGACGACGTCGTCACCTTCACGCAGGGGCCGCTGGCCGACGTGTACGTCGCCCTCTCCACCGGTGCCGGCTTCGCCGGCACCAGCCAGAAGTGGCAGGACTTCTTCTCGCTCGACGGCGAGACGCCACTGACCGGCGACTTCAACGGCGACGGCAAAGACGACATCGTCACCTTCACCCACGGCACCAGCGCGGACGTCTTCGTGGGACTCTCGACCGGCTCCGGCTTCCTCGGCGGCGCGAAGTGGCACGACTTCTTTTCCCTGGCCGGCGAGGTACCGGCCGTCGGCGACGTCAACGGCGACGGAAAGGACGACATCATCACCTTCACCCGCAACGACCTCGGCGACGTCTACGTCGCGCTCTCGACCGGTACCGCGTTCACCGGATCGGCGAAGTGGAACGACTTCTTCGCCCTGGCCGGCGAGAGCCCGGGGGTCGCGGACGTCAACGGCGACGGAAAGGACGACATCGTCACCTTCACCCAGGGCGGCGGCGGGGACGTCTTCGTGGGGCTCTCGACCGGCTCCGGCTTCCTCGGCGGCGCGAAGTGGCACGACTACTTCGCCATCGGGCTGGAGGCACCCCGGCTGGGCGACTTCAACGGCGACGGGGCCGCGGACATCGCCACCTTCACCAACGACAACAGCGGTGACGTCATCGTGGCGCTCTCCGACCGGCGGGGCGCGTTCGTGGGCGCCGGGAGGTGGCACGACTTCTTCGCCCCGACCGGCGAGTTCCCGTACGTGGGGGACTTCGACGGCGACGGCCGGACCGACATCACGACCTTCACGCATCTGCCGAGCGCCGACGTGTACACGGCGCTCTCCACCGGTACCTCGTTCGGCCCGGGCGTGCGGTGGCACGACTACTTCGGCCTGCCCGGAGAGATCACCCTCTGAGCCGGCCCGGCGGGGTCCCCGTCGCCGCCGTGAGGCGGGACGAGGGGCCCCGCCCGCACCGCCCCACCACACCAGCGCGGGTCAGAGCAGCGCCTCCAGGGTGATGGGCAGGTCACGCACCCGGCGCCCGGTCGCGTGGTAGACGGCGTTGGCGATCGCCGCGCCCGACCCGACGATGCCGATCTCACCGACGCCCTTGACGCCGAGCGGGTTCACCACCGTGTCCGGCACCTCGATGGTCTCCACAAACACGTCCGGCACGTCGGCGTTGACCGGTACCAGGTAGTCGTTGAAGCTCGCGTTCGCCCAGCGGCCGAGGCGCGGGTCCATGTGGGTGGCCTCCAGCAGCGCCTGGCTCAGCCCCCAGAGCATGCCGCCCATCAGCTGGCTGTGCGCGGTACGGCGGTTGAGCACCCGACCCGGGGCGAAGACCCCCACCATGCGGCGCACCCGGACCACACCGAGGTCGGCGTCGACGGCGACCTCGGCGAACTGGGCGCCGAAGGTGTGCATGCCGTAGCCGGGGTCGGGCGGGGGCGGGGTCCAGGTGCCCAGCGCCTCGACGTCCGGGAGGAAGTTGCGGCTCAGCAGCTCGGCGTAGGTCTCGCCGGTGTTGGGCCGGTCCCGCAGGCACATCCGGCCCTCCGAGACCGTCACCGCGTCCGGCTTCGCGCGGTGCAGCGGGGAGCGCTCGTCCGCCACCGCCTGCCGGATCAGCTGGTCCCGCAGCTCGGTCGCGGCGCAGTGCACGGCGGCGCTGGCCGCGCCGGTGCCGGCCGAGCCGACCGCGGCGGTGATGTTGGGCAGGTCGCTGCTGCCGCCCACGAACCGTACCCGGGCGACCGGCAGGCCGAGGGCGTCGGCGGCGACCTGGGTCATGGCGGTGGTCACGCCGGTACCGAACTCGGAGACGCCCGCCTCCACCACGGCGCTGCCGTCGGCGTAGAGCCGGGCCCGGGCGCGCTGCGGGTTGGGGGGTGCCACGTGCGGGTAGGCGGAAGCCGCCATCCCCCAGCCGACGAGCGTGTTTCCCTCCCGTCGGGCGGGCTCCCGCTCGCGGTCCCGCCAGTCGAACAGTTCGGCGCCCCGCTGGAGGCACTCCCGCAGCCCGCTGCTGGACCACGGATGGCCGCTGGTCGGGTCCTTCTCGGCGATGTTGCGCAGCCGCAACTCCAGCGGGTCGAGGTTCAGCTCCGCCGCGAGTTCGTCCATCGCGCACTCCAGCGCGAACATTCCCGTCGCCTCGCCGGGGCCGCGCATGAAGGTGGGTGTGATGGTGTTGCCCCGGGCCAGCCGGTAGATCCCCTCGTAGTTCGGGGTGGCGTAGACGATGCCGGGCGACTGCAGCGACGTCTCGGCCCAGTCGTCGAAGTGCGAGGTGATGGAGATCTTGTGGTGGCGCAGCGCGGTGAGCTTCCCGTCCGGCGTGGCGCCCAGGCTGAGCTGCTGCTCCTGCTCCTCCCGGTGCCCGCAGGAGTGGAACATCTGCTCGCGGTTGAGCGCCAGCCGCACCGGCCGGCGCAGCTGCCGGGCGGCGAGCACGCAGAGCGTGACGTGCGGCCAGATCATCGCCTTGGAGCCGAAGCTGCCGCCGACGAACTCGCTGATCACCTTGATCTTTCCCGGCGCTACGCCGAGCAGGGCGGAGACGGTCATCTGGGTGGCGGTCGGCCCCTGGGTGGAGTCGTAGACGGTGACCCGGTCGGCGTCGTCCCAGAGTGCGGTGGTCGTCGACGTCTCGATCGGGTTCTGGTGGTTGGCGGCGAAGTAGTAGGTCCGGTCGACCCGTACCGACGCCTTCTTGAGCCCGTCCTCGACGTTTCCCCGGACGAACTGTCCCGGCAGCATCCCGCCGAAGATCCGCTCGGGCACGTACGCCTGGTCCCGTACCTGGTCGAGCACGGTGCTGGCGGGAGACTGCGCGTACTGGACCCGGACCAGGGTGGCGGCGTGCTCGGCGCGTTCGATCGTGTCGGCGACCACGACGGCGACCGGCTGGCCGGCGTAGTGCACGCTGTCGTCCCGCATCGGAAACCAGCTCAGACCGGGCGCGGCGAGCCCCACCAGCGACGGCAGCAGCCGCGGCGTACCGGGTACGGGCGGCAGGTTCTCGTGGGTCAGCACGCCGACCACGCCGTCGGCCCGTTCGGCGGCCACCGTGTCGATTTCGGTGATCCGCCCGCTGGCCACCCGGGCGCCGACGAGCACCGCGTGCGCGAGCCCGGGCAGCGGGATCTCGCCGGTGTAGCGGGCGGCCCCGGTGACCTTCGCTCCGCCCTCGACGCGGGCCAGGGTGCCGCCGATCGCCGGGCTCATGCCGTCCCCCCGCCGTCCGTCGCCATCGACAGGGCGCGGACGATGGTCCGCCGCGCCAGCTCGATCTTGTAGTCGTTCATGCCGTGCGAGACCGCCGGCCGCAGCTCCTCCTGGGCCGCCGCCGCGAACGTGGTCTCGCTGGGCGGCGCGCCCACGAGGACCCGCTCGGCCTGGCGGGCGCGCCACGGCCGGGTGGCGACGCCGCCGAGCGCCAGCCGCGCCTCGGCGATCACTCCGCTCTCGACGGTGACGGCGACGGCCGCCGAGGCGAGGGCGAACTCGTACGAGTCGCGGTCGCGTACCTTCAGGTAGAGCGACCTGCTCCCGGCCGGCGGTGGCGGTACCTCGATCGCGACGATCAGCTCGCCGTGCCCGATCCGGTGTTCCCGTTCCGGGGTGTCCCCCGGCTCCAGGAAGAACTCGTCGAGGTCCAGCTCGCGGCGGCCGTCCGGGCCCTCGATCTGTACGACCGCGTCGAGCGCCACCAGCGCGACGGCGAGGTCGGAGGGGTGGGTGGCGATGCACTGGTCGCTGGTACCGAGCACGGCGTGCCCCCGGTTGACGCCCTGCATCGCGCTGCACCCGCTGCCCGGTACCCGCTTGTTGCAGCCGACCTCGACGTCGCGGAAGTAGAGGCAGCGGGTCCGCTGCATGAGGTTGCCGCCCATCGAGGCCATGTTGCGCAGCTGGGTGGAGGCGCCGAGATGCAGCGCCTGCGCGAGCAGCGGGTACCGCTCGCGCACCGGCCCGGCCCGGGCCACGTCGCCCATCCGCGCCAGCGCGCCGATGCGCAGGCCGCCGTCGGGCCGCTCCTCGATCTCCCGCAGCGGCAGGTCGTTGATGTCCACCAGCCGGGCCGGCTGTTCGACGTAGATGCGCAGCAGGTCGACCTGGTTGGTGCCGCCGGCGAGGAACTTGCTCTCCGGGTCCGCGGTGACCACGCCGACGGCGGTGGCCACGTCGGCCACCCGGGAGTAGCTAATGGGTCGCACCGCCGCCACCCCCCGCCGCCTGCTGGTCGTGGGCCTGCCGGATCGCGGCGCGGATGTGCGGGTAGGCCGCGCAGCGGCAGAGGTTGCCGCTCATCCAGTCTCGGATCTCGTCCTCGGCGGTGCCGTGCCCGTGCGCCAGGTACGCCACCGCGGACATGATCTGCCCCGGGGTGCAGTACCCGCACTGGAAGGCGTCCCGGTCGATGAAGGCCTGCTGCATCGGGTGCAGGCGGTCACCGTCGGCGAGCCCCTCGATCGTGGTCACCTCGTGGCCCTCGCAGGCGATCGCGAGGGTGAGGCAGGCCAGCACGGGTCGTCGGTCCACCCAGACCGTGCACGCGCCGCAGGCTCCCTGGTTGCACCCCTTTTTCGTCCCGGTGAGGTCGAGCCGGTCGCGGAGCGTGTCCAGCAGGCTCGCGCGTGGCTCGATCGTCGCGGAGCGGGGTACGCCGTTGACGGACAACTGCACCCCCACCACTCCGGGACCGCGCACCACGGCCGTGTCGGCGGTACCTGTCGCGCTGGTCACCCCGGAATACGTCAACCGGACCACCCCCGTCGGTCGGACACCGGCCCAGCGTAGGAACAAAACCGACCGGAAGCGGCGGGAGCCGGCAGATCCCCACCATCGGGTTAGGCCGTGTCTCGCGGCTCTCGGCGAGACACGGCCTGACCCCGGGGGTACGAACCTGCCGGTGCGCGGTCAGGCGGTCCGGGTGAAGTACCGGTTGGACTCGGGGCGGTACATCAGCACCAGCACGGCGACGTTGAGGATCGCGACGACGACGTCGAGGAGCAGCCGGATCACCCCGGCGGCGCCGCCGCCGATGCTGGCCAGCCCGGCGACGAACCCGATGAGCTGGAGCACCGCGAGGACCGTGAGCACGATCCGGGCCCAGTTGGCGCCGTCCCGCATCTTGAACACGACGAGCAGTTCGACGAGGAGGATGAGGAAGGCGAAGACCGCCGCGACGCCGATCACGGCGTTCGCGCCGGTGGTTCCCGCCCGGTCGGCGGCGTCGTCCGCGGCACCGCCGAAGAGCGAGATCACGGTGCTCACCACCCCGATCAGGATAACGAGCAGGCTGAGCCGGAACGCGTTGGTCACCGCGCCGGGTCGGGCCGGTTGCGTCTGGGTCGGTTGCATCGGTACACCGCCTTCGTCGAGAGGTCGCATCGGTCGCGCACATCCACCGAATCGGCGATATCTATATCCATCGAGTGGTCGGCTCAATCGGCCCAGCGAGCGGGACCGGCCAGAAATTCGCGGCGGTACCGCAAGAATCCTTCATTTTGATCAAGGGATGCGTTAGGAAGTACCGGCAGGTGTATGCGCCGCTTCCCGGCCCGGCCGTGGCCGGCCGCCCTACCCCCGAAGGATCATCGGCATGAACCCCCAGACCCCGCACCTCGACCGCCGTACGCTGCTCAGAACCGGCATCGGCGCGGCCGCCGCCACCGCGGTCGGCGCGGCCGGCGAGCTGGCCCTCCCCGGCGCCGCGCAGGCCGCGCCCGCCCAGGCCGCCACCGCGCGGCCGGCGCCGCCCTCGACGGAGACCGTCATCGGCAGCATCATCACCAACGACTCCTGGGCCGCCCGCCCGCCGGCGAGCCCCGTGGTGATGAACACCGGCACCACCCAGAAGATCGTCGTGCACCACACGGCGTACCCGAACAGCACCGACTACTCGGTCAACCAGGCCATCTGGCTCGCCCGCGACATCCAGAACCTGCACATGGACGGCAACGGGTGGGCCGACACGGGCCAGCACTTCACGGTCAGCCGGGGCGGCTACATCCTGGAGGGCCGGCACCGCAGCCTGGAGGGGCTGCGCAGCGGCGCCCAGCAGGTGGTCGCGGCGCACTCCCCCGGCGAGAACGGGCGCGGCATCGGCATCGAGAACGAGGGCACCTACATCACCGAAGCCCCGCCGGAGGCGCTGCTCCGCTCGCTCACCGACCTCTGCGTGGCCATCGCCACCCAGTACCGGCTCCAGGCCAACCACATCTTCGGGCACTGGGACTTCCAGGCGACCCAGTGCCCGGGGATCACGTTCTACCGGCTCTTCCCGCAGCTGCGCCGGGACGTCGCCAAGCGGCTCGGCACCCGGTACTCCGAGGTGCCGGCCCGTACCTGGCCGAACATCTTCTCCAGCAGCCGGGGCGCGGTGGTGCTGGTGGCGCAGTACCTGCTCAGGCTCAAGGGATACGCGCTCACCCCGAGCACCACCTTCGACGCGGCCCTGGTCGCCGCCGTGGAGGACTTCCAACGCCGCAACGGCATCGAGCCGGCCGGGCTGGGCGAGATCCTGGACTCCACCTGGGACCTGCTGGTCGTACCGCTGGACGGGCGCTCCACCGGCGACGCGGTCACCGCGCTGCAGAGCATCCTGGCGCCCAAGGGGTACGCGGTCACCCCGACCGGCGCCTTCGACGAGGCCACCCGGCAGGCCGTACGGCAGCTCCAGAAGCTGCACGGGCTGCCGGTGACGGGCCGGGTGGACCTGGCCACCTGGTGCGCCGCGGTCGGCGGCATCGTCCGCGAGGAGTTCCGCGGCACCCTGCGCCACTGACCCACCCCGCCCCGCTCCGCCCCGCGCGGGCCCCGTCGATCTAGGGCAAATCGTTGCTAGCGGATATCCACTAGCAACGATTTGCCCTCGATCGCGGATGAGGGCCGGGGAATCGCGGATGAGGGCCGGGGATTCGCGGATGGGGGCCGGAGGATCAGGCGACGACCGACACCATCCGCCCCGGCACCACGATCACCTTGCGCGGCTCCCGGCCGCCCAGCGACCCGGCCACCGCCGCCAGCGCCTCGCGCCGGATCTCCTCCTCGGCGGCGTCGACGGCGACCTCGACCCGGGCCCGGACCTTGCCGTTGATCTGCACCGGGTAGGTCACCGTCTCGGCCACCAGCAGGGCCGGGTCGGCGACCGGGTACGGCACGTACGTCAGCGACTCGTCGTGCCCCAGCCGCTCCCACAGCTCCTCGGCGATGTGCGGCGCGAACGGCGCCAGCATCAGCACCAGCGGCTCGGCCACCTCCCGGGGGGTGCCGGACAGCCGGGTCAGCCCGTTGGTCAGCTCGATCAGCTTGGCGATGGCGGTGTTGAACCGCATCGCCTCCATGTCGGCCCGCGCGCCGTCGATGGTCCGGTGCAGCAGCCGGCGGGTCTCGTCGTCGGCGGGGGTCTCCACCACCCGCGACGCGCCGGAGTTCTCGTCCACCAGGGCGCGCCAGACCCGCTGCAGGAACCGGTACGAGCCGACGACGGCCCGGGTCTCCCAGGGACGGGAGACCTCCAGCGGACCCATCGACATCTCGTACAGCCGGAAGGTGTCGGCCCCGTACGCGGCGCACATGTCGTCGGGCGTGACGACGTTCCGCAGCGACTTGCCCATCTTGCCGTACTCGCGCCGGACCGGGCGCTCCCCGTGGAACCAGCCGCCGTCCCGCTCGATCACCTCGTCGGCCTGCACGTAGCTGCCGCGCTCGTCGGTGTACGCGTACGCCTGGATCATGCCCTGGTTGAACAGCTTGCGGAACGGCTCGACCGACGAGACGTGGCCCAGGTCGTACAGCACCTTGTGCCAGAAGCGCGCGTACAGCAGGTGCAGCACGGCGTGCTCGGCGCCGCCGACGTACAGGTCGGTGCCGCCGCAGTCGCCGGCCGAGCGCGGGCCCATCCAGTAGCGCTCGTTGTCGGGGTCGACGAACCGGTCGGGGTTGGCCGGGTCCAGGTAGCGCAGCTCGTACCAGCAGGAGCCGGCCCACTGCGGCATCACGTTGGTCTCGCGGGTGTAGCGCTTCGGCCCGTCGCCCAGGTCCAGCTCGACCTCGACCCAGTCCTTGCGGCGCGACAGCGGCGTCTCCGGCTCCGAGTCGGCGTCGTTCGGGTCGAAGGTGCGCGGCGAGAAGTCGTCCACCTCGGGCAGTTCGACCGGCAGCATCGACTCGGGCAGGGCGATGGCCTGCCCGTTGGCGTCGTACACGATCGGGAACGGCTCGCCCCAGTAGCGCTGGCGGCTGAACAGCCAGTCCCGCAGCCGGTAGGTGACCGCGCCGGCGCCGTGGCCGTGCTCCTCCAGCCAGGAGATGATCGCCGCCTTGGCCTCGGCCACGCCCAGGCCGTCCAGGCTCAGGCTCCCGTCGGCGCGGGCGCTGTTGATCGCCGGGCCGTCCCCGGTGTACGCCTTGCCGTCGAAGCCCTCGGGCGGCGCCACGGTACGCACGATCGGCAGGTCGAAGACCTCGGCGAAGGCCCAGTCCCGCTCGTCCTGGGCCGGTACCGCCATGATCGCGCCGGTGCCGTAGCCGGCCAGCACGTAGTCCGCGATGAAGATCGGGATCTGGGCGCCGTTGACCGGGTTGGTGGCGTACGCCCCGACGAAGACGCCGGTCTTCTCCCGGCTCTCGGCCTGCCGCTCGACGTCGCTCTTGGCGCCCGCCGCCTTGCGGTAGGACTCCACCGCCTCCCGCGGCGTGGCGTGCCCGCCGGTCCACGCCGGCCGGGTCCCCTCCGGCCAGGCGGCCGGCACCAGCGCGTCGACCAGCGCGTGCTCGGGGGCCAGCACCATGTAGGTGGCCCCGAAGACCGTGTCCGGCCGGGTGGTGAAGACCCGGATCGGCTCGGCGGCGGTGGCGAAGTCGATGTGCGCGCCGGTCGAGCGGCCGATCCAGTTGCGCTGCATCAGCTTGATCGGCTCCGGCCAGTCCAGCCGGTCCAGGTCCTCCAGCAGCCGGTCACCGTACGCGGTGATCCGCATCATCCACTGCTTCAGGTTGCGCTTGAAGACCGGGAAGTTGCCGCGGTCGGAGCGGCCGTCGGGGGTCACCTCCTCGTTGGCCAGCACCGTGCCCAGCCCGGGGCACCAGTTGACCGGCGCCTCGGAGACGTACGCCAGGCGGTGGTCGTCGACGATCCGCCGCCGCTCCACATCGGTCAGCTCCGACCAGGGGCGCCCGTCCGGGGTGGGGCGGGTGCCGGCGGTGAACTCGGCGACCAGCTCGTCGATCGGGCGGGCCTTGCGCGCGTCCGGGTCGTACCAGGAGTTGAAGATCTGCAGGAAGATCCACTGGGTCCAGCGGTAGAAGTCGACGTCGATGGTCGCCACCGAACGGCGCTCGTCGTGCCCCATGCCCAGCCGGCGCAGCTGCGCCCGGTACCGGGCGATGTTGGCCACGGTGGTGGTCCGCGGGTGGGTGCCGGTCTGCACCGCGTACTGCTCGGCGGGCAGGCCGAACGCGTCGAAGCCCATCGCGTGCAGCACGTTGCGGCCGTTCATCCGCTGGAAGCGGGCGAACGAGTCGGTGCCGATGTAGCCCAGCGGGTGCCCGACGTGCAGCCCCGCCCCGGACGGGTACGGGAACATGTCCAGGACGTAGAGCTTCTCGGCGTCGGCTCGCGGGTGCGTCGGATCGGCCAGCGGACCGACCGGGTTCGGGGCGTGGAACGTGCCGCGCTCCTCCCAGCGGTCCTGCCACCGCAGCTCGATCTCGTTGGCCAGCGCCGCCGTGTACCGGAACGGCGGGATGTCCGCCGCCGGCTCAGCCGCCTCACTCATGGCGTCTCCTCGCTTCGCTCGTCACCGCCATGCCCACGTCACGGCCGTGCGGGCTGATGACCTCGCCTCGCTGGGTCATCGTGCCATCTCGGGGTTGCGGGTTCGGGACCGGCCGCGCTCCGGCCTGCCTCGGGGCACAAAAAAGCCCCTCACGCAGGAGGGGTGGCCGTGCCGTCGCGTCGATTCGCGTCAGCACGGCTCGCTAAGGAGCAGGTGGGCCCCGGACATGAGGGGAAGTCTAGCGCGCACCGCACGGTCGGTCACACCCGGTATCGGTAGGGGTGTTGTCGCATTCCGACCCCCTCCCGCGTTGCCGGTTGCGACGATGTGTGGTCGGCGGCACATCGGAATCGGACTAACCTGAGGGCAGGCGGGTGATCCGGCGAGCACCGGATGGACGTATTCTCCCGCGAACCTTTCGGCCGGCCCAGCGACTCTCTTAGGCAGCCGTGCAGCGACGAGGAGGAGGCCCGTGACACAACAGACCTGGGACGAGTTGGGCGGCGTACTGCCGAACGACGAGTTCCGCGCCGCGAGCGACGCCATCGTCGCGAACATCGAGAAGGTCATCGAGGGCAAGACCGCGACGGTCCGGCTCGCCCTCGCGGTCCTGCTCGCCGAGGGTCACCTGCTCATCGAGGACGTGCCGGGCGTCGGCAAGACCAAGCTGGCCAAGGCGCTCGCCCGCTCGATCGACTGCTCGGTACGGCGCATCCAGTTCACGCCCGACCTGCTCCCCAGCGACGTGACCGGCGTCAGCGTCTACAACCAGGAGAACCGCGACTTCGAGTTCCGCCCCGGCGCGGTCTTCGCGAACCTGGTGGTCGGCGACGAGATCAACCGGGCCTCCCCAAAGACCCAGTCGGCGCTGCTGGAGTGCATGGAGGAGCGCCAGGTCACCGTCGACGGCACGACGTACGAGCTGCAGACGCCGTTCATGGTCATCGCCACCCAGAACCCGATCGAGATGGAGGGGACCTACCCGCTGCCCGAGGCGCAGCGCGACCGGTTCACCGCCCGGATCGCGATGGGCTACCCGGACCCCGGCGCGGAGCTGGCCATGCTCGACGTGCACGGCGCCCGCGACCCGCTGGACGAGCTGCGTCCGGTCGCCGACGCGGTCACCGTACGGCAGCTGATCGCGACGGTACGCAACGTGCACGTCGCCGACGCCGTCAAGCAGTACGCCGTCGACCTGGTCACCGCCACCCGGGAGGCGCCGGACCTGCGGCTGGGCGCCTCGCCGCGGGCGGCCCTGCAGCTGCTGCGCACGGCCCGCGCGGTCGCCGCCCTGGAGGGGCGCGACTACGTGCTCCCCGACGACCTGCAGGTGCTCGCGGTCCCGGTGCTCGCGCACCGGATCATCCCGACCGCCGACGCCCAGCTCTCCCGGCGGACCACCGACGCGATCGTCGCCGAGCTGGTGCACCGGCTGCCGCTGCCGCACGACCGGCAGCGCTCCCCCTACGACACCCGGCCGCCGACCCAGGGTGACGGGAACGGGAGATCGCAGTACGAACCGCGGAGGCGATGAGGGTGCGCGAGGCGCTGCGCGGACTGACCACGCGCGGTCGGTCCTTCCTCGCCGCGGCCGTCGCCGCAGCGCTCTCCGCCGTGATCCTCGGCGAGAAGGACCTGCTCCGGGTGGCGATCCTGCTCGCCATCCTGCCCCTGCTGGCCGCCGCATACGTCGGGCGCAGCCGCTACAAGCTGGCCTGCAACCGCTCGCTGGAGCCGCACCGGGTGCCGGTGGGGGCCAGCTCCCGGGTGGTGCTGCGGTTGCAGAACATGTCCCGGCTGCCGACCGGGACGCTGCTGCTGGAGGACCGGCTGCCGTACGCGCTGGGCAGCCGGCCCCGGGTGGTGCTGGAGCGGCTCGGCGCGTACCAGGCCAGCTCGGTGGCGTACACGGTCCGCGCCGACGTCCGGGGCCGGTACGAGGTCGGGCCGCTGGTGGTCCGCCTCACCGACCCGTTCGGGCTCTGCGAGCTGACCCGCGCCTTCCCGACCACCGACCGGCTGACCGTGATCCCGCAGGTCACCCCCCTGCCGACGGTCCGGCTGCCGGGCGAGTACGCCGGCGCCGGCGACAGCCGGGCCCGCTCGGTCGCGGTGCACGGCGAGGACGACGCGGCGACCCGCGAGTACCGCCGCGGCGACGACCTGCGCCGGGTGCACTGGAAGTCGACCGCACGCACCGGCGAGCTGATGGTGCGCCGCGAGGAGCAGCCCTGGGAGAGCCGGGCGACCGTGGTGCTGGACACCCGGGCCGCCGGTCACCGGGGGGAGGGCCCGACGGCGAGCTTCGAGTGGGCCGTCTCCGCGGCGGCCAGCATCGCCGTGCACCTGCGCCAGTCCGGCTTCAAGCTGCGCCTGGTCACCGGCTCGGGCGGCGACACCGACGCGACCGAGGCGGCCGGGGACGGCCTGCTCCTCGACCACCTCGCCGAGGTCCGGCTCAACCCGCGCGGCGATCTCGGCAGCCTGGTCGAGCGGGTACGCCAGCGCTCCGACGGCGGGCTGGTGATCGCCCTGCTCGGCACCCTGGATCCGGCCGAGGCCGAGCTGCTGGGCGGGCTGCGCGGCAACGGCGCCACCTGCGTCGGCTTCCTGGTCGACAGCACCACCTGGCTGAACCTGCCGCCGCAGGCGCGGGCCGAGGCCGACCGGCAGCGCGGCGCCGCCGCGCTCAGCCTGATCCGTACCGGCTGGCGGGTGATCGGCGTGGACCACGGCAGCCGGCTGCCCGCCCTCTGGCCGCAGGCCGCCCGGGGCTCGCAGGGCTTCGCCTGGCGGGCCGCCCTGGCCGAGACGGTGGCCGGGGGGATGCGGTGAGCGGGCACACGGCCCCGGCCGGGACGGCGGCCGGGCGGACCCCGGTGAGCGGGCACACCGCGCCGGCCGGCGCGCCCGGCCGGTCCCCCGGGACCGCGCCGGGACGCCCGGACAGGCACGACAACGAGGAGAGCGGGGCGACGGCATGAACGGCAGGCGGCACCTGGGATTCGTGGCGGCGGCGGCCACGCTGCTCGCCGCCGCGCCGCTCTCGACGATCTTCGCCCAGTGGACCTGGCTGTTCCAGTCCTTCATCGCGGTGGCGCTGGTGGCCGGCGCCGCCACGCTGGTGCGCTGGCTGCGCGGTCCGCTCTGGACCCAGGCGCTCGGCATGGCGGTCGCGCTGCTGTTCGCGCTGACCTGGATGTTCCCCAGCAGCGGCGAGCTGCTGGCGGTGCTGCCCATGCCGGAGACGTTCACCCACTTCGCCGAGCTGGCGAGCGGCTCGGTGACGGACATGCGGTCGTACGGGGTGGAGGTCCCCGACACTCCCCCGCTGCTGTTCATCACCGTGCTCGGAATCGGCGGGGTCGCCATCGTGGTCGACCTGCTCAGCGTCGGGCTGCGCCGCCCCGCCCTCGCCGGTCTGCCGATGCTCGCCATCTACTCGGTGCCGGTGGCCGTCTACGTCGACAGCGTGCCCGCGCTGCCGTTCGTCGTCGGCGCGATCGGCTTCCTCTGGCTGCTGGTCGCCGACAACGTCGACCGGGTGCGTCGGTTCGGCCGGCGGTTCACCGGCGACGGCCGCGACGTCGACGTCTGGGAGCCGTCCCCGCTGGCAGCGGCCGGGCGGCGGCTGTCGGTGCTCGGCGTGGTGCTGGCGGTGCTGCTGCCGGTGGCGGTCCCCGGGATGACCACGGGGCTACTCGACCGGTACGGGGCGGTCGGCGGCAACGGCAACGGCAACGGGCGGGCCGGTGGCGGCCAGCCCACCCGGATCGACCTCTTCGCCTCGCTCAGCGGGCAGCTCAACGAGTCGAAGGTGACCGAGCTGGTGCGCGTCACCACGAACGAGCCGAACCCCTTCTACCTGCGCTTCGGCGTCGCCGACGACCTGGACTCGGACGGCTTCCGGGTCTCCGCCCCGAGCGGTCGCCCGGTGAACCGGACGCTGCCGGACCCGCAGGCGAGCGTCCGGGCGGGCGTGACCTTCAATCGGTACGCGGCGCGGGTGCACACCACGGCCAACTTCGGCATGCCGCTGCTGCCGATGTACGGGCAGCCGGTCTCGACCCGGGACCTGGACTCCAGCTGGCTCTACGACCCGAACCTGCAGATCGTCTACAGCAACCGGGGCGTGGCGAAGGAGAAGAACTACTCGTTCGAGTACGTGCGGGCGGTCTACAGCCCCGCCGTGCTGGACGCGGTACCGAGCCTGCCGGCGTCGGACGGGCTGCGCCGGGAACTCACCTCGACTCCCCCGGTACGCGAGGTCAACGAGTTGGTCAGGGGACTCATCGCGAACAAGCGGACCGACTACGACCGGGTAATGGAGATCTACAAGTACTTCTCCGCCAAGAACGGCTTCCAGTACAGCCTGAGCACCGAGGGCGGTACCAGCAGCCAGGACATCCTCAACTTCCTCGCCAACAAGCGGGGCTTCTGTCAGCAGTACGCGGCGGCGATGGCGTGGCTGGTGCGGACGGCCGGCGTACCGGCCCGGGTGGCCTTCGGCTTCACCAACGGCGCCGGCACCCAGGACGGCACGTACGTGCTGACCAACCGCAACCTGCACGCCTGGACCGAGGTCTACTTCCAGGGCGTCGGGTGGGTGCCGTTCGACGCCACCCCGGCCGCCTCGGTCGCCGGCTCGATCCGGTCGGAGTGGGCTCCCGACGTGGACGCGCCCGCCCCGTCCACCCCGTCGACCAGCACCTCGGCGCCGTCGAGCACCGACCCCTCCGCCGCGCCGGTCGGCTCCGACCGGCAGGAGATCGACCCGGACGCGGCCCTGAACCTCGACTCCGGCGTTCCCGCGCGGCAGGCGCCGACTTGGCCCTGGTGGGCGGCGGGCGGGGTGCTCCTGGCCCTGCTGTTGCTCGCGCTGCCGGGCCTGCGCCGGGCCGCTCTGCGCCGCCGGCGGCAGGCCGCGCCGGCGCGGGGCGCGACCGGCGAGGCCGTACGGGTGGCCACGGCCGAGCCCGGGGTGGCCCAGGTGCTGCCCACCGCCGCCGAGACGGAGCGGGTACGGGCACAGGCGCACGCCGCCTGGGACGAGCTGATCGACACGATGGTCGACTTCCGGCTCCGGGTGGATCCGGCGGAGACGCCACGGGCGACCGCGGATCGGCTGATCCGGGAGGAGCTGACCACCGGCCCGGCGGCCGAGGCGGCCCGGCTGCTCGGGCGGGCCGAGGAACGGGCGCGCTACGCCCGGGACCCGCTGCCCGGCGGCCAGCTCGGTGAGGCCCTGCGGGCGGTACGGCGGGCGGTCGCGGCCGGGGCGAACCGCCGGGCCCGGCTGGTCGCGGCGACCCTGCCGCCGTCGGTGCTGCTGCGTTGGCGGCTACGGATCATGGACGTCTCGTCCCGACTCGTGCTGGCCGGCGGCCGGCTGCGTACCGGCGTCCTGGGTCGGTGGCGGCCCCGGCGGATTCTGACGCGCTGAGCTGCTCGTGAGAGGTTCGGGGGCGGCTGGTTCGTGAGAGGTTCGGGGGCGGCATCCCCGCTCTGGGCGGTCACGCTTGATCCCGTCGCGGGGACGCCGCCCCCGAACCGCTTGCCGGATATTTGCGCCAAATAGGGCGAACTGGGGCCTGGGTGGGGCTAACTTGTCCGGAGAGTCGCTCGCTCGTCCGGGATCGGGCCGGGGCTCAGCGCCGGCGCGGGTTGATCACCCGCTCCGGCGGATCCGCCTCGTCCCGGCGACCAGCCGTCCCGACCCGGTGCTGTCTCGGCGCCCGGTGCTAGCTCGGCGCCCGGTGCCGTCCCGACCCGGTGGTCAGCGGTGCCCCTCCGGGCGCTGGCGCCACCGCTCTTCCAGGCGGTCGACCAGCGAGAGCCGGCGCCCCCGGGAGCGGGTGCGACGGCTGGTGGTGCCGCCCACGACGTGCAGGTCGGGCGACTGGGCCCGGCGGTGCGACTGCATCGCGAACGCGGCCGCGCCGAGCATGACGACGAAGCCGGCCACCCCGAGCAACGGCAGTTTGCTCACCGCGCCGTAGACGAGAAACGCAAGGCCGACGACGATGACGCCGGCGGCGACGAGCAGGCGACGCCGCGCGTGGAAGCGCGGGTCGGTAGCGCGCACAGCCGAGGCGAACTTGGGGTCCTCGGCAAGCGACTGCTCGATCTGCTCGAACAGCCGCTGCTCGTGCTCCGAGAGCGGCACGGCACTCCTCCCCGGTCACGTTGGCCGGCCCACTCGGGCCGACAGACCGTGGCAGCCAACCGGCTGCTTACGCGCAAGTCTACGAGGGGGGTCGCGGCTCGGAAAGCGGGACGACCTATGGCCGGGCCTGATTTTCCGTCCGGCGCGGATCATCGGTCCGCAACAGGCTCGCCGGACGTACCACGGAACGCCCGAATCGGGCAGCGACGGCGTCGGCGGCGGCCTCCGCCTCGCGCCAACCGTGCGCGGGCGCGTCGAGCGCGGGTTGGTGCGGCGTCGAGTCGGCGTCGCTGAGCCCCTCCAGACGTACCCCGACGAGGCGGATGCTCTCGGCCGGATCGAGCGCGACGAAGAGCGCCCAGGCGGTCTCGAACACCTCGCGGGCCACGTCGGTCGGGTTGGCCAGGGTCCGGGACCGGTTGACCGTGCGGAAGTCGGCCAGCCGGACCTTCACCGACACCGTGCGCCCCACCTGCCCGGCACGCCGCATGCGTACCCCGACCTTGTCGGAGAGCGCCAGCAGCGCCCGCCGCAGCACCGCCCGGTCGCTGACGTCGGTGTCGAAGGTGACCTCGGCGCCGATCGACTTCTCCACGTGCTCCGGGCTGACCTGCCGCGGGTCCCGGCCCCAGGAGAGTTCGTGCAGGTGGGTGGCGGCCGCCTCGCCCAGCGCGTGCCGGAGCATGGTCAGGGGCGCGTGTGCCACGTCACGTACCGTCGCCAGACCCAGCCGGCGCAGTTTCTCGGCGGCCCGCTCGCCCACCCCCCAGAGCGCGGCGACCGGCAGCGGGTGCAGGAAGTCGAGCACCTGGGTGGCCGGCACCACGAGCAGGCCGTCGGGCTTGGCGCGGGTGGAGCCGAGCTTGGCGACGAACTTGGTCGGGGCGACCCCGACGGAACAGGTCAGCCCCTCCTGCTCGACGATGCGGCGGCGGATCAGCCGGGCGATCTCCACGGGCCGTCCGAGCAGCCGGCGGGCGCCGGCCACGTCGAGGAACGCCTCGTCCAGGGAGAGCGGCTCCACCAGCGGCGTGACGTCACGGAAGATCTTCATGACCGCCCGCGAGGCGGCCGTGTACTGCCCGAAGTCGGGCGGCAGGAAGACGGCGCCCGGGCAGAGCGCCCGCGCCCGCATCGTCGGCATGGCGCTGCGTACGCCGTAGACCCGGGCCTCGTAGCTGGCCGAGCTCACCACGCCGCGCGGGCCGATCCCGCCGACGATCACCGGACGGCCCCGCAGCTCGGGCCGGCGCCGCACCTCCACCGAGGCGAAGAACGCGTCCATGTCGACGTGCAGGATCGGCGAGGCGGAGTCGTCGGCGTCCGGGCCGAAGCGCGGGTCACCGCCGCGCGGCACCGACTGGCTACGACCCATGCCGGCAGGCTAACCCCCGGGTACGACGCGCCCGTGCGGGACGGCCCCGGCCCGGCTGGGCGCGGTTGACTTCGAGCGCGCTGGAACTCGTAGCGTGGTCGACGTCGACACGATCCGTGCGGAGTGACGGACGGGAACGGTGCCGCTCGGCCGTACCGGCGAACGGGTCAGCCGCGGCGCACCAGCAGCGGGATGGTCATCTCGGCCGCGGTGCAGGAGCCGTGGTAGGCGACCAGCCGCGCCTCGACCGGGCTGTCCGTGCGGCTGTCGAGCACGGCGTACGGGCCGAGGCAGGCGACCACCACGTCGCCGACGCGCCGCCGGTGCGGTTCGGGCACGGGGCCGAACCAGCCGGCGGCGA
The DNA here is from genome assembly GCF_040676675.1 of Micromonospora sp. NPDC049559. Classification (NCBI taxonomy): domain Bacteria; kingdom Bacillati; phylum Actinomycetota; class Actinomycetes; order Micromonosporales; family Micromonosporaceae; genus Micromonospora; species Micromonospora sp. NPDC049559. The sequence goes on along the minus strand of NZ_JBFAPK010000006.1, from coordinate 64,758 downwards.
TCGCCTCGGCCCGGCCGGCCACCCAGGCGCGCCCGCCCAGCTCCGCCGACCAGGCGGCGACCACGTCGGGCTCGGCGCCGGGGCGCACGTGCAGGTAGCGCACGCGCGGCTCGCCCGCGACGAGCCGCACCCCGGCCCGCAGGCCCGGTTCGGCGTCGACGTCGAGGCGGTTCTCGTACGGGATGTTGAGCTGCCCGTGGTCCGCCGTGACCAGCAGCGCGGCGTCCCGGGGCAGCCCGTCGACCAGCCGGGTGAGCAGCAGGTCCAGCTCGACGGCGGCCTGCCGCCAGGGCAGCGAGTCGACGCCGGCCAGGTGGCCCTGCTTGTCCAGGTCCGGGTGGTAGCCGTAGACCAGGGCCGGCCCGGTGCCGGCGCCGAGGGCGGCCAGCATCCCGGTGGCCAGGCTCCCCGGGTCGGCCGCCGCCCGGTAGGTCCCGCCCCGGTTCGCGGCGACGGTGAGGCCGCTGCCCGCGTACTCCGGGCGGCTGACCACGGTCACCGCCACCCCGGCCGCGGCGGCCCGCTCCAGCTGCGTCGGTACCGGCTGCCAGCGCAGCGGGTCGGGGTCGTCGGTCCAGTTGATGTGGGTGAGCACGCGGTCGGTGCCCGGCACGTTGACCCGGAAGCCGAGCACCCCGTGCGCGCCCGGGGCGACCCCGGTGCCGAGGCTCACCAGGCTGGTCGGGGTCGTCGAGGGGAAGCCGCTGGTCAGCGTCCGGCCGTGCCGGGCCGCCAGCTCGGCCAGGGCCGGGGCGTACGGCGCGGCGGTGGGGATCTGGTGCCAGCCGAGCCCGTCGACGAGCAGGACGGCGATCCGGCGCACCCCGTCGAGGGCCCCGGCCAGCCCGAGCGGGTCGGCGGCCCCGGGCACGTCGAGCACGGCCAGCGCGCTGGGGAGCACGTCCGCCAGGCTCCGCTCGCCGTAGCGCGGTCGGACCTGGTCGAACGGGCCGGCCGGCGGGGCGGGCAGGGCCGGCACCTCGGCGGCCGGGCGGCCGTCCGGGTCCGGCCCGACGGGGCCGGTCACGGTCGCAGGCGGGCGAAGAGGTGCAGCTGGGCGGCGATGTCCCGGTACGGCGGGAGCTGCGCGGCGGCGGCCTCCAGGTCGAGCAACGCCTGTGGGGCCTGCTCGGCGGCGGCGGCCGGGGCGAGGTCGGCGAAGACGCGTACCCCGTGGATCTGCTCGACCTCCAGCCCGGCGGCGCCGAGCAGCGCCGACGCGCCGGCGGCGTCGTAGCGGCGGCGCAGCGTGTCGCGGGCCCCGGCGCGGCCGGCGGCGTCGGCGAGCAGCGCGGCGGCGGCGTCGAGCGAGCCGTTCATCGCCCGGCTGAGCACCGCGGCGGCCCGGTTGGCCACCAGTACGCTGGCCGCGCCCGCCGGGCGCAGCGCGGTGGCGATGGCCGCGACCACCCGCGCCGGGTCGTCCACCACCTCCAGTACGGCGTGGCAGAGCACCAGGTCGGCGCTGGCCGGTTCGACGAGGTCGGCGAGCGCGTCGCCGTCGCCCTGCACCGCGCTGACCCGGGGGGCGACCCCGGCCTCGGCGGCCCGGCGGGTCAGCGCCGCGAGGGCGTCGGGGTTGGCGTCGACCACGGTCACCCGGTGACCCGCCTCGGCGAGCGGTACGGCGAACCCGCCGGTGCCGCCGCCCACGTCGAGTACGGCGAGTTCGCGCCCGGCGTGCCGGTCGAGTTCCCGGCGCAGCACGGCCCAGACCAGGGCGGTGCGCGGCGCGGTGTGCGGGCCGGCCGGGGGCCCGGACCGTGGGTGTGTTCGTTCCACCCGGACGAGCCTAGGGCATGTGCCGTCCTTCGCCGCCGGCCCGCCACTGGCCCGGCGCCGGCCCGCCACTGGCCCGGCATCGGCCCGGCGCGGGCCGGTCAGCGGAAGTCGCGGGAGGCGGGGCTGACCGGCGGGGTGATCGGATCGAGCCGGTCGGCGACCAGGTTGGTCACCCCCTCGTACCGCTCCAGCCGCCCGCGCACCACCAGCGCCGCGCTGGTCCGGGCGACCCTCCGGTAGCGCTGCCACAGCCCCGGTGAGCAGGTCACGTTGAGCATGCCGGTCTCGTCCTCCAGGTTGAGGAAGGTGACCCCGCCCGCGGTGCCGGGCCGCTGCCGGTGGGTGACGACGCCGCCGACCCGTACCCGCCGGCCGGGCTCGACCCGGGCGAGCCGGGCGATCGGTACCGCGCCGAGGGCGTCGAGCTGCTCGCGGACGAACTGGGCCGGGTGGCTCTCCGGCGACAGCCCGGTCGCCCAGACGTCGGCGACCAGCCGGTCCACCGCCTCCATGCCGGGCAGGGTGGGCGCGGCGGCGCCGGCGACGGTGCCGGGGAGCCGGTCCGGCCGCTCCTGCGCGGCGGCGCCGGCCGCCCAGAGCGCCTCCCGCCGGGTCAGCCCGAAGCAGGCGAACGCGTCGGCGGTCGCCAGCGCCTCCAGCTGCGCGGTGGTCAGCCCCACCCGGCGGGCCAGGTCCGGCATGTCCCGGTACGGCCCGCCGGAGGTCCGCTCGGCCTCGATCCGCTCGGCCAGTTCGGCGCCGACGGTACGGACGCTGGCCAGGCCGAGCCGCACCGCCGGGCCGCCCAGCCCCCAACGGTGCGGCGGCTCGCCCGGCGCGCTGCCCCACCGGGTCTGCGGGGTGGACTCCAGCACCGCCTTCGCGCCGCTGGCGTTGATGTCCGGGCGGCGTACCTCGACGCCGTGCCGGCGCGCGTCGTCGACCAGGGTCTGCGGCGAGTAGAAGCCCATCGGCTGGGCGTTGAGCAGCGCCGCGAGGAACGGGCCGGGGTGGTAGCGCTTGAGCCAGGAGCTGGCGTAGACCAGGTAGGCGAAGCTCATCGCGTGGCTCTCCGGGAAGCCGAAGCTGGCGAAGGCGGAGAGCTTGACGTACACGTCGTCGGCGACCTCGCCGGTGATGCCGCGCTCGGCCATGCCCGCGTAGAGCCGGTCCCGGATCCGCGCCATCCGCTCGGCCGAGCGCTTGGCGCCCATCGCCCGGCGCAGCTGGTCGGCGCCGGCCGCGTCGAAGCCGGCCAGGTCGATCGCGAGCTGCATCAACTGCTCCTGGAAGAGCGGCACGCCCAGCGTCTTCTCCAGCGCGTTGCGCATCAGTGGGTGCGGGTAGGTGACCGGCTCCTGGCCGTTGCGGCGCCGGATGTACGGGTGCACCGAACCGCCCTGGATCGGGCCGGGCCGGATCAGCGCCACCTCGACCACCAGGTCGTAGAACTCGCGCGGCTTGAGCCGGGGCAGGGTGGCCATCTGCGCCCGGCTCTCCACCTGGAACACCCCGACCGTGTCGGCCCGGCAGAGCATCTCGTAGACCTCGGGGTCGTCCAGGGACATCGAGCTGAGGTCGAGGGTGGACTCGATCATGTCGTACGCGTAGTGCAGCGCCGAGAGCATGCCGAGCCCGAGCAGGTCGAACTTGACCAGTCCGGCGTTGGCGCAGTCGTCCTTGTCCCACTGCAGCACGGTGCGCCCCGGCATCCGCCCCCACTCCACCGGGCAGACCTCGATCACCGGCCGGTCGCAGATCACCATCCCGCCCGAGTGGATGCCCAGGTGCCGGGGGAAGGTCTGCAACTCGTTGGCGTACGCGACGACGTGCTCGGGAATGTCGTCGACGTCCACGGCGGCCACGGTCCCCCACCGGTCGATCTGCTTGCTCCAGGCGTCCTGCTGCCCGGGTGAGAAGCCGAACGCCTTGGCGATGTCCCGCACCGCCGACCGGGGCCGGTACGAGATGACGTTGGCGACCTGGGCGGCGTGCTCGCGGCCGTACTTGTCGTAGACGTACTGGATCACCTCCTCCCGGCGGTCGGACTCGATGTCGACGTCGATGTCGGGCGGACCGTCCCGCTCGGGGGCGAGGAAGCGCTCGAAGAGGAGCTGGTGGCGGACCGCGTCGACGTTGGTGACCCGCAGCGCGTAGCAGACCGCCGAGTTGGCCGCCGAGCCCCGGCCCTGGCAGTAGATGTCCTCGCGCCGGCAGAACGTCACGATGTCGTAGACGACCAGGAAGTAGCCCGGGAAGCCCAGATCCTCGATCATCTTCAGCTCGTGGTCGAGCTGCCGGTACGCCTCCGGGTGCGCCTCGCGCGGACCGTAGCGCTCCAGCGCCCCGTCCATGGTCAGCCGGCGCAGCCAGCTCATCTCCGTGTGGCCGGGCGGCACCGGGTACGCGGGCAGCTCGGGGGCGACCAGTTGCAGGTCGAAGGCGAGTTCCGCGCCGAACTCGGCGGCCCGGGCCACCGCGCCGGGATAGGCGGCGAACCGGGCGGCCATCTCGGCGCCGCCGCGCAGGTGGGCGGTGGCCGCCGAGGGCAGCCAGCCGTCGATCTCGTCCAGGCTGCGCCGGGCCCGTACCGCCGCCAGCGCGGTCGCCAGTCGGCGCCGGGACGGGGCGGCGTAGTGCACGTTGTTGGTGGCGACCGTGGGCAGGCCGGCGCGGGCGGCCAGCTCGGCGAGCGCGTCGTTGCGGTCGCCGTCGGACGGGTCGCCGTGGTCGGTCAGCTCGACCGCCACGGTGTCGGGGCCGAAGAGCGCGGTCAGCCGGTCGAGTTCCCGGGCCGCCGCCTCGACCCCGTCGGTGAGCAGCGCCGCCGGTACCGGACCCTTGCGGCACCCGGTCAGCACCAGCACGTGGTCGCGCAGCTCCCCGGCGATCTCCTCCAGGTCGCCGTAGTCCGGGCGACCCTTCTCCCCGCCGCGCAGCTGGGCCCGCGCGATGGTCCGGCCGAGCCGGGCGTACCCCTCCGGGCCGTGGGCCAGGACGAGCAGGTGCCGTCCGAGCGGGTCCGGCTCACCGCCGCGCGGCTCGGCCGGCCGCCGGGGTGCCGGGTCAGGTGCCGGGTCGGGCCCCCGGGCGCTCTCCGGGCCGGAACCGGGCCGGTCCGGCGGGCTCAGCGACAGCTCGGCGCCGAAGATCGTGGGCAGCCGCAGCGCGCGGGCCGCCTCGGCGAACCGGACCACGCCGTAGTAGCCGTCGTGGTCGGTCAGCGCGAGCGCGGTCAGCCCCAACCGGGCCGCCTCCTCGGCCAACTCCTCCGGGTGGCTGGCGCCGTCGAGGAAGCTGAAGTTGCTGTGCGCGTGCAGCTCCGCGTACGGGACCGCGCCCTCGACCGGCTCGACCGGTCGCGCCGGGGTCGCGTACGGGGCACGGCTGCGGCTGCGGGGCGGGGACTCGGGCTCCTCCGCGAGCGGGTCCACCACGTGCAGGTGACCGCCGGGGCGGCCGGTGCCGGCCCGCCCCGAGAGCGTGTGTTCCAGCTCCGACCAGGACATCCGTGGGTTGTGGAAGCTCATCGCCGCACCCCGGTCCGGCCGGCCCGGGCCCGGCACTCCCGCGGCCGGCGCTCGCCCGGTCGGCGCTTCTCGGTCCGGCATGCCCGCGGCCGGCGCTCGCCCGGGCGGCGTTCCGCCCGGATGCGCTCAGTCATAGACCGCCTCCACCGACCACTGCCCCGCCGCGAGCGAGAGCAGCAGCGCGCCGCCGTCGGCGAGGCTGACCTGGAACCGGGCCCGCCGCCGCGCCTCGGCCGGCGCCCACCAGCGCTCGTCCACCGGCCACGGACCGGACCAGCCGACGATCGCCACCGGCGGCGCGGTGCCGATGGCGAGCCGGGCCGGGGCGGCGCTGACCTCCAGCCGCGCGCTGACCCGTACCGGCTCGCCGGAGCTGTCGTAGACGGCGGCCGGCAGCGGCGCCGGCAGCACCAGCGCGGGCGACGGCGGCGGGATCCGGCCGGGCCAGGGCGCCGTCGGGCGGGCCGGGGTGCGCTCGTCGCCCCAGGGCACCAGCCGGACCTGGTCCAACGGGGAGCGCCCGCCGCCGAGGACCGCGGTGACCACCGACTCCGGGCCGAGGATGCCCTGTACCCGGCTAAGCGCCCGGTGCGCCCGCTGCCGCTCCTCGCCGGTCTCGCCCCACAGCCCGGGCTGGAGGCCGGCGTGCGCGAGCACCCCCTCGGGGACCAGCCGGAGCCGGACGATTCCCGCGGTGGGGCGGGGCGGGACGCCGCGCACGTCGGCGCCCGGGCGCCGGTTGGTCCCGGTGAGCCAGCCGTCGAGCTGCCAGCGCACCCGGTCGGCGATCGCCGCCGCGGTGAGCAGCCCGTCGTGCCGCCAGACCCGGTGCAGCTCCTGCCCGTGCGCGGTGACCGCCTCGATGCCGAGGCGGGTGCAGGCCAGACCGTGTCCGGCGAGGGTGGCGTGCAGCCGCTCGGCGAGCGTCCGGGCGGCGAACGCGGCGGCGTCGACCCGGTCGAGCGGTTCGTCGTACGTCTCGGTCACCTCCAGGTCCGCCGGTGGGCGGCGGACCGCCAGCGGCCGGTGGTCGTGGCCGGCGGCCAGCCGGTGGGCCAGTGCCGCGTCGAAGCCGAACCGGGCCAGGACGTCCGCGGCGGGCAGCGCGGCGAAGTCGGCGAGGGTACGCAGCCCGAGCCGGCGGAGCAGGTCGGTCAGCGCCGGCCGGGCGAGCGCCTCGAGAGGCTGGCCGGCCAGGAACTCCGGCGTGCCGCCGGACGGGATGATCCGTCCGGTACGGGCGGCCAGCCCGGCGGCGAAGACCCCGTCGGCGACGCCGACCTGGCTCTCCACCGCGCACGCCTCGGCGATCTGCTCGACGATCCGCTCGGCGGCCTGCTCCTCGCCGCCGAAGTAGCGGGCCGGTCCCCGGGCGGCGAGCGCGGCGGCACCGGGCCGGGTCACCTCCACCCCGGCGACGACCGCCTCGATCGCGGCGACCACCGGCTCGAAGGCCCGGGTGTCGCGCCCCGGGTCGTACTCGATCGTGGTCAGCCGCGGGCAGCGCGCCTGCGCCTCGCGCTTGCGCAGCCCCCGGCGCACCCCGTCGCGGCGGGCCGCCTCGGAGCAGGCGACCACCCGGTTGGCGCGCAGTACGGCCACCGGCCCGGCGGCTGGCACCCCGTCGACGATCTCGGCGGCGAGCACCGGCCAGTCCGGGCACCAGACCACCAGCGTCCGTACCGGCGCCACCGCACACCCCCCTCGACCAGCGAATATGAGGATCTTAGAACGCGTGTTCGATTCGCGTTGCCCCGACCCGCCCGCCCGTGACGCCGGGGTGAGGCGGGCGGCGCGGGACGGGCGGGGGGCGGGCGCGACCGCCACCGCGACGGCGGGCGTGACGGCACCGCGACGGCGGGCGTGACGGCACCGCGACGGCGGGCGCGGCGGGCGGCGCGGCCCGTACCGTCGAATACGGTTGTGGTCCGGTTGTCCGGTTGGGATAGCGTGTCGCGCGTCTATGGGGAGGATCCCCAACAACCTTCGGGGGGAACTGACACGTGTCACGTTGGAAGAACGCCGCCGTCCTGACGGTCTCCGCCGGCACGGTGCTCGCGATGGCCGCCTGCGGCTCGACCACCGGCCCGTCGGACGCGCCGAAGCAGCCGACCGTGCTGCAGCTGCTCGCCAGCGACCTCAAGGGCTCGCTGCAGAAGACCATCGACGCCACCGACAAGGCCAACTCCGTGACCATGACCGCGGACGGCACGATGGCCGGCGAGAAACTCAAGATGCAGGGCGTCATGGACCTGGGCGACCCGCTCAAGGTCGAGATGACGGTGTCCGACCCGAGCGAGGGCCCGACCACCGTGCGGATCATCGGTACCGCCATCTACATCCAGGTACCCGAGGCCGACCGCAAGGAGATGGGCGGCAAGCCCTGGTTGAAGATGGACCTGGGCACGATCGGGGCGCAGGCGGGGATGGACTTCACCAAGCAGTTCGAGGACATCGACCCGACCAAGCAGGTCAGGACGCTGCTCGCCAGCGAGGGGGTCACCGTCGTCGGTGAGGAGACGGTGAACGGGGCGAAGACGGTCCACTACACCGTCACCAGCCCGGTGGGCACGTACCTGGGGCAGGTCGACGCCACCATGCGCAAGCAGGTCGAGGAGCAGCTGACCAAGAACGGCGTCAAGGAGGTCAAGATCGACCTCTGGGTCGACGAGCAGTACCAGCCTCGTCGGGTGCACATGGTCATGGGCACCATGAGCGACCTGACCGTCGACTACACCGACTACGGCAAGCCGGTGACCGTCGCGGCACCGGCCGCGGCGGAGACCACCGACTTCGCCGAGATGTTGAAGGGCCTCAAGCTCCCCACCGGGAGCTGACGCACGGAGCTCCACCGTCGTTTCGCCCGTCCGGGTCCACCGGGCGGGCGGAACGCGCGTCGAGGGCCGGTGCGTCAGCCGACCTGGAACGGACGCATCGTCTCGTTGCCCTCGCGTTCGAGCATGTGGCAGTGCCACGCGATCTATCCGGTCTTGGATTGCGCCGACCCGTCGCGTCGGCTACGCGGGCTTCCCCCGTGCCCGGGGATTCCGGGATCGGGGGATGTCAGTACCGGGGATCCCAGCCGTCGCCGCCGGCCAGGTACCGCCGGACCGTGTGGTCGGGCGCCTGGGCGTCGGGCAGTTGCGGCCGGTCGCTCGTGACCGTGGCACCGGCCCCGGTGTTGCGGTACTCGGCGAACCGGGCGTCCCGCCACGAGAAGCCGGACATGTCGGTCCAGGGGGCGCCCTTGATGTGGGCGGCCAGCACGGAGTTCCGGAACAGCACCTGGGCGATCGCGTTCACGTCGCCGCCGGGATGCCAGGGCCGGCCCAGGTACACGCTCCCGGCGGAGGTGCCCGGGGCCGCGGTGAGCCGGCAGCGGGTGAAGAGGAAGCCGTACGGGTTGGCGATGCTGGTCGACGCCGCGGTCACGTACCCGTTGTTGCTGGACGAGCCCCGGTTCAACGAGCGGATCTCGCACCGGTCGAAGACCGCGGTGCCGCGCCCGAAGACGAAGTCGACGTCGCCCTCGACGTAGCAGCGACGGTAGTAGGACCGGCTCACGGTGCCGGCGTCCGGGCTGCTCGGCTGGAGGGTGTCCTGGTTGCCGAGGAAACGCACGTTGTCGAAGACCAGCCGGTCGCCCCGCGTGGTGACCGCGACCGCCTGTTCCGCCGCGTAGTCGTGGGCCGCCTCGTCGAAGGAGTTCGCGAAGGTCAGGTTCCGCGCGGTGAAGTCGTCGCCGTCGATGAAGACCGTCGAGCTGCCGGTCGTGCCGTAGGTACCACTGCCGTCCGGCCTGGGCGTACCGCTGGCGTTGTCGTACGTGATCACGACGTCCGCCGCGTTCCCGCTGGTACCGACGAAGGAGACGAAGGGCTTGTCCGAGGGGACGGTGAGGAGTTCCCGGTACGTGCCCGGCCGGATGTTGATGGTCCAGCGCCGGGTGTTGCCGGTGGGTACGGCGTTCACGGCCGCCTGAACGGTGGTGAACTGGCCGCTGCCGTCCGCGGCGACCAGGAGCGTCCGGCCGGCCGGGAGCGCGGATGCCGGCGGCGCGCCGGCGATCGCCAGCGTCGCCGCGAGACCGGCCAGGGCCGCGCCGAGGAGTTCGGGGATGCGCGCCGGCGGGCCGGGGCGACGTCGACGGCCACGCTGCGAACCCAGCATGCGGTTACCCCTTCCGGTCGTCGAGACGACGAGGCGGCGGCGACAGAGCAAGGAAAGCGCTTTCTCGCTCGAAGCTATGCCCGGCCGGGTTCCGGAGTCAAGAGACAATCATCGATTCACATGGCCGGCGGAGAGGGACACGCGGTGGAAGCGGCTTACGCTCCGGCAAGGCCGTGTCCTGCCCATCATGTCGAGCCGGGGCGGGATCGACAGGACGGGGCCTACTCGCCGACGAGGGTGAGCGAGGTCCGGTGCCCGGTCGCCGCCGCGCCCGCCGGGCCCGGCGGGGTGGCCCCCGCCCGCGCCGGCCGATCGCCGGGCATCCAGACCCGGACCTCCTTGGGGCGCGACGCCGCGCCACGCCCCCGGGCGGAGACGGTCACCTCGCGCCGGCGCAGCCGGCCCCGCCCCTGGCCGAGCCCCTCCCAGACGCCACGCATCACCCGCAGCGTCACGTCGGCCCCGTCCCACTGTCCGTAGGGGACGAGCACGCTGCCGCGCTGCCTGGCCCGGGCGGCCAGCCGGCTGGCGATCGAGGCGCTCACCGTCCCCGGTACGGCCACGACGACGACGTCGACCCCGTCGATCAGGGCGGCGACGACGGTGGCCCACTCCGGGCCGGGATGCGGTACGAGGGCGAGCCGGTCCAGGGCGATGCCGACCTCTGCGGCGGCGGCCGGTCCCAGGGTGGGTACGCCCACCACCGCGCACCACGATCCGGCGCGGGACGCCTCGGCGAGCAGCGCGAGCACCAGCGAGGTACCGCCGCTGGGCGCCGGACGGCCGGCGGCAACCGCGATGGTGCTTCCCCGGCGCAGCCCTCGGCCGGGGAGCAGCCCGGTCAACTCGGGCAGTACCGGCAGCATCCGATGGGCTGCGGCCGGATCGGGGGCGGTCGCGGGGCGGACCAGGCCGGCCAGCGCGGTGGAGCCGACCACCATCCGGCCCGCCATGTCGTACTCCCCCGTCCCCGTTGTCGAGTTGCTGTTGCGACACCTCCGGCTCGGCGCCGCCGGTCGGGGCGGCCCGACCGGGCGCCTCTCAGGCGGCGGCGAGCCCGTCGAGCGGGGGTTGGTGGGACACGCCGAGCGCCACCTCGATCACCGCTACGAACTGTTCGGCCGCGCGCAGCAGGTCGTCGGCCTCCCGGGCGGTCACCACCCGGGGGATGCCCGCCTCGGCGGCGGCCCGCTTGGTCGCGCCGGTGGCGAAGAAGTTGGCCCACTCGCCCAGTTCCGGGGCGACGAGGACGAGCAGCGCCCAGACGCTGGTGACCCGGTTGCGACGGGTGGGCGCGGGGCGGGCCCGGGCGGCGAGCATCGCCGCGGCCGCGCGCAGGGCGGCCAGGTGGGCCGCCGCGTAACGCAGGCCGTCGGGGCGGGTCTGGGCGGCCTCCGCCAACCCGCGCCGGGCGATCATGAGTAGCTGGGCGGGGGTGCGGTGCGGCAGCATGTGCGCCGGCACCGTGGGTACCTGAGCCGGATTGGTCGGCATGGGACGGTCTCCTCCGCGTCGCCAACTTTCACCCGCGCCACCCCGGGCCGACCGGGCGAAGACGCGTTCGTTGCGGTTGTTCACGTGGCCGCTGCGGAGGAAGACGCACCGGGTGTGTCGCCGGCCGGATGTGGACGCTTCCCCACACCACACCCGGCCGGCCGAACCGGCGGGTCCGTCGTCCGCCGCCCGGGGGTCGTGGGCGGCGGACGACGGTCCTGCCTGATGGGGCCCGGGCTCGCGACTGCCCGGGGCCCGCGCGGTCCGCGGAACCGCGCCGGAGGAGTAGAGCCGCGAAACACCACCCCTCGCCCGTTGGAACGAACGTTCGAGCCAATCGAACACGCGTTCTAACTAGTGGAGAGACTACACCCCGCCCCCGACGAAAGTGCAACACCACGAGAGAACCGAGCTTCGATTTCCCGCCCCCCGGGGCGCGACTCGCCCGGCTCGGGAGGATCTGCCGGAAAAATCCTCGGCCGGTGCGATCTTGACTGGCGACCGGAGATCCGGTATCCGACCCCTCGACCGTCCACCGGCGGGCGGGTCGAGGAGTCGGAGGGTCGGCGGAGGGTCGGAGGGTCGGCGGATGGTCGAGGGGTCGGAGGGTCGGCGGACGGCGGGGCCGGCGAGTCGACACACGACGGAGTCGGCAGACGGCGGAATCCGCAGACAGCGGGATCGGCAGACGGCGGGATCGGCAGACGGCGGGATCGGCAGGCGGCGGGCGTGCTACGCCGCGCCGGGCAGCGCCGGGTCCGGGTCGGTGACGTCGGCGAAGGTGGCGTCCAGGGCCGCCGCCGCCTCGTCGGCCGCCACCTCGATGGCGACACCCCGCTCGCCGGCGCCGAGGCCGATGCGCCGGCCGCGCAGCCGCTCGTCGACGACGACCGGCCACGCCCGGGTCGACCCGAACGGCGTGATGGTGCCCCGCTCGTAGCCGGTGACCTCCTTGGCCGTACCGGCGTCCGGCATCGACAGCCGGTTGACGCCGAGCAGGCCGCGCAGCTTCGGCCAGGAGATCACCCGGTCGCCGGGTACGAGCACGAAGACGAACTGGTCCTCGGCCCGGCGTACCACGATGGTCTTCACCACGTCGCGGACCTCGACGCCGCGGACGGCGGCGGCCTCGGCCACGCTCCCCACCGGGCCGTGGCGGATCACGCGGTGCGCGATCCCGGCGGCGGAGACGGCGGCCAGCGCGGATCCGGACATGTGATCAGCGTACCCAGCGGGCCGTCGCGCCGATCGGGGACGACCCGGCCGGCTCAGTGGCTGACCCGGGCGGTCTCCCGGCGGACCCGGAGCGCGTCGAGCAACAGGCCGGTCGCGAACGCCGCACCCGCCCCCTCGCCGGCCCGGATCCGCAGGTCCAGCAGGGGTTCCAGGCCCAGGTGGGTCAGCAGGGCGGCGTGGCCGCGCTCCCGGCTGCGCTGCCCGGCGACGAGGTACGCCTGGACGGCCGGTTCGAGGGTCACCGCGAGCAGGGCCGCGACGCTGGTGGCGAAGCCGTCCAGGACGACCATCCCCCGGGCCCGCGCCGCACCGAGGACCACGCCGGTGAGCAGCGCGAACTCCGGCCCGCCGAGCTCGGCGAGGGCTGCCGCAGGATCGCGGGCCACCGTCGGCCGGGCCGCCCGTGCCCGCCGCAGCGCCCCGGTCACCACCTCGACCTTCCGCGCCACGATCCCGCTGTCCGCGCCGGCACCCACGCCGACCATCGCGGCCGGCTCGGCGTCGAGCAGCAGGCAGGCGAGCGCCGCCGCGACCGTGGTGTTGCCGATCCCGATCTCGCCGAGGGCGAGCAGCCCGGCGCGGGTGGCCAGCCCGGTCGCCAGCTCGGCGCCGCGCGTCAGCAGGCCGGCCACGTCGGCGTCCGCCAGGGCCGGGCCGGTGAGCAGGTCGCCGCGTGGTCCGGCCGGTCGCAGCGCGACGGCGCCCGGTACCGGTGGGCCGTCAACGCCGACGTCCACCACCACCGAGCCGAGCCCGGCCGCGCGCGCCGCCGTCGTACCGAGCGCCTCCCCGGCGACCGCGGCCCGGGTGACGTCCCGGGTCACGCCCGGTTCGAACGCGGAGACCCCCAGCGCGGCGACCGGATGGTCGGCCGCGGCGACCAGCAGCGTCGCCGTGCGGAGGTCGCCGTGGCCGGCGGCCACGATCCGGTCCACCGCCCGGTCCAGCACGCCCAGCGAGCCCGGCGGCGACAGCAGCCGGTCGGCCCCGTCCCGGGCGGCGACGACGGCGGCCGGGTCCGGCGCGCGCAGCGGCGACGGATCGGCCGACGGCGGCTCGGCGGGCGCGGCCGGTCCGGGTACGCGCAGCCGCGACTCGGGCGGCGGCGGCGCCCCGCCCGACCAGCGCTCCTCGACGACCACGTCGGCCAGCGGCAGGCGCCGGGACCAGCCGGCCCGTTCCAGTCCGGGCGCGGGCGGGCGCTCGTCCGGCCAGCCGAGGCAGAGCCAGCCGAGCGTGACCACGCCGTCGGGCAGGTCGAGCAGCTCGGCCAGGTCCTCGGGGCGGAACAGCGTCACCCAGCCCAGACCGAGCCCTTCCGCGCGGGCGGCGAGCCAGAGGTTCTGGATCGCGCACGCGCAGGACCAGAGGTCGGCGTCGGGGAAGGTGGCCCGGCCCAGCACCCCGGCGGCCGGGGTGCGCCGGTCGCAGCAGACCACCACCGCCAGCGGCGCCTCGCGGATCCCCTCCAGCTGGAGGTCCAGCAGGCGGCGGGCGGACTCCGGGTCGAGCTGCTCGGCCTGCCGGTGCCGTTCCCGGTCGGCCAGTACGGCGGCCCGTTCCCGGGTCCCCGCCGCGCGCACCACGACGAACCGCCACGGCTGGCTGTGCCCGACCGACGGGGCGTGGTGCGCCGCGGTCAGCACCCGCCGCAGCACCTCGTCCGGCACCGGGTCGGGCCGGAACCGCCGGACGTCCCGGCGCGCGTCGATCGCCTCGTACAGCCCGTCGCGCACGGCCGGTGGCAGCGCCCAGCCGGTCGGGTCGGCGGCCCGCTGGGTCGCCGAGCTCGGGTCGCCGATCACCGGCACCGGACGGGGCCACGCGCTCATGCCGTTCCTCTCTGCCGCACCGGCGGCGGTAGCGAGGCCGCCGTCAGCGCACCATATCCTCGGTCCCGACCGTCGATTCCCGCCGGGTGGTAACGGCCGCAGCCGTCGTCGCTCCTGACTTGGGCACCGGTAACCTGTGGCCGTGACGACTCGCAGACCTGCCCTCGGCGTGCTGATGGTGATCCTTTCCGGGGCCCTGTTCGCCGTCAACGGCACCGTCTCCAAGCTGGTACTGCGGGCCGGCATCGAGTCGCCGCAGCTCACCCTGATCCGCGCCACCGGCGCCTTCGCCGGGCTGCTCCTGGTGAGCCTGCTGGTGCGCCCCGGTCCCCGCCGGCTGCGAGTCACGCCCCGGCAGCTGCCGCTGCTGATCGCGTACGGGCTGACCGGGTTCTTCCTCACCCCCATGCTGTACTTCTCGGCGATCTCCCGGTTGCCGGTCGGGATCGCGCTGCTCTTCGAGTACATGGCGCCGCTGCTGGTGGCGCTCTGGGCCCGCTTCGGGCAGCGCCAGCGGGTACGTCCGCGCCTCTGGGTCGGCCTGGCGCTCAGCCTGGCCGGGCTGGGCTGCGTCGCCGAGGTCTGGGGCGAGCTCAAGCTCGACGGCCTCGGGGTGCTCGCCGGCTGCGGCGCGGCCGCCTTCCTCACGCTCTACTACCTGTTCGGCGCGCGCGGCGTGGCGCAGCGGGACACCCTGTCGCTGACCACCTGGGCGTTCGGGGCCGCCGCCGTCGCGGGCATGCTGACCCGGCTGGCCACGGCCGGCACCGGCGGCTGGGCGCCGCTGGGCGGCAGTAGCGACGGGATACCCGTCGCGCTGCTCTGCGGGTACGTCGTGGTGCTCGGCTCGATCGTGCCGTTCCTGCTGGTGGCCGCCGCCCAGCGGCACCTTCCGGCGACCAGCGTCGGGATCGTCGGCATGGTGGAGCCGGTCTTCGCCTCGGCCATCGCCTGGGCCGTGCTGGGCTCCGGCGAGGCGCTCAACGCCGCCCAGCTCGCCGGCGGAGCGCTGGTCCTCGTCGGGGTGATGCTGGCCGAGACCGCCCGGATCGCCGACCCGGTCGATCATGGAGTTGTGGTCGGAACAAAGGCTGACGCACAGGACATAGCGGTAGGCACCCATCCATGATCGGCGGGGAGTCCGATCGACGGCGGGTCGATATGCGGACCGGGTCGCCGGGGCGGACCGGCGGCGGGGAAGATGGGCGCATGCAGCCACATCCGAACGTACGGGCGGTGCAGGAGACGCTCGACGGCGCGCAGGCCCTCGACGGCGCCGGCCAGCCGGCGCGGGTGCGGATCCTCCCCGACGCGGTGCACACCGCCGCCGCGGCGGCGACCGCGCTCGGGGTGGAGGTGGGGCAGATCGCCAACTCACTGATCTTCGACGCGGACGGCGAGCCGCTGCTGGTGCTCACCTCCGGCGCGCACCGGGTGGACGCGCCGCACCTGGCCAGCACGCTCGGCCTGACCACGCTCAGGCGGGCCACCCCGGAGTTCGTCCGGGAACACACCGGCCAGCCGATCGGCGGCGTCGCCCCGATCGGGCATCCGGCGCCGGTACGCACCGTGGTCGACACCGCGCTCGCCCGCTACGACGAGATCTGGGCCGCCGGCGGCGTGCCCCGGGCGGTCTTCCCGATCACCTACTCCGAGCTGGTCCGGATCACCGCCGGCATGCCGGCGGAGGTGGCGTGACCGGGCGCGGGTGAGACCCGAACTGGTCACCCTGCACGTCTGGCGGATCGCGCCGGGCGCGCTACCCCGCGCCCTGGTCCGGATGGCCGTCGACCGGCGCCGGCTGCGCGCCGTCCCGGGCGTGCGCTTCGCCAAGCTGCTCGGTACCGGCACCGGAACCGGCTTCGGGCCGGGCGACGTGGACCCGACCCGCTGGGCGGCGCTGGTGGTCTGGTCCGACCCGGCGCGCGCCGCGGCCTTCGAGCACGGCCCCGTCGGGCGCGCCTGGCGGCGCCTGGCCCGCGACAGCGTCCGGCTCGACCTGCGCCCGCTGGCCAGCCGGGGCCGCTGGGCCGGGGTCGAGCCGTTCGGCCCGCCGGCACCCCGGGCGCGACCGGCGGGCGCTCCGGCGCCCGGGTGGGTTGACGGGCCGGGGCATCCGTCGGTCGGCGCCCCGGGGGCGGAGCCCGCCGACGGGCCGGACCCGGCAGGGGCCGACGCCGCCAGGGCGCCCGTGCTCGCGTTGACCCGGGCCCGGCTGCGCCCGAGCCGCGCGCCGCGCTTCTGGCGCGCCGTCCCGCCGGTCGCCGCCGCCCTGACCGACGCGCCGGGGCTGCTCACCCGGTTCGGCATCGGTGAGGCGCCGTTGGGTTGGCAGGGCACGGTCAGCGTGTGGCGCAACGCGACGGATCTGGTCCGGTTCGCGTACCGTCACCCGGAGCACCGCGCCGCGATCATGCGTACCCCGGTGGACCGGTGGTACGCCGAGGAGCTCTTCGCGCGGTTCGAGGTGCGCGCGGTGCTCGGTGACCGGTCGGTGCTCGGCTGGGTCGGGGACGATGGTGGCCGGGACGACGAGGGCCGCGGCGACGGGGGCCGGAGTGCGGGCGACCGGGACGACGGTGGGCCGGGCGACGGCGGTCGGAGTGCCGGGCGGCCGGCAGCCCGCGGACGGGAGGGGTCGGCAGTGAGGAGCGGAGGGGCATGAGGCTGGTGCCGTGGACGCCGGACGATCTCGCCCGGCGGTTGGACGACGTCGTGGCGGTCTACGGCGAGGCGATGGGTTACCGCGCCGAACTGCTGGAGGCCCGGCGCGGCTACATCGCCACCCACGTACGCCGCCCCGGCTTCCGCGCCGTCGCCACCCTGACCACTGACGGTCACCTCGCCGGCTTCGGCTACGGCTACCGCTCGGCGCGCGGGCAGTGGTGGCACGACCAGGTGCGCAACGCGCTGAGCCGGGAGGCCCGCAAGACCTGGCTGACCGACTGCTTCGAGGTGGTGGAGCTGCACGTCCGGCCCCCCGCGCAGGGGCACGGCCTGGGCGCCCGGCAGCTCGGCGCCCTGCTCAGCATGGCCGAGGGCGGCACCACGCTGCTCTCCACGCCCGAGGCCGACGAGCGGACCTCCCGCGCCTGGCGGCTCTACCGCCGCTTCGGCTTCGTCGACGTCCTGCGGGACTTCCGCTTCCCCGGCGACGAGCGGGCCTTCGCGGTGCTCGGGCGGGACCTCCCGCTGACCCTGCCGCCCGGATGACGCGTACCGGCCGGCCCCGTACGCCGGTCCGGGCGGCGAGCGGACCGTTCCCCGCACCCGGGGCGCCGCCCGGGACGTCGGGCTGGCCGGGCCGGCTCGCCCGACTGCCGTGGCTACTGCTGGCCGCGCTGGTCCTGGCCCAGATCGGGTACCCGCTCACCGGCGGGACCGGTCGGGACCGGCTGACCGTGGCGACCGTCGTCCTCGGTTTCCTGCTCTCGGTGGGGCACGCCCTGCTCAGCCGCGGCCCGCGTACCGCCGTGGCGCTGGTCGCCGTGACCGGCGCGGGTGGGCTGGCGGTGGAGGCGGTCGGGGTGGCGACCGGCCTGCCCTTCGGCGGGTACGCCTACTCCGGCGACCTCGGCCCGAGGCTGGCCGGCGTGCCGCTGGTGATCCCGCTGGCCTGGACCTGGATGGCCTGGCCGGCCTGGCTGGCCGCGGTCCGGCTCACCGGTGGCGCCCAGGCGGGCGCGGCCCGGCACACCGGCGCTGTCCGGGCGGGGACAAACCGACGCACCGGCGGCGCCCGGGCGGGCGCGGTCGGGCGGATCGGGCTGGCGGGCCTGGGACTGGCCGCCTGGGACGTCTTCCTCGACCCGCAGATGGTGGCGGAGGGGTACTGGACCTGGCGGAACCCCCACCCCGCGCTGCCGGGCGTGCCCGGCGTACCGGTCGGCAACTACCTGGGCTGGCTGCTGGTCGCGGTGGCGATGATGGCCCTGCTGTGGCGTACCGCCGCCGCGCCGGCCCGCGTCACGACCCCGGACGACGCCCCGATGCACCTGCTCTACCTCTGGACCTACGCCTCCAGTGTGCTCGCCCACGCCGTCTTCCTCGACCTGCCCGGCTCGGCGCTCTGGGGCGCGCTGGCCATGTCCGCGCTCGCCGTACCGCTGGCACGCGGCGTCGCCGCGCCCTGGTTCGCCCACCTCGCGGCCCGGCGGGGGCCGAAATGAGCTGGCTCGCCGGGGCCGCGTCCGGGCTCGCCGCGGCGGTCGGGGCGCTGACCCTGCACACCGTCGTCAACGCCACGCGCTGGCTGCGCCGCCCGCCGCCGGCACCGGAACCGGTGGCCGAGGCGGTGGCGGTGCTGCTGCCGGTACGGGACGAGGCCGGGCGGGTGGCGCCCTGCCTGCGGTCCCTGCTCGCCCAGCGGGGCCTGCCCCGGCTGGAGATCGTGGTGCTCGACGACGGTTCGACCGACGGTACGGCCGAGGTGGTGCGCGCGGTCGCCGCCGGTGACCCGCGACTGCGGCTGGTGACCGGCGCGCCGCCGCCGGCGGGCTGGCTCGGCAAGCCGCACGCCTGCCAGCGGCTCGCCGACCTGGCCGGGCCGGAGGCGACGGTACTGGTCTTCGTCGACGCCGACGTGGTGCTCGCCCCGTACGCCGTCGCCGCCGCGGTCGCCACCCTCCGCGCGGCCCGGGCGGCGCTGCTCTCGCCGTACCCCCGGATCGTGGCGGGTTCGGCGGGCGAGCGGCTGGTCCAGCCGCTGCTGCAGTGGCTCTGGCTGACCTTCCTGCCGCTGGCCGCGATGGAGCGCTCGGCGCGGCCGTCGCTGGCGGCGGCCGGCGGGCAGTTCCTGGTGCTGGACCGGGCCGGCTACCGCCGGGCCGGCGGGCACGCCGCCGTCCGCGCCAAGATCCTGGAGGACATCGAGCTGGCCCGGGCGGTGAAGCGCTCGGGCGGCCGGATCGCGCTCGCCGACGCCTCGGCGCTGGCCGAGTGCCGGATGTACGGCTCCTGGCGGGAGCTGCGCGACGGCTACGGCAAGTCGCTCTGGGCCTCGTTCGGCTCGCCGGTCGCGGCGACCGCCGTGGTGCTGCTGCTCCTGCTGCTCTACGCCGCCCCGCCGCTGCTGGCGCTCGGCGCGGCCGGCGCGGGCCGGCCGGTGCCGGCGCTGGCGGCGCTCGGCGCGTACCTGCTCGGGGTGGCCGGCCGGGTGGTCAGCGCGCGGGCCACCGGCGGCCGGGCCTGGCCGGACGCGCTGGCGCATCCGCTCTCGGTCACGCTGCTCGGCTGGCTGACCTGGCGGTCGTACCATCTGCGGAGGCGGCGGCGACTCCGGTGGCGGGGCCGCCCGGTGCTGTGAACAAACCTGCGCGCTGAGAATCGGTGCTTCGAGAGGGTGGCGTGCCATGGCCCGGATTGTCGTGGTCGGTGCCGGGGTGGGTGGCCTGGCCGCCGCGATCCGCCTGGCCGCCGCCGGGCACGAGGTAACCGTCCACGAGCGCGCCGAGGTGGTCGGCGGCAAGCTCGGGCGGTACGCCCGTGACACCGACGCCGGCACCTTCCACTTCGACACCGGGCCGAGCCTGCTCACGCTCCCCCAGGTCTTCACCGAGCTGTTCGAGTCGACCGGCGCGAAGCTCGACGAGTACCTCGACCTGGTGCCGCTGGATCCGATCGTGCGGCACGTCTTCCCCGCTGGCGAGGTCCTCGACTCGGTCGCCGACCCGGCGGAGTTCGCCGCGCGGATCGGCGAGCGCCTCGGCGCCGACGCCGCCGACGACTGGCGCCGGCTGTGGCGGCGCGCCGAGCGGGTCTGGGACACCTCGTGGCGGCACGTGCTCCGCTCCGGCGTCGACTCGCCGCTGTCGCTGGCGCGGCTCGCCTGGCGGCTCGGCGACCTGGCCGCGATCGGGCCGGGGCAGACGCTGCGCGGGCTCGGCCGCCGCGGGCTGCGCGACCCCCGGCTGCGGATGCTGCTGGACCGGTACGCCACCTACACCGGCGCCGACCCCCGGCGCGCCCCGGCCGCGCTGGTCGCCGTCCCCTACGCCGAGTTGGCGTTCGGCGGCTGGTACGTGCGCGGCGGGCTGGGCCGGCTCGCCGACGCGCTGCTCTCCCGCTGCCTCGACCTGGGCGTGGTGGTGCGGACCGGCAGCACCGTCACCGGCGTCGACGCGGCCGGCGGCCGGGTGCGCGGGATACGCCTCGCCGGCGCCACCGGCGCGGTACCGGCGGACGTGGTGGTCGCCAACTGCGACGCGCTCACCCTCCACCGGGACCTGCTGCCGGACCCGGCGCGGCTGGCCGGGCTGGCCGACCGGAGCCTGGCCGGCTTCGTGCTGCTGCTCGGGGTGCGCGGGTCGAGCGGGCTGGCGCACCACAACGTCTTCTTCCCGGCCGACTACGACGCCGAGTTCGACGCGGTCTTCGGCGACCCGGGCCGCGGCATGCCGGCCCGGCCGGCACCGGACCCGACCGTCTTCGTCACCGTGGCCGACGACCCCGCGGTCCGTCCCGAGGGGCACGAGGCGTGGTTCGTGCTGGTCAACGCGGCCCGGCAGGCGCGCGCGCTGTCCGGGGTGGACTGGCGCCGGCCGGGGCTCGCCGAGGCCTACGCCGACCGGATCCTGGACGTGCTGGCCGCGCGCGGGGTCGACGTGCGGGACCGGCTGGTCTTCCAGGAGGTGCGCACCCCCGCCGACCTGGCGGGCGCGACCGGGGCGCCCGGCGGGGCGATCTACGGTACGGCCGGCGGGCTGCTGCGCCCGCCCAACCGGACCGGCGTGGCCGGGCTCTTCCTGGTGGGCGGCTCCACCCATCCGGGCGGCGGGCTGCCGATGGTGGCCCTGTCGGCCCAGATCGTGGCCGACCGGATCGGCCCGGCCTGAACCCGGCCCCGCCTCCACCCGGGCCGTTCTGGACCCGGACCGGCCCGGCCGGGCGGCTGGAAACGGACGAATTTCCCCCTCCGCCGTTGCTCTCAGTGCGCGTGTCCGCGCCTCCGCGTTGATAACGTCGGGGTCTCGGCCTGTTCGGAGAGAGGTTGACCAGAGAGGTTCACCGGCGTGTGCGGAATCATGGCGGCCCTGCCGGATTACGG
Organism: Micromonospora sp. NPDC049559; assembly: GCF_040676675.1. Classification (NCBI taxonomy): domain Bacteria; kingdom Bacillati; phylum Actinomycetota; class Actinomycetes; order Micromonosporales; family Micromonosporaceae; genus Micromonospora; species Micromonospora sp. NPDC049559. The sequence goes on along the minus strand of NZ_JBFAPK010000006.1, from coordinate 43,669 downwards.
CCACGACGGGGCGGAGGTCTCCCGCGCACGGCTGGCGGAGCTGCTGCCCGAGCGGCCGCCGGCGGACCCGGGCACCGGCCCGGACCGGCCCGCCGGACTCGCCGCCGCGCTGGACGGGCTGGTCACGAGCCTCGCCACCGCCGCCGAGACGTACGCGCTGCCGTCGGCCGGCCACCGGCTGGCGACCGAGCCGCGGCTGCGCGAGGAGCTGCTGACCCGGGTGGACGGGCTGGGCGGCTGGCTGGACAAGCTCGACGGCGCGCTGGACTCCGCCGGCGGCTCCTGGGACCTCGACCTGCTCGAAGAGGTGCAGCGGCTGGCCCGGCAGGCCCGTGACCTGCTCTGGTCGATCGAGAACGACCGGGTACGGGCGGCGGCCCGCGCGGCCGAGCTGGCCGGTGACGCGATCGGCGACGTACGGATGGCGCGGGCGTACCTGGCGGTCGACACGGTGCTCGACGCGATCGACCGGCTGGAGGTACGCGGGCGTGACTCGGCCGGCGTGCAGGTGTGGATCACGCTCGACGAGGCGGACCTGGCCCGGCTGCCGGAGTCGCTGCGCGACCGGCGGGACGGCGACTACGGCCACGGCGCGGTCACCCGGACGGCGGGCGGGCTGACGCTGGTCTACAAGCGCGCCTCGATCATCGGCCGGCTCGGCGAGAACGTGGCGTACCTGCGCGCCGCGATCGGCGCCGACGCCGCCCTGCGGGAGGTACTGGCGCTGCCGAGCGCCCGCGCGGCGGTGCTGGCGCACACCCGCTGGGCCAGCGTCGGCCGGATCAGCGAGGCGAACGCGCACCCCGTGGACAGCGCCCCCGAGCCGGGCGGCTACGCGACCGCGGTCCTCAACGGCGACATCGACAACCACCTGGAGCTGCGCGAGACGCTCGGGCTGCCGTCGGACGGGGCCGCGATCAGCACCGACGCGAAGCTCGTACCGGTGATGCTGGCCCGGACGGTCGGCTCCGGCGCCGAACCGGTGGCCGCGCTCGCCGGCTGCCTGCGTTCGTACCAGGGCTCCTTCGCGATCGCGGCGCATGCCGACGCGGAGCCGGACCGGCTGTACCTCGCGGTCCGGGGCAGCGGCCAGGGCCTCTACGTCGGCTTCGCCCCCGGTTGCTTCCTGGTCGCCAGCGAGGTCTACGGGCTGGTCGCCCGGACCGACCGGTACCTGCGGCTGGACGGCACCGCCCGTACCCCGGACGGGGACACCGGGGTGGTGGTGGAGCTGCGCCGGCCGGGCGCGGGCGGCCTGGCGGCGCTGCGCCGGTACGACGCGCTGGCGCAGCCCCTTCCGGTCGGCGAGGCGGAGCTGGCCACCGCCGGCATCACCACCCGCGACGTGACCCGGGGCGCCTTCGACCACTACCTCGCCAAGGAGATCACCGAGGCGCCGTCGTCGTTCCGCAAGAGCCTGCGCGGGCGGATCGCCGACGACGGGGAGCGGCTCACGGCGGTGCTCGGCGAGTCGGCGCTGCCCCGGACGCTGCGGGACCGGTTCGCGGCGGGCGGGATCGGCGAGGTGATCTTCGTGGGGCAGGGTACCGCCGCGGTCGCCTGCCGGGGCATCGCCAACGTGGTACGCCAACTGCTGCACCCCGCGGTCTCGGTGGAGGCGATGCCCGCCACCGAACTCTCCGCCTGGGGCCTGCGCCCGGACATGTCCGCGGCCTGCGTGGTGGCCGTGAGCCAGTCCGGCACCACGACCGACACCAACCGGGCGGTCGACATGGTACGGGCCCGGGGCGCCGCGGTGCTCTGCATCGTGAACCGGCGGGACAGCGACCTGACCCACCGCAGCGACGGCGTGCTCTACACCTCCGACGGCCGCGACGTCGAGATGGCCGTCGCCTCGACCAAGGCGTTCTACTCGCAGGTGGCGACCGGGGCGGTGCTCGGGTTGCAGCTGGCCCGGCTCTGCGGCCGGCTCCCGGGCGACCTGGAGGACACGCTGCTGCGGGCCCTGCTGGAGATCCCGCACCAGCTGGAGGAGTTACAGCGCGACACCGGGCGGCTCGCCGAGGTCGCCCAGGTGGCGCTGCGACACCCGCACTGGGCGGTGGTCGGTTCCGGCCCGAACCGGGTGGCCGCCGAGGAGACCCGGATCAAGCTCTCCGAGCTGTGCTACAAGAGCATCTCCACCGACGCGGTGGAGGACAAGAAGCACGTCGACCTCTCCGCCGAGGCGTTCGTCCTGGTCTGCGCGGCCGGCGCGCCCGCCGGACAGGTACGCGACCTCTGCAAGGAGGTGGACATCTTCGCGGCGCACCGCAACGCGCCGGTCGTCATCGTGGACCGGGACGTCGACCTGCCCTGGGCGACCGACTGGGTGATCCGGGTACCGCCCGCCCATCCGATCTTCGCCTGGGTGCTCAGTACCGCCGCCGGGCACCTGCTCGCGTACCACACCGCGCGGGCGATCGACGCGAAGGCCGACCCGCTGCGGGAATCGCTGGCGGCGCTGGAGGCCTCGGTGGACGCCGGCGCGGTCGCGCTGGCCGACCTCGACCGGGCCTGCGACGGTCTGCACCAGTTCCTCGCCGAGTGCGCGCAGGGCGCGGTGCGCGGGGTGCTCGGCAGCGACACGGCGGTACGCCTCGCGCAGACGGCGCTCTTCCTGCGGCACGGCGGGGCGACGCTGCCGACCCGGATCACCGACCCGGCCGACTTCGTCCGCGAGCAGGTCACCGCGGCGGTGGACGAGCTGACCCGGTCGATCGACTCGGTGATGCACCAGGCCAAGACGGTCACGGTCGGCACCTCCCGGGGCGAGGAGGACCTGCTCGACAACCTACTCACGGCGACCCTGGTCGAGGCCGGCGCCGACCCCGCCACCATGAGCTATCCGGTGCTGGTCGCGCTACGCGCCTTCGCCCGGGTGGTGGCCGGCGTCGAGGGGGCGACCCGGTACCAGGTCAACTGGGCCCCGGAGCGCTCCACCATCCGGGCGACTCGCAAGATCGGCGCGGCGGCGGCGCTGGCGAGTCGGGCGGACAACCTCACGGAGCTGCGCGGGTCGAAGCGGCTGGCGGTGCAGTCGCGGACGGTACGGCTGGTCCGGGGCGCGCACGACGGGCGGCTGGTGCTGCTCGTACCCGAACAGACCGGCGGCCGGGTCAACGGGCTGACGCTGGTGCACGTCGCCCTGCGCGAGGCGGCCGACCCGGCCCAGCTCACCGAGATCCTCGACCTCACCGGCAACCGGTTGGAGGAGATCCGCGCGGCGGTGACCGAGACGGACCTGGAGTTCGACGGTTCGTCGCTGGCGCGGCTGCCGGTGGAGACCGTACTGATCGGACCGGTGGACGAGATCACCATGGCGCTCACCACCACGGCCCACTGAGCGACGCGCCCTCCCTCACGCGCCACGCACTCTCGTCGATCTAGGGCAAATCGTCGTGATTGGAGATCAATCAGCAGGGATTTGCCCTAGATCGACGCGCCGGGGGCGGGCGGGGCGGGTCAGCGTACGTAGTCGCCGAGCAGGACCGGGGTCAGCCCGGCGGCGTGGATGGCCTTCAGCGCGGCGGTGAAGTCGTCCACGAACCGGTCCCGGAAGTGCATCAGGATGATGTCCCCCGGCCGGACGGTGTGCCCGACCTGGTAGCGCACCTTTCCCTTGTCCACGGTCTCCTTCCAGAAGAAGGCCGCCTTCATGCCGCAGTCACGCACCGCGCGCAGCGTGGTCGCGTCCTTCTCACCGAAGGGCGGCCGGAACAGCACCGGGCGGCGGCCGTACAGCTCGCCGAGCCGGTCGGCGGAGCCGCAGATCTCGTGCCGCTGGATGGCGTACGACTTGCCCTTGAGATTCGGGTGGCTGATCGTGTGCGCCTCGATCACCACGTTCGGCGGCAGGTTCCGGAAGTAGTCGGGGTTGTCCTTGATCGCGTTGATGGTGAGGAAGAGCGTCACCGGTACGTGCGCGTCGGCGAGCAGCTGCCGCGCCTCGGGCTTCTTGATCCAGCCGTCGTCGATGGTCAGGAACGCCACCGGCTGGTTGGTCGGGATGCGGGAGTACCAGCCGGCGCTGGGCCCGGCCGGTACGGTCACCGGCTGCGGCGGCGGCGCGGGCGGGAAGCTCGGCAGCCGGGCGGCGTACGGGCCGGTCGGCTTCGACCCGGCCGGCGTGCCCCGATCCTGCGGCGCCGCGCCGCCGGCGACCGCGCTCGGGGTGACCCGCGACAGCCGGGCGGTGGCGGCGCCGCCGCCCAGCCCGGGAATGCCGGGAACGCCGGTGAGCACCAGGATCGCGGCGAGCACCGCCACGGCGACGGTCAGGAGCATCCGCCAGCTGCGGGGACGGTCCACGTTGGGCACCGGGGGAACGGCAGTGACGCGAGTACGGCTCACGTGCACGCACCCTACTGGAGCCATTCGATCATCGTGGCCGCGGCGCGCGCCCCACCCGCCCCGACACCCCCTCCGTCGATCTAGGGCAAATCCTCGTGATTGGAGATCAAGTAACGCGGATTTGCCCTAGATCGACGAGCCGGGGTTGCTCTGCTCAGCCGCGCAGGGAGCGGCGGACCACGGCCAGCAACTGGCCGAAGCCGAACGCGGCGAGCAGCACCCAGATCGCGGTCACCACGGTGATCGTCCCGGCCGACAGGTCGGCCTGGATCGAGCCGGCGATGCCGGCGGCGACGAGTCCGAAAATCGTGATCATCACCCGCGCCGGCCGCTCGCCCACGGTCACCGCGCCGATCTCGCGCATACCGGCCGAGACCGACCGGGCCCGGACGTACTCGTGCAGCCAGGCGAGCGCGCCGGCCGCCACGACCAGCCCGCCGGGCGCGCCGACCAGCCAGAACGCGGCCAGCCAGAGCGCCTCACCGACCCGGTCGGCGAGCGAGTCGTAGACGTAGCCGAGGCGGGTGGAGCGGCGGGTGGCGATGGCGAGCGCCCCGTCGACGCTGTCCGCGACCGCCGCCAACAGGACGAAGATCGCGGCGACCAGCGGACCGTCCGAGGCCCAGAGGATCGACGCCGGCACGCCCAGGCAGAACAGGACCCCGACCAGGGTCACCGCCGACGGCGAGATCCGCAGCCGGCCGAGCAGCGCGCCCACCCGGTACGACATCCGCAGCCAACCGGCGACCGTGGGGGTGGCCAGCCTCGGATCGAACCCCCCGTGCAGCCGCGCCCAGGCGACCGCGTACTCGTCCCAGTTAAGCCGAGTGCCCACCGTGGTTCAACCGGCGCGGGCCGGCTCAGGTCGCGGCCGGCGGCTCACACCCGTACGCCGGCCTGGAGGCTGCGCCAGACCTCCCGGGTCGCGGTCGAGCGGTTGAGGGTGATGAAGTGGATGCCGGGCACGCCCTCGTCGAGCAGCCGCCGGCACATCTCGCTGGCCTGCTCGACGCCGAGCCGGCGTACCGCCTCCGGGTCGTCGGCGACCTTGGCGAACCGCTCGGCCAGCGCGGGCGGGAAGGGCGCGCCGGAGAGCTGCTGCGAGCGCTCGATGGTGCTCATCTGGGTCACCGGCATGACGCCCGCCAGGATCGGCGTGTCGCAGCCGGCCGCGGCGACCCGGTCGCGTAGCCGCAGGTAGTCGTCGGCGTCGAAGAACATCTGGGTGATCGCGAAGTCGGCACCGGCCCGGCACTTCTGGACGAAATAGGCGGTGTCGCTGGCGATGTCCGGCGACCGGGGGTGCTTGTACGGGAAGGCCGCGACGCCGACGCTGAAGTCCCCGGACTCGCGTACCAGCCGGACCAGTTCCTCGGCGTAGCGGACGCCCTCCGGGTGCCGGACCCACTCGCCGGTCGGGTTGCCCGGCGGGTCGCCGCGCACCACGAGGATGTTGCGTACGCCCACCCCGGCCAGCCGGCCGATCACGTGCCGCAGCTCGGCGACCGAGTGGTTCACCGCGGTCAGGTGCGCCATCGGAAGCAGGGTGGTCTCGGTGGCGACCCGTTCGGTGACCGAGACCGTGGTGTCCCGGCTCGACCCGCCGGCCCCGTACGTGATCGAGACGAACGAGGGGCGGAGCGATTCCAGCTCCCGGATCGCCTGCCAGAGCAGCCGCTCGCCCTCCGGGGTCTTCGGCGGGAAGAACTCGAAGGAGAAGGTCGGGCCGTCGCCCCGGATCAACTCCCCGATCGACGGCTGCGAATTGGGGAGGACAGAGGGAAGACCGAGTGCCACGGGTATGACTCTACCGGCCCGCCCGGCCACCGTCGGTACCGAATCTCCCGCCGAGCGGATCACGATTACCGCTGGTAGCGGCGCCGATACGCGGCCCGAGAGGCCGGCGAGGGCACGGCGGCGCGGGCCCCGGGGAACGGCTAGCGTTCATGGCGTGACCGAAACTGCCCCCGTTTCGCCGGTCGACCGCGCCGGCCTCCGCCACCGGATCGACAAGGCACTCGCCGAGTTTCTGGCCGACCAGCGCGCGTGGCTGGCCGGCGTCGACGAGGCGCTGCTACCCATCGCCGAGGCCCTGGAGGCCTTCGTCCTGCGCGGCGGGAAGCGGCTGCGCCCGGCCTTCGCCTACTGGGGGTACCGGGGCGCCGGCGGCGCCGACGCGGATCCGGTCGTCGCGACCCTGGCCGCGCTGGAGCTCGTACAGGCCAGCGCGCTGATCCACGACGACCTCATGGACCGCTCCGACACCCGGCGCGGCGAGCCCGCGGTGCACCGCCGGTTCGCCACGTACCACCGCGCGGCCGGCTGGGTCGGTGACGCGGAGGGCTTCGGCGACTCGGCGGCGATTCTCCTCGGTGACCTCTGCCTCGTCTGGTCGGACGAGCTGTTGCACAAGGGCGGCCTGGACGCGGGGGCGGTGACCCGGGCCCGCCCCGTCTTCGACGAGATGCGCACCGAGGTCACCGTCGGGCAGTACCTCGACGTGCTGACCCAGGCGACCGGAGACACCTCGATCGAACGGGCCGGCAAGGTCGCGCGGTACAAGTCCGCCAAGTACACGGTCGAGCGACCGCTGCTGCTCGGCGCCGCGCTGGCCGACGCGCCCGCGCCGGTACGGGCGGCGTACTCGGGGTACGGGCTGCCGCTGGGCGAGGCGTTCCAGCTCCGCGACGACGTGCTGGGCGTGTTCGGCGACCCGGAGCAGACCGGCAAGCCGGCCGGTGACGACCTGCGCGAGGGCAAGCGCACGTACCTGGTGGCGGCGGCCTTCGAGGGTGCCGACGAGGCCGGCCGGGAGCTGTTGACCCGGCGGCTGGGTGATCCGCTGCTCGACCCGACCGGGGTGGCCCAGCTTCGCGACCTGATCACGAGTACGGGCGCACTGGCGCGCGCCGAGCGGCGGATCGCCGCGCTGACCGAGACCGCGCTCGACTCCCTGGAGCGGGCCGACCTGGAGGACGAGGCCCGCCAGGTGCTGATCGACCTGGCCATCGCCGCGACCCGCCGCATCGACTGAGCACTGCCCGGCCGGCCCGGCCCGGGCGGCACCGGGCACCGGGCACCGGGCACCGGGCACCGGGCGGACAACGGGCACGGGGGGACAACAGGGCACCAGGCGCCGCCCGCCGGCCGGGCAGCGGGCACCCGTCGGACACCCCGGGTCCACCCCCGGTCCATCCGATCCCGGGCCGGCCATAACCGGCCCGTGGCACCATCGGGGCGTGCGCGACCTCGATCACCCGGCGCGACTGCGGGTGGCCGGTCTCGCCGCGACGGCGCTGCTGGCGGCCGGGGCGTACGGCGCCGGCGCGCTGCCGGGTGCGGACCCGGGCGTGACCGCGCTGGGCTCCCGGCAGTTCCCCGGCTCGGCCGGTTACTGGCTGGGGCTGGCGGCCTGCGTGCTGGGGCTGGTCGGGCTCGCGCTGGTCTGGTGGCGGCTGGGCCGGTCGGTGCTGGCGCCGGGCGGCCCGTCGCCGCGCTGGCTGCTGGTCACCGGCCTGCTCTGGGCGGTACCGCTGCTGCTCGCGCCGCCGCTGGCCAGCCGGGACGTCTACGCGTACGCCTGCCAGGGGACGCTGTGGCTGGACGGCGTAGACCCGTACTCGACCGGGGTCGCCGACGGCGGCTGCCCCTGGGTCGACTCGGTGCCCCCGCTGTGGCGGCACACCCCGACCCCGTACGGGCCACTGGCGATCGCGCTCTCCGGTGCGGCGGTGGCCGGCGCCCGCGCCGTCGGCGGCACCGCCCAGGCGCAGCTGCTGGTCGCGATCGGCCTGTTCCGGGTGGTCGCGCTGGGCGGGGGGCTGCTGGTCGCCCGGTACCTGCCGCGCCTCGCCCGCGCCTGTGGCGTCGACCCGGCGGCGGCCGTCTGGCTGGGCCTGCTCTCGCCGCTGGTGGCGGTGCACGCCGTCTCGGGCGCGCACAACGACGCGCTGATGGTCGGGCTGCTCCTGGCCGCGCTGGCCCTCGCCACCGCGCCGGTTCCCGCCACGCCCGGAAGCGCGCCGGGAACCGCCGCGCCGGGAACCGCCACGCCCGGAACCGCGCCGCCCAGGGACGACGCGCCACCCGGGAGCGCGCCGGGAACCGCCACGCCCGGGAGCGCGCCGCCCGCGCCCGCCCGGTCCGGGCTCGCCGTGCCGGTGCGGCTGGCCGTGGCGGGAGCCGCCCTGGGGCTCGCCACCGCCGTCAAGGTCACGGCCGTGGTGGCGGCACCGTTCGTCGTCCTGCTCGCGGCCGGTACCGCCGCCGGCCCCGCCCGCGACGGAAGCTGGACCAGGCTGCCGCGCGCCGTACTGGCCCGCGACGCCGGGGCGCTCCGCCGGGCCGTGCCCGTACTCGCCGGGGCGGTGCTGGCCTTCGCCGCGACGAGCGTGGCCGCGGGGCTGGACCTCGGCTGGGTCGGCGCGCTGCGCGACACCGGCCGGCTGGTGCAGTGGACGTCGCTCCCGACCGGGCTCGGCATGGCGGTGGGCTACCTGTTGCGGTTGGTGGGCCACCCCGAGGGGGTCGGTCCGGCGATCGCGGCGGCGCGGCTGCTGGGGCTGGTGGCCCTGGCCGGCATCGGGGTGCTGCTGGTCGTCCGCGCCTGGCGGGCGGGGAGCGCCGGGGCCGCGGCCCGGCGGACCGTCGTGCTCTCCTGCGGTACCGCGTTCGCGGCGTTCGCGCTGCTCTCCCCCGTCTTCTACCCCTGGTACGGCCTGACCGCGGTGGCGGTCCTCGCCGGCGGGCTCGCCGATCCGCGCTGGCGGTGGCGGCTCGCCGCGATCGTGCTGGTGCTCAGCTTCCTGGTGCTGCCGAACGGGCTGGGGCTGGCGGTGCTGACGAAGCTGCCCGGCGCACTGCTGGACGTGGGGATCGTCGCGGCGCTGCTCGTGGCCGCGCGCCGCGCCGTGCGGCGCCGCCGCTCGGCGGAGTTCGCCGGCGCGGCCGGACCGCCGCGATCCACCGGCTCCTCCCACTGAGCGCCGCCCCGCCCGCCCGTCGCCCGCACCCGGAGCGCCGACGCCCGGGCCGCCTGCGCCCGAACCACCGGCGCCCGTGACCGAGCCTCGACCCGCCCCGCCCCGCGCTCGCCGAGCAGGGGTGGTCAACGCCCGCGCCGGGCCGCCCGGTCGCCCAGCCACCGCGGCGGCGCGCCCTCGCCGGCGCGCGGGGTGGCCTGCACGCCCCGGCGGCCCCACCAGACCCAGAGCGAGAGCGTGGTCAGGACCAGGGCGAACCCGAAGAGCAGGTCCTCCACCGGGGCGTACGCCAGCCGGAGCCCGACGATCGCGGCCGGGTCGTAGCGGACGATGCCCCGGCCGGTGAGGATCCCGTTGGAGAGCAGCTGGAAGAAGATGATGATCGGGTACGTGGCCCAGAAGACCCGCCGCCGGACCAGCCGGGTACGCAGCACCGCGAGGTCGACCAGGAGCGCCCCGGCCACGCCGAGCAGCGCCGCGGCGGTGTAGCTCACTCCTCGTCCCCGGCCGGCCAGCGCCGGACCGCCCGTACGGCCTCGAAGCCGAGGATGGCGCAGATCGGGACGACCACGAAGAAGAGCAGTTCCTCCAGGGGCAGCCCGCCCGGGAGCAGTACCCCGGTGATCTGCGCCGGGTCGAAGGTCCAGTGCCCGGCGGCGATGGCGGCGAGGTCCCAGAGCACGAACACCGCCAGCACCGGCAGCAGCGTGAGCAGCAACCGCCGCCACCGGCGCAGCACGTTCACGCGCAGCGTCGGCTCCAGCCAGAGGGCGCAGCCCAGGCAGCCGGCCAACACCGCGAGATAGGCGAAATGCCGCATTCGTGGCAGCTAGAAGCCGAGCGCCTGGGCGCGGCGCTTGACCTCCCGGGCCCGGTCCGAGCCGAGCGCCGCGGCCGGGGTCCCCGGCAGCGTGTCGTCCGGCAGGAAGAGCCAGCGCAGCGCCTCCTCGTCGTCGTACCCCGCGTCGCGCAGCAGGGTGAGCACGCCGGGCAGGTGCTTGCGTACCGTCTGGTTCGCCACCAGTTCCGCGGGGACGACCCGGACGCCGTCCCGGCGGACCGCGAGCAGCTCGCGGTCGCGGATCATCTGGTGCACCTTGCTGATCGACACGTCCAGGCGCGCGGCGGCGTCGGGCAGGGTCAGCCAGCCGTCCGGGTCGGTCGGGCCGGCGGGTACGGGTTCACTCACGTAATCACCCTGCCACGACCGGTCGCCCCCGCAAACGCCCACCCCACCCGCGCGCGAGCAGGTCCGTCGCGACGAACCGCTCCGGCCTCGGTGGGGTGCCGCCTGTAGCATCCTGTTCTACCCTCACCCTCCCGACACATAGACTGCCTGCCGATGGACATACAGGTCGCCGACACGTTGCTTGGCTCGCTGATCGACGGGCGCTACCGCATCCGCGGTCGCGTGGCCCGTGGCGGAATGGCGACGGTCTACACGGCCACGGACGAGCGCCTGGAGCGCACCGTGGCCCTGAAGATCATTCACCCGACGCAGGCGCAGGACGCCCGCGCCCGGGCCGCCAACTTCCTGCAGCGCTTCACCGACGAGGCGAAGACGATCGCCCGGCTGACCCACCCCAACGTGGTGGCGGTCTACGACCAGGGCACCCACGCCGGCCTGCCGTACCTCGTGATGGAGTACGTCCGGGGCCGGACGCTGCGCGAGATCCTGACCGAGCGGGGCCGGCTGAACCCGGACGAGGCGCTGGCGATCGCGGAGCAGATGCTCGCGGCCGTCGCCGCCGCGCACCGCGCCGGGCTGGTCCACCGGGACGTGAAGCCCGAGAACGTGCTGGTCACCGAGGCGCCCAGCGGCGGGTTGAACAACCTGGTCGACGGCGTGGTCAAGGTCGCCGACTTCGGGCTGGCCCGGGCGGTGGAGGCCAGCGCCGAGGACGACACCGGCGGCCAGCTGATGGCCACGGTCGCGTACGTGGCGCCCGAGCTGGTCACCGACGGCCACGCCGACCCGCGTACCGACGTCTACTCGGCCGGCATCGTGCTGTTCGAGATGCTCACCGGGCGGGTCCCGTACGACGGCGGCCGACCGGTCGACGTCGCCTGGCAGCACGTTGACCGCGACGTACCGCCCCCGTCGACGCTGGTACCCGGGCTTCCCCCGGCCCTCGACGAGCTGGTGGTACGCGCCACCCGCCGCGACCCCGGCGCCCGGCCCTCCGACGCGGGCGCGTTCCACGCCGAGGTGCAGCTGGCCCGCGAGGACCTCGGCGCCCAGGCGAGCGCCCGTACCGCCGTGCTGCGCCCGGTCGCCGACCCGACCATCCAGATCGCCCAGCCGACCATGATCGTCTCGGCGGTACCGCCGACCGCCGACCGCCCCTCCTGGGCCCGGCTGCCGGAGCAGAAGGACCCCGGGAAGCCACACCGCCGGCGCGCCGCCGACCCGGCGGGTGGCCTGCTCGGGCAGCTCCGGGAGCTGCGGGACCGGGTGATGGCCGACCGGCGGGGTCGGATCGGGGTCGCCGCCGCGATCGTGGCGCTCGGCCTGGTGGCCGCCATCGGTGGCTGGTGGTTCGGCGTCGGCCGTTACACGGTCGCCCCGCAGCTGGTGACCATGTCCAAGGCGGACGCCGAGGCGCAGGCCGCCCGGGCCGGCTTCACCCTGAGGTACGGCGAGGCGCGCTACGACGAGAACGCCGCAAAGGACGTCGTGCTGCAACAGGACCCGGCGTCGAGCGAGCGGATCGTCAAGGGCGGCACCATCACCCTGGTCCTCTCGCTGGGGCCGGAGCGCTACCAGGTGCCGGACGTGACGGGCAAGACGTACGACCTGGCCGAGATCGACCTGACGAAGGCCAAGCTCGTGGTGGCGAAAGGGCCCGACCGGTACGACGACAACCTGCCCGCCGGGGTGGTCATCGCCGTAGACCCGAAGCCCGGCACCGAGGTCAAGCCCGGCAGCAAGGTCACCGTGACGGTGAGCAAGGGCCGGGCGCCGATCACCGTGCCGAACCTGGTGGGCAAGAACATCAACGAGGTCCGGTCCAAGCTCTCCGAGCTGGGTCTGCAGGTCGTCGAGCAGTACAAGGACTCCGACAAGCCGAAGGACCAGGTCATCGGGCAGGACCCGGCCGACGGTGCCGGCGTGGAGCGGGGCAGCGAAGTCAAGATCGACGTCAGCAAGGGCCCGCCGGCCGTGGTCGTACCGAGCGTGATGAACATGCCCTGCCAGCAGGCCAAGCAGGTGCTCGAGGGCCAGCAGTTGCAGGTGCAGATCCAGCTCAACCCGCAGGGCCTGGTGCGTACCCAGACGCCCGGCGAGAACGCCCAGGTGCCCCCGGGTACCGCGATCACACTCTGGTGCTTCTGAGATGACAACCGTGACGGAGACGACCACCCGCCTCGCGCCGGTCGGGTCGCACACCCCCACCTCGGGCGGGCTGGCCAAGGCGGCGCTGCCGTACGCCGACTCGGTGGAGTCCGAGCTGGTCCAGGTCTACGTGGGCAACTCGCGCGGCTGGGCGCTGCCGCCCGGCGACCCGAGACAGGACGAGGGCTTCCGGGCCGGCTGCGCCGAGCGCGGCCTGGCCGTCTACATCCACGCGTCGCTGCTGGTCAACCTCGGCTCCCCCACCGCGACGACGGTGGAGCGGTCGGTAGCCGCGCTGGAGCACGCGCTGCGGCGGGGACGGGCGATCGGCGCGCGCGGGGTGGTCTTCCACGCCGGCAGCGCCGTGGACCCCGACTACTACGACACGGCGATGCGGCAGGTACGCGAGTCCCTGTTGCCGCTGCTGGACACCGCCGCGGCGGCCGAGGACGGGCCGCGGCTGCTGGTCGAGCCGAGCGCGGGCGGCGGACGGTCGCTGGCCTCCCGGGTGGAGCACCTCGGACCGTACCTGGAGGCGGTCGACCGGCACCCGGCGCTGGGGGTCTGCTTCGACACCTGCCACGCCTGGGCGGCCGGCCACGACCTGGCCCGGGTCGGCGGGATGACCGAGACGCTGGACACGCTGGTCGCCACGGTCGGCGCCGAGCGGCTCTGGCTGGTGCACGCCAACGACTCCCGCGACCCCTGCGGTTCGACCCGGGACCGGCACGAGAACATCGGCAAGGGCACGATCGGCGAGGCACCCTTCGCCGAGCTGATGCGGCACCCGGCCACGGCCGGGGTGCCGGTGGTGGTGGAGACCCCGAGCGGGGACGACAACGCCGGGCACGCCGCCGACATCGCCACCCTCAAGCGGCTGCGTCCCTGACGGCCCGGCCGGGGCGGGCGCGACGACCCCGCCGCCGGCCGCTGGCGCGGGGCGTCAGCCGCGGAGGATGCCGGCGAGGGCCTCGGCGGCCCGGTCCACCGTGGCGTCGTCGAGGTCGAGGTGGGTGACCAGGCGCGCGGTGCGCGGCCCGACCACCGAGACGAGTACGCCCCGCTCGCGCGCCGCCGCCGCGAGCGCCGGGGCGTCCAACGTCGACTTGCTCAGGTCGAGCGACACGATGTTGGTCCGGACCTGGCCGGGTACGACGCCGAAGGGCGAGAGCGCCTCGGCGAGCCGGGCCGCCCGTACGTGGTCCTCGGCGAGCCGCTCGACGTGGTGGCGCAGCGCGTACCGGCCCGCGGCGGCGAGGATGCCGGCCTGGCGCATGCCCCCGCCCATCCGCTTGCGGATCACCCGGGCCGCCGCGACGCGCTCGGCGCTGCCCACCACGAGCGAGCCGACCGGGGCGCCGAGCCCCTTGGAGAGGCAGACCGAGAGCGTGTCGAAGAGCTGCCCGTACGTCGCCAGCGGCACCCCGTCGGCGACGTGCGCGTGCCAGATCCGGGCGCCGTCGCAGTGCAGGCCGAGCCCCGCCCCGTCGGCGGTCCGGCGCAGCTGCCGCAGGGTCTCCAGCGGGATGATCCCGCCACCGCCGCGGTTGTGGGTCTGCTCGACGGCGATCGCCCGGGTCGGTACCGCGCCGTAGCCGTCCGGCCGAACCATCGCGGCGACCAGCTCGGGGTCGAGGTCGGCGCCCGCCGCCGGCCAGGTCCGCGAGGAGATCCCCCCGTACGCGGCGGCGGCGCCGACCTCGTACGTCACCACGTGGGCGTCCGCGTCGCAGAGCAGTTCGCCGCCCGGCGGCACCAGCACCTGGAGCGCGATCTGGTTGGCCATCGACCCGGTCGGCGCGAACAGCGCGGCCTCGTGCCCGAAGAGGGCGGCGACCTCGGCTTCGAGCGCGTTGACGGTGGGGTCCTCGCCGTACACGTCGTCGCCGACCTCGGCCTCGGCCATCGCGGCGCGCATCCCGGCGGTGGGCCGGGTGACGGTGTCCGAGCGCAGGTCGACGGGGGCCTCGCCGCCGTCGGGGGTGGGGATGGTCTGGTACACGGGCTCACCGCCGCCTTTCGCGCTCGGGTTCGTCGGGGCCGGTCCGGCCCCGACGGATCCCCTCGATCATCCCCGCAGCATCTCGGCCACGAGGAAGGCCAGCTCCAGGGACTGCTGGGTGTTGAGGCGCGGATCACAGGCGGTCTCGTACCGGTCGGGCAGGTGCGCGTCCTCGATCGCCTGGGCGCCGCCGAGGCACTCGGTGACGTCCTCGCCGGTCAGCTCGACGTGCAGCCCGCCCGGGTGGGTACCGAGTTCGCGGTGCACCTCGAAGTAGCCGAGCACCTCGTCGACGATCCGGTCGAAGTGCCGGGTCTTGTAGCCGTTGGAGGACTCGTGGGTGTTGCCGTGCATCGGGTCGCACTGCCAGACCACCTTCGCGCCGGCGGCGGTGACCTTGGCGACCAGCGGCGGCAGCGCGTCGCGTACCCGGTGGTTGCCCATCCGGCTGACCAGGGTGAGCCGGCCGGGGATGTTGTCGGGGTTGAGCCGCTCGCAGAGCGCGATCGCGTCGTCGGGCCGGGTGCTGGGCCCGATCTTGACGCCGATGGGGTTGGCGATTCGGGAGATGAAGTCGATGTGCGCGCCGTCGAGCTGCCGGGTCCGCTCGCCGATCCAGAGGAAGTGCCCGGAGAGCCCGTACGCCCGGCCGGCGGAGACACGGGTCAACGCCCGCTCGTACTCCAGCGCCAGCGCCTCGTGCGAGGCGTAGAGGGTGACGGTGCGCAGGGCCTCGTCGTCGGTGAGGCCGCAGGCCCGGATGAACGCGAGGGCGCGGTCGATCTCCCGGGCGATGGCGTCGTAGCGCTCGCCGGCCGGCGAGTTCTTCACGAAGCCCTTGTTCCAGTCGTGCACGGCGTGCAGGTCGGCCAGCCCGCCGGCCAGGTACGCCCGGAGCATGTTCATGGCGGCGGCCGAGTTCGCGTACGCCCGGATCATCCGCTGCGGGTCGGCTACCCGCGCCTCGGGCAGCGCCTCCAGCGAGTTGATCATGTCGCCGCGGTAGGCCGGCAGCCCGAGGGCGTCGTTCGGCTGCGAGCGCGGCTTCGTGTACTGCCCGGCCACCCGGGCAACCTTGATCACCGGGAGCGAGGCGCCGTACGTGAGCACGACGGCCATCTGCAGCAGCGTGCGCGCGTTGGCGAGCAGGTGGCTCTCGGTGTTGTCGGTGAACGTCTCGGCACAGTCCCCGCCCTGGAGCAGGAACGCGCGGCCCTCGCAGACCAGCGCCAGCCGCTGCCGCAGCTGGTCGACCTCGTACGGCGCCACCACCGACGGCACGTTCTCGAGGATCTTGCAGACCTCGTCGACCTTGGCCGGGTCGGGCCAGGGCGGTGTCTGGGCGCGGGGCAGCCCCCGCCACCGGTCGAGGCCGAGCGCCTCGTCCTCGGCGGAGTCCACCATCGTCGGGCGGCTCGTCTGCAGGCCCGGGTTGTCCACCCCCGGGTAACTCAACTGGTGCCACTCATGGCGCATGCCCGCAAGCGTACGGCGACGACCGCCCCGGGCCGCCGCCGAGGTGGCGCGTTCCGCCCCGTGGGAGCGACCCGGATCACCCCTGCTGGGGACGGGGTCAGCCGGCGGGACTGGTGTCCGGATCGGGGGTACCGGTGGCCTTGCCGCCCGGCACCTCCTTGGCGATGCACCACTGTCCCTGGCTCTTGACCACCGTGAAGAGCAGGTTCATCGGCTGCTCGTCGCCGTCGCCGACGACCACCGTGACCGAGGCGCCGACCTGCTGGGCGCCCCCGTCGGACCGGACGTCCGTCACGGACGCCTCGGTGACCTTGAAGTGGCTGGCGAAGTCGCCGGTGGGGCCCTTCGCCGAGGCGTCGAAGCCCGCCTGCATCGGCGCGCAGAGCTGGCCGCGCCCGGTCGCGGCGTCCTTGGCCTTCATGGCGTCGAGGTAGGCCTGGACCGCCGTACGCGACTTCTCCGGCCCGTCGTCGATCGGGCTGCTCTCCGTACCGCCGGGCGTCGTACCGCCGCCGACCAGGCCACAGCCGGTCAGGCCCAGCGGCGCCAGGACCAGCGCCACGGCCGGAACCGCGACACGTAGCCGGAAGATCCGCATTCCGCTCCCCTTCAGGTGGACAGCACCAATTATGCGCAGCGGCGAGTCTGTCACATCGAGGCATCCAGATCGGCACATGCGGGCCGGCCGGCCGGGTGACCGGCGAATTTCCCAGCAGGGGACGAACGTGGCAGGAAATCCGGACGAGCCGGCCGCGCCGGACATGATCTACTGCTGGACGACCGCGTGAGCTGGCGACCACCCACCACTGGCCTGGCACGGGTGGCGTCGGGGAGTGCGTGGGTCGTTTGGAGCGACA